>NZ_CP101466.1:4200000-4557566 GCF_024362385.1 Arthrobacter sp. DNA4
GGTCGGATCGCGGCGGGCACTTGATGCATAACCACGGCGGGGCCGGGGTTATTTCGTGTTTTCCGGAATACTCAGCACACTGATGAGGTTGCCGCCCCTATGAGCCATGATTCAACGAACCAGCTGGAACTGTCCGCGACGATCGACCTCAAGGATCTGGGAACCGTGCACCGGCTCGGCTTCGGTGCCATGCGCATCGTGGGTGACGGCGTCTGGGGCGAGCCCGCAGACCGCCAGGCCGCCGTGGCTGTGCTGCGCCGCGCCGTCGAACTCGGTGTGGACTTCATCGACACCGCCGATTCCTACGGACCCAACATCAGCGAAGAAATCATCGCCGAGGCCCTGCACCCGTACAAGGAGGGGCTGAAGATCGCCACCAAGGTGGGCTTCACCCGGACCGGGCCCAACAAGTGGATTCCCGTTGGCCGTCCCGAATACCTGCGCCAGCAGACCGAGCTGAGCCTGCGCAAGCTGAAGGTGGACACCCTGGACCTGCTGCAGCTGCACCGGATCGATCCCAAGGTGGACGCCGAGGAGCAGTTCGGCGTGCTGCGCGAACTCCAGGACGAAGGAAAGGTCCGCGCCCTGGGCCTGTCCCAGGTCAGCGTCGAGGAGCTGGAGGCGGCTGGGAAGCACTTTACGGTGTCCACGGTCCAGAACCGCTACAACCTGACCGACCGCAGCTCCGAGGACGTGCTCCGCTACTCCGAGGAGAACGGCATCGGCTTCATCCCCTGGGCACCGATTTCCGCCGGCGAACTCGCCCAGCCGGGCGGCCCGCTGGATGAGGCGGCCAAGCGCCTGGGCGCCACCACCTCCCAGGTGGCCCTGGCCTGGCTGCTGCGCCGCTCCCCCGTGATGATGCCGATCCCCGGCACGGGCTCGGTGCAGCACCTCGAAGAGAACATGGCCGCCGCCGGCATCACGCTCGACGACGCCACGTACGCTGAGCTTGAAGCAGCAGGCAAGTAGCAAGCGGCTTCCAGCCACTCACGTCAGCTAAGACAGGAGAAACACCATGGCAAACATTTTGATGGTCGTATCGGCCGCAGATTCCCTCACCATGAAGGACGGCAGCGAGCACCCCACCGGCTACTGGGCAGAGGAACTGGTGGTGTCACACCAGACCCATACCGACGCCGACAACACGGTCCACATCGCCACCCCCGGCGGCAGGAAGCCCACCGTGGACCAGGTAAGCCTGGCTCCCGAGTCGGCCGGCGGCGAGGAACGCGCCCAGGGCTTCCGGGACTACATCGCGAAGATCGACGGCGAGCTGGCGCACCCGCTGGTCCTCGCCGACGTCGACCTTGCCGGCTATGACGCCGTGGTGATGCCGGGCGGCCACGGCCCCATGGCCGATCTTTACAAGGACGCCGATCTGGGCCGCCTGCTGGTGGCAGCGAACAAGGACGGCAAGATCATTGCACCGTTCTGCCACGGTCCCGCGGGGCTGCTGAGCGCAACGGACGACGACGGCGGGTTCACTTTCAAGGGCCGCCGCCTGACGGTCTTCACCAACGAGGAAGAACTCGGCGGCGGAACCGGGGAGAACACCCCCTGGCTGGTGGAGGACGCGCTCAAGGAGAAGGGTGCCGTCGTCGAAAACGGCGCGGCCTGGTCCTCCAACGTGGTGCGCGACGGAAACCTCATCACCGGGCAGAACCCGCAGTCCAGCGAGGACGTGGCAAAGGAAGTCCTCGCGGCGCTGTCGTAATCAGCCGGCGCTGACCGTCACGACGTAAAAGAGGGGACCAGCTCATTGAGCTGGTCCCCTCTTTTCTGTCCGGGCTTCATATGCTGTGGATGGAATATGACCGCCGCGGTCCTCCGGTTAACTGCGGTTACTCCCTGTATCCCAGGGTGTCGCAGGCCTTTGATTCCACCTCCGGGGCTGCCGGATAGTGGCTGCAACGCGCACACTCCGTTGCATCTTCCGCCCCCTTTCCCAGGAGGAACCATGGCCATCACCACCAAGCCGGCCGCCGTCGTGGCCCTGACCCTCTCAGCGCTGCTGGGACTGGCTGCCTGCTCCGATCCCGGCGCTTCGGCGGCGCCGGCACCGTCGTCGTCCGCCACCAACTCCGCCGGCAAGACCTTCAACCCGTCCCCGGAACAGGACCGCTTCAACGTCGCGGCCGACCCCGCCGCGGCTGCACTGGTGCCGGAGGCCATCAAGGCCGACGGCAAGCTCACCGTGGTGACCACGGGCGGGGCGGCGCCGCTCAGCCTGTTCGCCACGGACAACAAGACCCTGATCGGCAGCGAGGTGGACATCGCGTACGCCGTGGGCGAGTCGCTCGGCCTGCAGGTCGAGGTCCTGCCCGTGGCGTGGGCTGACTGGCCGCTGGGCATCGAATCGTCCAAGTACGAGGCCGTGCTCTCCAACGTCACCGTCACCGAGGCACGCAAGGAAAAGTTCGACTTCGCCACCTACCGCAACGACCTCCTGGGCTTCTACGCCAAGAGTGATTCGGGCATCGGCGAGATCAAGGAAGCCAAGGACGTGGCAGGCAAGAGGATCATCGTGGGCTCCGGCACCAACCAGGAAGCCATCCTGGTGCGGTGGGACGAGGAGAACAAGGAGAACGGCCTGGCGCCGGTCCAGTTCCAGTATTACGACGACGACTCGGCCTCGAGCCTTGCACTTCAGTCAGGCCGGGCGGACCTGACGTTCGGACCCAACGCCGCCGCCGCGTACAAGGCGGCACAGGACGGGAAGACGAAGCAGGTGGGCACGCTGAACGGCGGCTGGCCGCTGACCGCGCAGATCGCCTTCACCACGAAGAAAGGCAACGGGCTGGCGGTCGCCGCGCAGGCTGCGCTGAACCACCTGATTGACGACGGTACCTACGCCAGGATCCTGGACCGCTGGGGCCTCTCCTCCGAGGCCATCCAGAAGTCCGAACTGAACCCGGCGGGCCTGCCGAAGAAGTAGGCGTCCCGCCGACGAAGGAATCCCCGCCGGGTTCGCCAGCAATTCGCTGGTGCCCCGGCGGGGATTCTTCTTTGGCTTTACCAGGCCGGCAGCACGGGCACCGGGCCTGCCGCCTCAACATCTTCGGCGTCGCCACGTGCCAGCCATTTCAGGAGGCCCTCCCGGTCCGACTCAACCCGCAGGCCGCCGTCACCGATGACCCACTTGTCGCGTTCCTCGGTAACCAGCGTCATCCCGGGCGCCCCCTTGGCACGCATGGCGCGAACCACGGCTTCGATGGCGTTCAACAGCGAATCGGGGTCGGCCTCCTCGATGGTCCAGGCGGTGTCCAGGTCATGGTGGTGCACCACCACCTCGGCAATCCGCAGCGCCACAATGGAGGTTGCCGGCAGCTCCCGGCCACCCACCTTTACTTCCGGCGCCGCAAGCGCCCCGGTCAACCGCCGGGCTTCATCGGCGAAAGCGGTGGCCGAGTCCCGCACTTCAGCCAGGAGCTCCTCCCGCGGCAGGGCCGCCAGTGCGGCAATGGCCTGCGATCGCGCTTCAGGGGACGCGTACAGCTGGCGTTCCTCCCCGGACGTGGCCCAGTCGATCAGCCCAACCAGGGCCCGTCCGCTGGATGCGACGTGCGCGATGACGTGGGCACGGGTCCACCCTTCACACAGCGACGGAGCCGCCATCTCTTCATCGGACAAGGAGGAGACCGTGGCAAGGAACATGTCCGTCTCCCGGCCCAGGCGGGACAGGTCTGAGTGCAGCCGTGCTGGATTGATCATTCCGCCAGCCTAACCGCGTCGCCGTGACCCCGGCCATGGTTACGGGCCGCCTGGTTCATACCGGCCGCGTATGGACTGATACCGACCCTCCCGCCGCCGCCGGGATGCCCCTGCTGCCGGGTGCATTTGGCCTGTTCCCGCTGGATCCATCGCAAAAACAGTCCCTTTGATATGCGGAAACGGCACAATCCATCCCCGGCGGGAAACCGGGCATTCCCCTCATATGCCGTGCGTCACATTGCCTGTCAGGCTGGGTTGCCGAGGCCCGGCGCGGATCCATCCGAATCCCCCGACGCCTGCCCACCCGCCCCCTGAAAGGACATGCGCCATGACGCTGCCGCACCCCCAATCCACGATCTCCGGAAACCCGGGAAAGGAGACCCGGACAGCCAACTGGGTGGCTTTCGTCATCTGCGCTGCCCTCCTGTTTGATGGCTACGACCTGGTGGTCTACGGCACCGTCCTTCCGGGCCTGCTCGCGGACGCGGGCCAGATCGGTCATTTTGATGCTGCCACCGCCGGGCTCCTGGGATCCTGGGCCCTGATCGGCGTGCTGGTGGGGTCGCTGGCATGCGGGGCGGTCGGTGACTTCTTCGGCCGCCGCCGGCTGATGCTCGCTGGCATCGCCTGGTTCTCCCTGGGCATGTTCGCCACTGCCCTGGCCACGGACGTCACCGCCTTCGGCGCCCTCCGGTTTGCCACCGGGCTGGGCCTGGGCGTCGTCATCGCGAGCGCCGGCGCCACGATGGCCGAGTTCGCGCCCGCGGGCCGCCGGCAGTTCTACAATGCGATCGTCTACTCCGGGGTCCCCGCGGGCGGCGTGCTGGCGTCCGTCCTGGGCATCGCCTTCCTGGACAGCATCGGCTGGCGCGGTCTCTTCATCATTGGATCCCTGCCCCTCCTGGTCATCCTGCCCATTGCCTGGCGGAAGCTTCCGGAATCCCCGCGGTGGCTGCTGGCCCGGGGCCGGGAAGAGGAAGCGCTGGCCGCCGCATGGCGCACCGGCGTGCCGCTCGCCGAAGAGCAGGTGATCCGGGAGGCCGGCACCGCACCACGGAAGTCAGGGTTCGCCGCCGTCTTTTCCCGCCAGTTCGCCGTGGCATCCATCCTGCTGGGCCTGATGTCCTTCTGCGGGCTCCTGCTGACCTATGGGCTCAACACCTGGCTTCCAAAGATCATGGAGGGCTACGGCTACGGCCGGACCTACGCTCTGTTCTTCCCGCTGGCCCTGAACCTCGGCGCCGTGGTGGGCGGACTGGTCGCTTCCCGGATGGCCGACCGGAACGGACCACAGCGGGTTATCGCTGCCACGTTTGCCCTCGCCACCATTTCCCTGGGATTGATGACGTTCAGCTTTCCCCTGCCGCTGCTCTTCACCTTCATCGCCACCGCAGGGGTGGGAACCCTGGGCACCCAGGTGCTGGTCTACGGTTTTCAGTCCAACTACTTCACCACCAATGCCCGGGCCGCCGGCGTCGCCTGGTGCGCCAGCGTGGGCCGGCTGGGCGGGGTCCTGGGCCCGATCATCGGCGGCTGGCTGGCAGGGGCGGGGATCGGCGGGGCAACAGCCTTCTACATATACGGCGCGGTGGCCCTGCTCGGCGGCGCCGTCACCGTCCTGGTACCGCGCCAGCACAAGGTGGAGGAAGCCTTGCCCGTAGTTGAAGAGAAGCAAGATTACGTCGAAAAAGTATCTAAGTAAGGCTCTTTATGGTTACTCTATGAATCAATGAGGCCACGCGCGCCTCCCCCGACCCGTTGGAAAGGTGGCACCGGATGGAAATCCGCCAGCTGAACTACTTCATCGCGGTCGCAGAGGAACGGCACTTCGGCAGGGCGGCCAAGCGCCTGCACATGGCCCAGCCGCCCCTGTCCCAGCAGATCCGCCAGCTGGAAGACCAGCTGGGCGTCCAGCTCCTCAACCGCACCACCCGGCGGGTGGACCTGACGGCCGCGGGCCAGCTCCTGCTGGACCGCGGCCGCCAGATCGTCAACGACGTCGAGACGCTCCGGGCGGATGTCTACCAGGTGGGCAAGGGCGCCACCGGCGTCCTTCGGGTGGGGTTCTCCGGGTCGGCTACCTACGGAGTCATGCCACGGATCGCACGGCTCACCAAGCAGGTCCTTCCCGGCCTGTCGCTGGCGCTGAACGGAGAGATGCTGACGCCGTCGATGGAAGCGGGACTGCGGAACGGGACCCTGGACGCGGCGCTGCTGCGTCCCCCCGTTGCGTCCGAGGAGATCGACTACCGCGTGGTCACCCAGGAGCCACTCGTCGTCGCGCTTCCCTCCTTCAGCGCCCTGGCGATGGACCGGCCCGTGGCCATGCATGAACTGCAGGACCAGGACTTCATCGCCTACGCTCCGGAGTCCGTGCTGAACCGCATTACTTCGGACCTCTGCCGCCAGGCAGGCTTCCAGCCGCGGATTACGCAAGTGGTTGGTGAGACCTCCACAATGCTGGCGTTCGTAGCCGCGGGCGGCGGGATCGCCGTCATGCCGTCCAGCGTTCGTGCCTTCCAGCTCGAAGGCGTCGCGTACCGGGAGATCGACAATGCTCCGCCGGTGGAACTGGCCGTCGCCTGGCTGCGCGGCCACCGGTCCGCCCTCCTGCAAAACTTCCTGGACGTTGTGGCCACGGCAACCGCTGACGCCTCCGCCCCTGCCGGCACCCCCGCTCCCCACCCGGCTCCTGCTGATGAAAGGCACCTCCCATCATGAAGATCGCAGCCATCGAGGCGATCCCCTACTCGATCCCGTACCGCCACCCGCTCCATTTCGCCTCCGGCTCCGTGCACGAGGCCGACCATGTCCTGGTCCGCGTCCACACAGATGACGGCGTGGTGGGGACCGCAGACACCCCTCCCCGCCCGTACACCTACGGTGAGACGCAGAAGTCCATCGTCGCGGTGATGCAGGATGTCTTCGCCCCGCAGTTGGTGGGCATTGACGTCTTTGACCGGGAAAAGATCCAGGCCGTCCTGGCCAGGACCATCCACAACCAGACGGCCAAGGGCGCGGTGGACATCGCCGTGTGGGACGTCATCGGCAAGACCCTGGGGCAGCCCGTGACCAAGCTGCTGGGCGGCTACACCGACTCGCTGCGCGTCTCCCACATGCTTGGCTTCAAACCCGCCGAGGAACTCCTGGCGCTGGCCCTGGAGTTCCGGGAAACGTACGGCATCAACACTTTCAAGCTGAAGACAGGCCGCCGTCCGCTGAACCTGGACATCGAGGCCGCCAGGGTGCTGCGGGAAGGTCTGGGCGAGGACGCCGAGCTGTACATGGACGCCAACCGCGGCTGGACAGCCAACGAGGCCGCCGAGGTGCTGCGCCGCACCGCCAACCTCGGCCTGCAGTTCCTTGAGGAGCCGGACGATGCCCGCGAAGTCCTGGGCCGCCGCCGCCTGGTCACCAACTCCCCCATCCCCATTGCCGCGGACGAATCCGCCGCCAACCTGGGGGAGGCTGCCCGCGAGATCCTCACCGGCGGGGCCAACCTCCTGTCCGTCAAGACCGCCCGGTCCGGCTTCACCGAAGCCGCCAAGATCGTTGGCATGGCCGAGGGCATGGGCATCGACGTCTACATCGGCAACCAGATCGACACGCAGGTGGGCACGGTGGCCTCGGTGGTGTTCGGCGCAGCCTTCGCCCACACCGCCAAGCGCGCGGCGGAGCTGTCCAACTACCTCGACATGACCGATGACCTGCTGGCCCGGCCGCTGGCGATCACCGGCGGCCGGATCCGCGTTCCTGAAGGTGCCGGTGCGGGCACTGACGTGGATGACGACAAGCTCGCCCACTACCGCACAGACTGACACCCACCCCTAGCACCGAGAGGTCATCAATGAAGTACCTGGTCCATATGGACGTCAACCTGCCCGCCGGCATGCCTCCCGAAGAAGCCGCCGCAATCAAGGCCACGGAGAAGGCATACTCCCAGGAACTGCAGCGCTCAGGGAAGTGGCCCGAGATCTGGCGCGTGGTGGGCGAATACGCCAACTACTCCATCTTCGACGTCGAATCGAACGACGAGCTCCACGGGATCCTGCAGGGCCTTCCCCTGTTCCCGTACATGGACATCAGTGTGGTCCCGCTGGCCAAGCACCCCTCGGACGTCAAGTAGCCACCGGTTAGTGCTGCGGCGTTCCGGGTCAGTCCTTGGCCCGGAACGCGGCCGCGAGTTCGCTGCGTGACCGGATTCCCATCTTCCGGTACAGCCGCGTCAGGTGGTACTGCACCGTCTTTTCGGCCAGGAACAGGGCCCGGGCCGCCTCCTTGTTGGTTGCCCCCGCAGCCACCAGCTCGGCCACGGCCTGTTCCTGGGCCGTGAGCTGTTGATGGTGGCCGCCCACCGAAGAAAGCACCGGGTCCGCCGGGTCCGGCAGGTTCCCCACGTCCAGGCCCGTGGCTTTCAGCTCACGGTCGCACCGTTCCACGTACGTTGCCGCGCCGAGGGTGTCATACAGGTCCCGGGCCGCCCGCAGCACTGAGGACGCCAGGCGGCGCTTTCCGGCCCGGCGCATGCTTTGCCCGAACGCGAAACTGATCCGTGCCCGCAGATAGGGGCGGTTGAGTCCGCGAAGGTGCCCCAGCGCCGCCTCGAAGTACTCCCTTGCCGTGTCCGGGTCCCCCTGCGCGGCCAGCAGCCGGCCCCGTGCCCACGCCACGCGGGCCAGGTCAGAGGGGACTTCCCGCTCGCGGTGCACTCCCTCGAACGCGGTAAGGAACGTCTCTGCGGCGTCGAGTTTGTCGGTCATGACCAGCGCGTTGACGTAGGTGTCCTGCCAGGGCCAGAAGGACACCCGTTGATCGGTCCAGGGGTCCAGTTCGGCCAGCGGCTGCAGGGCAGCCAGGGCGCTTTCGTAGTCCGCCCGTGCCTCGTGGAAGCGGGCGCGGGCCAGGCTGGCCGGGACCTGCATGGCCCGGTAGGTTCCCGGCTGCACCGCGGCCTGTGACACGTAGTAGCGTGCCCGGTCCCAGTCGCCCCGCATGGACCACAGCTCGGCGGCCGTCCAGTACAGCAGCGGCCGGATCAGCGGCATCCGCGAGGTCTCCAGCCGGACGCTTGCCCGGGAGATGGTGGCGGCGGCCGCGTCCCAGTTGCCCAGCACAAGGTGGGTGCGGGCCAGCCAGGCCTCGGCCCACAGGGAGATCCGCAGCGATCCCCCGCGGTACTCGGTAGGGGCGGCCGACTCGAAATTCACCAGCGCGGACTCGGCGTTGTCCAGGCGCAGGGCCAGCCAGCCGGCGCCCATCTGCACCCGCTGCTTCTGGGCATTCTCGGCCGCCTGGGCAGAGGCCCGCTGGTAGGAGGCCTCAGCGTCCGCTATCCGGCCCTGGGCATAGAGGCCCAGTCCGTAGATGGCCTCCGACTCGATGTGCGCCGGAGTTCCGGGCTCCGTGAGAGCCATGGCGCGTTCGGCCCAGCCGGTAATCATCGGACCGTCCCAGGAGGCCACCCCGTGGAGGACGAACCGTTGGGCCACCTGTGCTGCCGCGGCGGGTTCATGCTGCGGATTGCTGGTGCGCCAGGCCATCTCCAGCTGGCTTTGGGCGCTGTCATTCTGGCCGGACACGGTGGACAGGTACCCCAGCACCGAGGAGCGCAGGGGCGACGGCGGCAGGGCATCCACTGCCCCGGCCCAGGCCTGCGCCTGGGCCACGTTGCCGGAGCCCACCAGGGCGTCAACGGCTTTCAGGAGCCGGAGGTTGCGGTCGCGGATATCGGGTGAAAGCCGCGAAGCGGAGAACAGCGCGGTGGAGGCATCCTGCCACGCCCCGACCATGGCCTGCCGCCGCGCGAACTCTTCCAGTTCCGTGGCCAGGGCTTCGTCTGCCGCCGGGGTGGCTGCAACGCGGTGGCCCAGCTGTTCGCCCTCGGACTGGACGGCTTCGGCGGCCTTCCGGTGCAGGGCAATGCGCCGGCTGGGGACGATTTGTTCGTAGACGGCTTCCGCGGAGCCGGGTTCCAGGAAGGCGACGGCGGAGCGGGACTGGTTCACGGACAGTCCCAGCAGCCCGGCACGGTGCCCCTCATCGAGCGCCGGCATGACGGATTCCAGGCCGCCCACCCTGGCCACCTCGGCCAGGCCCGCGCCGGGGCCGAGCACCGCTGCGGCTTCCGCGGCGGCGACCAGGGCGGAGGACGCCGCGGCCAGGACGCTGCGGACCCTGGCGCGCACCCGGGAGGTGGGCGGCAGGGAAGGGAACCACGACTGCCAGGTTTCCGGGGGCAGCTCACGGAGCAGCTCCACGATGGACTGGGCAATCCCGCCGGTGTGCGTCACCAGGCCATGGGCCGCCGTCGCGCTGAGGTCCAGGCCGAACAGGCTCCGGGCCAAGTCCTGGACCTGCTGCGGCGAGAGGGGTTCCAGCGGGATGCGGGCCACCTGGTGGCCGGTGAGGGAGTCGAGCACGCCGGCGGGGACGCGGGGCGCGTCAACAGGGTTGAGGGTCAGCAGGAACAGGACCCGCTTGTCGTGCAGCCTGCGCATGACGAAGGTGAGGATGCGCAGGCTCTCCTCGTCGAGCTTGTGGACGTCGTCGACGGCGACCACCACACTGCCGTGCGTCTGCAGGCCTTCGAGATGGGTGCTGAGCGTGGAGGCGTAGTTGACCACCTGGTCAGGGGTCAGGGAGGCGACGGGCCCCGGCGCCAGGGCCGGGCCGCCGTCGTAATCCTTCGCCGTACGGAGCGGCAGGGTCCGCATGAGCTGGGAGTAGCCTGCCAGGGCGAACTGCGCCTCCCAGTCGTCCCCCATGGCGGACAGCACCCGGACGCCGCGGGCGGCCGTGCGGCAGTGGTCGAGGAAGAGTTCCAGGAGCGCGGTTTTGCCGGAGCCCGAGGGCCCGGACAGGATAACGGTTCCCACCTTGCCTTTGCGGACAGTTCGGAGGATTTCCAGCAGCTGCTCGAACGCCGCGGCCCGGCCCGCCAGCGGGAAGTCCTCCGCCATCTCGCCCTGGGTGGAGCCCGCTGTCATGGCCGCAATCCTACCGGAGCGGCCCGGGCGCCCCTGGTGCCGCCCATCCAGCACCGGCCCCTACCCCAGGTCGCCGCCGGCCACCGGGAGGATGCTGCCGGTCAGGTAGGATGCCTCGTCCGAGGCAAGGAACACGATGGGCGCCGCCTGCTCGTCCAGGGTGCCGTAGCGCTTCATGAACGAGGAGTCCACCGTCTGGTCAACGATGGTCTGGTACCAGTCCTTCTCGGTGGCGGATTCGGCGTCCGGCCCGCGCTTGACCTTCCGCGGCGGGGCTTCCGTGCCGCCCGGGGCGGTGGCCACCACGCGGATGCCGTGCCCGGCCACCTCCATGGCCAGCGACTGGGTCAGGGCGTTCACGCCACCTTTCGCCGCGGCGTAGGGCACCCGGTGCAGTCCGCGGGTGGCCACCGAGGAGACATTCACGATTGTGCCGGAGCCCTGCTCCACCATGGTAAGCAGGACTGCCCGGCAGGTCCATAGCGTGGGAAAGAGCGAGCGGCGGATCTCCTTCTCGATCTTCTCCTCGTCGTACTCCTGGTAGGGGCGGGCCCAGATGGTGCCGCCCACGTTGTTGACCAGGACGTCCACGCGGCCGTGGGCTGCGAGCGCGGCCTTGATGGCCTGGGTGGCGCCGGCGAAGGTCTCCAGGTCTGCGGTGACGGACGTGGCCGACCCGCCCGAGCCCGAGGCTTTGGCGGCCTCGTCGATGCCGCGGGCAACGTCGTGAACCAGGTCCGCGCGGTCCACCAGGACCACGGCGCCGCCTTCGGCGCCGATGCGTTCGGCCACCTTCCGGCCGATCCCCTGGGCTGCACCGGTGACGACGGCGACCTTGCCGCCGAACCGGCCAGGGGTCACGTATTGCCCGGCGTACGGCGCAGCCATCAGCGGGCGGCCTTGGCGTCGATGGCCCCGGCCATGGTGTCCTTCGCGTCCTGGGCATGGGCGGTGATGACGGCGCGCAGATGGTCCTTGTCGCCGCGTTCGAAGGCGTTCACGATCTCAAGGTGGTCCTGGGTGACGCGTTCGAAGATCGGCGTGCCGGCTTCGAAGGCCGCGGCCATCTGGGCGTGGACGTCCAGGCGCCGGTAGGACTCCAGGAGCATCGGGTTGTCACAGATCGTGAAGAGGTACTCGTGGAATTCCTCGTTGGTGCGCGCGAACTCCTCGGGGTCGGTGATGTTCCCGCCCTGCACCGAGCCGGTGGTGGCTTCGGCCAGGCGGCGGAATTGGCGAAGCTGCTGTTCGCTGAGCCGTCCCAGCAGCAGTTCGCTGACCGCAAGCTCCAGGCCCATGCGGGCGTCCAGCTGGGCGAAGCTGTCCTCCTTGCGGAAATCCAGCCGGCCGGTCTCCAGTGAGGACACGGCCTCACCGCGGCTCATGGTGTCGCCTTCGGCCTGGATCTTCCCGGCCGGTGCGGGGGCGCCGGTTTCGGCGTCGCCCCCGGTGGTTTCCTTCGGTGCGAAACGTTCGAAGTAGAAGTTGGCCGTCTTGATGCCTTCGGTATCCAGCCACTTGGAGACGGCGTTGACCATGGGCGGCGGGCCGCAGAGGTAGATGTCCACGTCGCCGTCGTTGAGGTGCTTCGGTTCGATGATCTGGGTGACGTAGCCGGTGTGCGGGGCGGAGGTGCCGGGCTCGGAGGCGATGTAGTCCCAGGTGAAGCCGGGCAGTTTCGCCTCGTAGGCGCGGAGCCAGTCAAGGCCCACGATGTCCGCCTCGCGGGTGAGCCCGTAGATGAGGTGGACCGGGGTGGACGGCGGGTTTTCGGAGAGCTTTTCCAGGATGGACAGCAGTGGGGCCAGCCCGGTGCCGCTTACCAGGAGCAGCAGGGGCCGCTTGGGCTCGCGCAGGAAGAAGGATCCGTACGGGCCCGTGAACTCGATGGCATCGCCTACCGCGGCGCGGTCGCGCAGGTACTCGGACATGGCGCCCTGCGGAGTCACGCGGACCATGAAGGACGCATCGTCCACCTCGGGGCCGCTGCTGAAGGAGTAGGAGCGCTCGGCGTCGGTACCGGGAACCTTGAGGTTGACGTACTGCCCGGGGAGGAAAGCCAGTGCGTCCCGGTTCTCCACCTCAAGGGTGAAGGACACCGTGGTGTCCGTGTGCCGGTTGAGCTCCTTGATGGTGGAGCTGAAGGTGGCGGCCGCCGTCTTGGCCGATTCGGACGTGGCCGGGATCTGGATGGCCAGGTCGGACTCCGGGACGGCCTGGCACGTCAGCATGTAGCCCTTTTCGAGCTCCTCTTCGGTCATGGCGTCGTCGATGAAGTCGCCCGGGTCGAAGGAGCCGGAATCGCAGAACGCCTTGCAGGTGCCGCACGCGCCGTCGCGGCAGTCCGACGGAATGTTGATCCGCGCCTTGTAGGCCGCGTCCATGACGGTCTCATAGTCGCCGACGTTGATGACTTTGGTGACGCCGTCTTCGAAGCTGAGGGCTACTTTGTGGCCCATGGGGTCCTCCTGACTGGGGCGGGCGCGTCGTCGCGTCCGGGGAAAAGTTGGGGCGTGCCCGGCGGGCACGGAGTGGGACCTGCCGTGCGGAGCCCGTACGTCCCGGGCGCCGGCTACGGGCAGGTCAGATCATGTAGACGTCCACCACGTGGTGGATGTAGTCGTTCTTCAGGACGACTTTCTTCTTCAGGATCACCGGCTGCGGGCCGGAAAGGTCCACCGTGTAGTAGCTGGTGCCGAAGTAGGTGTCCGTCGTGTTGTAGCGGAAGTACAGGGTGAACCAGTTGAAGCGCACGTCCACCTTGCCGCCGTCGTTCGCCACAACCTCCACGTCCGTGATGTTGTGGCCCGTGCGCGGCTCCGGGAGGGAGGTGGCCGAAGACCTGTCGGTCTTGATCCGGAACACCCGGTCCTCGATGCCGCCGCGGTTGTCGTAGTAGATCAGGGAAATCTCGTTCTGGGGATCCTGCGTCAGCTGGTCGTCCACGTCCCAGGCCGGCATCCAGAATTCGGAGTCCGGGTGGTAGCACTCCAGCCATTCATCGAACTGGCGCTCATCCAGCAGGCGGGCTTCCCGGTAGAGGAACGCCCGGACGGTTTCGAGGGTTGCGATCTCCTCCGCGGTCTTCAGGACCGGGGCGGTGTGGATCAGGTTGGTCATGGGTTCTGTGCTCTCTATGGTTCCGGCGGGCTCTCTCAGGCGGTGACGGGAACGGATTCCAGGGCGGAACGCTCCTCTTCCTCCGCCAGGGCCAGGTCCATGACTTCCTTCCAATACCCGTGCTGGATGGGGTAGAGCCCCTCGTCTTCGGTGCGCACGCCGGAGGCGATCACCCTGGTCATGCCCAGGGCCTGCGCCTGCTCATCCGGGCCGGCGATCTCGTGGGTGGAGCCGCGGGTCATGTCGTTCCACGGGGCGCTGGTGGCCCAGTAGGTCTTGTTGCAGGAGCGGAATTCCTCCAGGTCGTCCGGGGTGGCCATGCCCGTGGCGTTGAAGAAGTCCTCGTACTGGCGGATGCGCTTTGAACGGTTCTCCTGGGACTCCCCCTTGGGGGCGATGCAGTAGATGGTCACCTCGGTCTGGTCCGCGGAGATCGGCCGGAAGTGGCGGATCTGCGAGGAGAACTGGTCCATGATGTAGACGTTCGGATACAGGCAGAGGTTGCGGGAGATGTTGATCATGAAGTTGGCCATCTCCTCGCCGTACTTGGCTACAAGCTCGTCGCGGCGGTCCCAGAGCGGGCGGTCCTGGGGGTTGGTCCATTCCTGCCACAGCAGCAGGTGGCCGTGGTCGTAGGAGTAGAACCCGCCCTTGACCTTGCCCCATTTGCCTGCGTCCATGGCCTTGGTCTTGTTGGCGGAGTCTCCGGCGCTGCGGCGGGCCGTGGTGGCTGCGTAGTTCCAGTGCACGGCGGTGACGTGGTAACCGTCCGCGCCGTTCTCGGCCTGGACCTTCCAGTTGCCGTCGTAGGTGTAAGTGGAGGAACCGCGCAGCACTTCCAGGCCTTCCGGTGACTGGTCGACGATCGAGTCGATGACCTTGGTAGCGTCGCCGAGGTGCTCCTCGAGCGGGAGCACCTCAGCCTTCAGCGAGCCGAACAGGAAGCCGCGGTAGGACTCAAAGCGGGCCACCTTGGTGAGGTCGTGTGAGCCTTCCTTGTTGAAGGTCTCGGGGTAGCCGGCGTTCCGGGAGTCCTTGACCTTCAGCAGCTCGCCGGAGTTCTTGAAGGTCCAGCCGTGGAACGGGCAGGTGAAGGTGGTGCGGTTGTCCGTCTTGCGGCGGCACAGCATGGCGCCGCGGTGCGAACAGGCGTTGACCAGGCAGTTCAGGTTCCCGTCCTTGTCGCGGGTGATCATCACGGGGGTGCGGCCGATGTAGGTGGTGAAGTAGTCCCCCACGTTGGGGATCTGCGACTCGTGGGCGAGGTACACCCAGTTGCCTTCGAAGATGTGCTTCATCTCGAGTTCGAAGATCTCCTGGTCGGTGAAGATCTCGCGCTTGGCCCGGATGACGCCGTTCTCGCGGTCGTCGATCACGGCGTCGGCAAGGACCTCGCGGGCATGGATCAGGTTCTCGGTCATGGCGTGCTCCTTCATTGGAGATTGCTGGACGGATGGGCGGAGGTCCACTCGGGAAGAGGCTTCGGCGGCGGACGTTGTCCAGCAATTCTTGCCGCTCGTGATTGGCCTCACATCAGGCAAATACCTAGGTTCCACCAAGGGTGTGTTTATGTACTGATAATGACTCAAAAGACGCCTAGTTGATATTTGTAGCGTCCTTATCTCCGGGCCTACGCTTGAGACCGAGATCACGCGGTGCCGAGCAGGGCAGGTGGAACGTCCCGCCCCGCAGGCCGCGTGGGGAGCAGGAGCCCTTCCTGTCCCATTCAATGAAGAAGGTGGACATCGTCATGACCCAAACCCCAACGGACAGCCGCACGGAAAACGAAGGCACCGCCGTCGAAGCAGGCTCCAAGGCGACCGAGCGGTTCGCTGCGTCAGGCAAGCTCTCCCGCGTGGATGTATCCAAGGAACGGGTGAGCCTGCTGGCCGGCGCACTGATCAAGGCCGCCAACGACATCGTCGTCGAGCACCAGGTCACCTACCAGGAATACAACGCCCTGAAAGCATGGCTGATCAAGGTGGGCACGGACGGTGAATGGCCGCTGTTCCTCGACGTCTGGCTTGAACACACCGTTGAGGACGTGAACTCCCAGGACCGTCCCGGCACCGTCGGCACCATCGAGGGCCCCTACTACGTTCCCGGCTCTCCGGAACTCCAGACGCCCGCCACCGTGGAAATGCGCGACGACGAAGAGGGCACCCCGCTGCGCTTCACCGGCCAGTTCACCGACACCGACGGCAACCCCATCCAGGGTGCGCAGGTGGAGATCTGGCACGCGGACGCCGCCGGCTTCTACTCCCAGTACGCCCCGGGCATGCCCGAGTGGCTGTTCCGGGCCACCGTCAAGGCCTCCGACGACGGCCGGTTCGAAATCAACACGATGCGTCCGGCGCCCTACCAGATCCCCACGGACGGCGCTTGCGGGCAGCTGATCAACGCCGCCGGCTGGCACGCCTGGCGTCCCGCGCACATCCACATCAAGGTATCCGCGCCGGGCTACGAGCCGGTCACGCAGCAGCTGTACTTCCCCGGCGACCCCCACAACGCGGACGACATCGCCTCGGCCGTGAAGCCGGAACTGATGCTGGACCCCCGCCCCCGTACCGACGGGAAGGGCGAGGAAGTAGTTTATGACTACGTCCTGGCAAAGCAGGGCCAGAAGAAGTAGCACGCAAACTGGGAGACACCCCCGCACGGAGGCGCTCCGGAGCTGATGCTTCGGAGCGCCTCCGGTTTTTCCGCGCCAGCCAGGAGTTCCGATGAGCCATCCCCGCCCCGACCCGGCCGCCACATCCGTCGGGTCAGCCCCGCCGGCACCGGCGCCGGAACCCCTGCTGGAACGCCCGGGGGTCCGGCCCGCTGGTCCGCGCCGGATTCTTCGCGACCTGGGCCTGTCCTATGTCTCCAACGGGGCAATCGGGCTTATTTTCGCAGCGTCCGGGCCCATCGCCGTTACCCTGGCCGTGGGGACGGCCGGTGGCCTGACCCAGGGCCAGCTGTCGTCCTGGGTTTTTGGCATTCTCTTTTCCGGCGGGGCGGCCACGCTGCTGATGTCGCTCATTTACCGGCAGCCCCTGGGCTTCGCCTGGTCCATCCCCGGCACGGTGCTCCTGGGACCGTCCCTTCAGCACCTGGCCTTCCCCGAAGTCGTCGGGGCCTTCTTCACTTCCGGCGTACTGATCCTCGCCCTGGGCGCCACCGGGGTGGTGCGCAAAGCCATGGCGCTGGTGCCCATGCCGCTCGTGATGGCCATGGTGGCCGCGGTGTTCCTGAAGTTCGGCACCGACATCGTTGCCTCCACCCAGGACAACCCGGCGGTGGCTGCCCCGATGGTGGCCGCGTTCCTGGTCCTCACCGCAGTTCCCAGGCTTGGCAGGATCCTGCCGCCGGTCCTCGGCACGCTGGTGGCAGGCTGTATTGCCGTGGCCGCCAGCGGGCAGTTCAGGCTGTCGCCCGGCGGACCGCTCCTGGCCACTCCGGTGTTCACCGCCCCTGCATTCACGTGGGCTGCCCAGCTGGAGCTGGTGGTTCCACTGGCCCTCACCGTGCTGTTCGTCCAAAACGGCCAGGGCATCGCCGTCCTCCGCGCCGCCGGCCACCGCCCGCCGGTGAATGCCTTCGCCATTGCCTCCGGCGCCTTTTCAGTGCTGAATGCCGGTTTCGGCGCCGTTTCGGCCTGCGTCACAGGTCCCACCAACGCCCTGTTGACCTCGTCCGGGAAGAGGGAGCGCCAGTACACGGCCGCCGTGGCGTACGGCCTGCTGGCCCTGGTGTTCGCAGCGTTTGCCCCCACCCTGACCCGGCTGATGCTGGCCGCGCCCAAGGAGTTCGTCCTGGCGCTGGGTGGCATCGCGATGCTGCGGGCCCTCCAGCAGGCCTTCGTCACGGCCTTCGCCACCAGCTTCACCCTGGGATCACTGGTGACGTTCGTGGTGACCATCTCCGGCATGAACCTCTTCAACATCCACGCAGCATTCTGGGGCCTGGTGATTGGCTACGGGGTGTCCCGCCTGCTGGAGCGCGCGGACCACGCCCAGCCGTGAGCCGGGCCGGGCATGTTACGGCGGTAAGCAGGGCTTCTTCTGCGTCAGCGCGGGTCCGGTTCCAGCGCCCAGGCCAGCCGGTGCAGGAAAGTCGCGGTCCTGCTCCGGAACGCCAGCCACGCGGCCCGCTTCCACCCGGGCTTCACGCTGAGTAGCGGCGCGTGGGGCTGCGCGCTTTCGCCCGCGCGGACGGCGCCGGCAAACAAGAGGGCAATGAGGCTTGCGCTTTCCATCGTTCTCCAAGCTGTACTGGTCAATCCCGGTGTACAACCACCGTGCCCTGCGGAAGAAGGCTTCAAACATCATCAGCGGCCCCATCGGGTTGCGGGGAGGGCGTGGCGGTACCGCGTTATGCACGTGCAGTGTTAGGCAATAGTCTGGCCAGATGGGGACCAGTGCCGTGACTTCCGGCGAACAAGTGGACAGGCAGACCCGCATCCTCGAAGCGGCAATGGACCTGCTGTCCCGCCACGGGATTTCGGGCGTGAGCATGCGCGCCGTGGCGCGGGAGGCCGGGGTGGCGCTGGGCCTGGTCAACTACTACTACGACGACAAGACCACCCTGATCCGCGCTGCCCTGCGCCGCGTCGATGAGCATGACCTTTTACTCGTCGCCCCGGACCCGTCCGTGGCAGCCGATGAACAGCTGCGCCGCGCGCTCCGGCGCGTTGCCGGCGCTGACCTGCTGACCACGCGCTACCTGTCGCTGCGCCTGCACCTGTGGGCCCTGGCCCAGGCGGACGAGGACTACGCACAGATCAACGCCGCCGCCTTCGACCGGTACATCGACGGGCTCGCGGCGCTGGTGTCCAGCGCCAGGCCCGGACTGTCCTGGGAGGCGTGCAGGGAGCGCGCCTCGGACATCGTGGTCATCCAGAATGGCGTGTGGCTGACCGCGTTGCTCGGGGTGGACCCGGCCTCCATCCAGCGGAGCATTGCGCGCACGGAGCAGATCGCGCTCGCCCCGGTCCCGGACGACAACGGCGACGCCCAGGGCCCCTCACAGCCCTGAAACACCCGCTCCAGGGGCAACAGTAGCCGTGCCATGAGCATTGAACAAGTGTTCAAGAAAAGTATTGAACACTTGTTCAACGTGCATTACTGTCCTTCCTATGACTTACGCCACACCGGCCCAGGAAGCCGCCCCCAGCACTGAAACCAAGCCCGCCTCCTCCCTGTTCATCAACGGCAGGTGGGAGCCGGCGGCGTCCGGCGCGGTGCGCGAAATCCGCAACCCCGCAGACGGGGAGCTGGTGGCCACCGTGTCCGAGGCAGGCCGGGAAGATACCGAACGTGCCATCGCGGCGGCCCGTGCCGCCTTCGATTCCGGCGCCTGGTCCAGCGTCCCGGCACCGGAGCGTGGCGCCTTCCTCCTTAAGGTCGCCGCCGGACTGCGGGAGCGCCGGGAAAAGTTTGCCCGCGCGGAATCGCTGGACACCGGCAAGCGGATGGTGGAAAGCCGCATCGACATGGACGACATCGCCGCCTGCTTCGAGTACTTTGGCAGGCTCGCCGGGCAGCAGGCGGGCCGGGTGGTGGACGCCGGGGACGCCGACGTGGTCAGCAGGATCGTCTACGAACCCGTGGGCGTCTGCGGGCTCATTACGCCGTGGAACTATCCCCTGCTCCAGGCGGCGTGGAAGATCGCCCCCGCGCTGGCCGCCGGCTGCACCTTCGTCCTCAAGCCCTCCGAGCTGACCCCGTCCACCAGCATCCTGGCCATGCAGCTGCTGCAGGACCTCGGCCTCCCGGACGGCGTGGCCAACCTCGTCACGGGTGCCGGCGCCCAGGCTGGCGCCCCGCTCTCGGAACACCCCGACGTCGATCTTGTCTCCTTCACCGGCGGCCTGGAAACCGGCAAGCGCATCGCCGCTTCCGCTGCGGCCACCGTCAAGAAGGTGGCGCTGGAGCTCGGCGGCAAGAACCCCAACGTGGTGTTCGCCGACGCGGACTTCGACGCCGCCGTGGACAACGCCCTGAACGGCGCGTTCGTCCATTCCGGCCAGGTCTGCTCCGCCGGCGCCCGGCTGGTGGTGGAGGAATCCATCGCCGAACGCTTCGTGGATGAACTGGTCCGCCGCGCGAAGGACATCCGGGTCGGCGGCCCCTTCGACGAGGACGCCGAGACCGGCCCGCTGGTCTCCGCCGCCCACCGGGACAAGGTCCATGCCTACGTCCAGCGCGGCATTCAGGAGGGCGCGCGGCTCCGCACGGGCGGCACGGCACCGTCCGGGGAGAAGTACGACGCCGGGTTCTACTACCAGCCCACCATTCTGGACCGCGTCTCCCGCGGCATGTCCGTGGTCACCGACGAGGCGTTCGGCCCGGTGGTGACGGTGGAAACCTTCCGCACCGAGGACGAGGCCGTGGCCACCGCGAACGACACCATCTACGGCCCTGGTAGCGCCGTCTGGACGCAGGACGCCGGCAAGGCGCAGCGCGTGGCATCCCGGCTGCGGCACGGCACCATCTGGATCAACGACTACCACCCTTACCTCCCCCAGGCCGAGTGGGGCGGCTTCGGCCAGTCCGGCGTCGGCCGCGAGCTGGGCCCCACCGGCCTGGCCGAGTACCAGGAAGCCAAGCACATCTACCAGAACACCAGCCCCCAGGTCACCGGCTGGTTTGCTGACCACGGCAAGGAGAACTAGATGCACTACGACAACATCGAGGACGTGACCGAACGCGGGTTCGACTACGTCGTCATCGGCGGCGGGTCCGCGGGGGCGGCGGTGGCCGCACGGCTGAGCGAGGACCCGGACGTCACCGTGGCCCTCGTCGAGGCGGGCCCGGACGACCGCAATATCCCGGAGATCCTGCAGCTGGACCGCTGGATGGAACTGCTGGAATCCGGCTACGACTGGGACTACCCCATCGAGCCGCAGGAGAACGGCAACTCCTTCATGCGCCACGCCCGCGCCAAGGTGATGGGCGGCTGCTCCAGCCACAACTCCTGCATCGCCTTCTGGGCCCCGCGCGAGGACCTGGACGAATGGGAATCCAAGTACGGCGCCACCGGGTGGAACGCCGATGCCGCCTGGCCGCTGTACAAGCGGCTGGAAACCAACCAGGACGCCGGGCCTGACGCACCCCACCACGGCGGCTCCGGCCCCGTGCACCTGATGAACGTGCCCCCGGCGGATCCTGCCGGCGTCGCCCTTCTGGACGCCTGTGAACAGGCGGGCATCCCCCGCACGAAGTTCAACACCGGCACCACCGTGGTCAACGGCGCCAACTTCTTCCAGATCAACCGCCGCGCAGACGGCACCCGCTCCTCCAGCTCCGTGTCCTACATCCACCCCATTGTGGACCGCCCCAACTTCACCCTGCTGACCGGCCTGCGCGCCCGCCAGCTGGTGTTTGACACGGACAAGCGCTGCACCGGCGTGGACGTGGTGGACGGGGCCTTCGGCCGCACCCACCGGCTCACGGCCCACCGGGAAGTCATCGTGTCTACCGGCGCCATCGACACCCCCAAGCTGCTCATGCTCTCCGGCATCGGGCCGGCGGAACACCTGGCCCAGCACGGCATCGAGGTGCTGGTGGACTCCCCCGGCGTCGGTGAGAACCTGCAGGACCACCCGGAAGGCGTGGTGCAGTTCGAGGCCAAGCAGCCCATGGTGCAGACCTCCACCCAGTGGTGGGAAATCGGCATTTTCACCCCCACCGAGGACGGCCTGGACCGCCCCGACCTGATGATGCACTACGGCTCGGTCCCGTTCGACATGAACACGCTGCGTCACGGCTACCCCACCACGGAGAACGGCTTCAGCCTCACCCCGAACGTCACGCATGCCCGGTCCCGCGGCACGGTCCGGCTGCGCAGCCGCGACTTCCGCGACAAGCCCATGGTGGACCCCCGCTACTTCACGGACCCGGACGGCCACGACATGCGCGTCATGGTGGTAAGCATCCGCAAGGCCCGCGAAATCGCCGCCCAGCCTGCCCTTGCGGAATGGACCGGCCGGGAGCTCTCGCCGGGCATCGGAGCGCAGACCGATGAGGAACTGCAGGACTACATCCGCAAGACCCACAACACCGTGTACCACCCCGTGGGCACCGTCCGACTGGGCCCGGCCGACGACGAGATGTCGCCGCTGGATCCCGAGCTGCGGGTCAAGGGCGTCACCGGCCTCCGCGTGGCCGACGCGTCCGTCATGCCCGAGCACGTCACCGTCAACCCCAACATCACCGTCATGATGATCGGCGAGCGCTGTGCCGATCTCATCAAGGCGGACTATGCCGGCGCCGACGCCCTGGAAGAGAAGGAGCTCACCACGTCCCTCGCCTGAGCGGCGGGTCATCAAGGGGGCCGCATTCCCAACAATGGCGGCCCCCGCAGAACGTTATCTCGCCGCACCCCAGGGCGGCCGGTCCCATCGTGCTTTTCTGATCTAGGAGTCCATATTGGAACCCAGCAAGAGTATTGATTCAAGTGGCATGGATGAATTTGGCTACACCCAGACCCTCGACCGGAGCATCGGCAAGTTCGCGAGCTTCGCCGCCGGTGTCAGCTACATCTCCATCCTCACCGGTGTCTTCCAACTGTTCTACTTCGGCTTTTCCATGGCCGTCCCGGCGTACGCCTGGTCCTGGCCCATTGTGTTCGTTGGCCAGCTGATGGTGGCCCTCTGTTTCGCCGAGCTGGCCGGTCGCTACCCCGTTGCGGGCTCGGTCTACAACTGGGCCAAGCGGCTGTCCTCCGGGACCTCGTCCTGGCTGGTAAGCTGGCTGCTGCTGCTGTCCTCCATCATGGCGCTGGGCTCGGTGGCACTGGCCCTGCAGATCACCCTCCCCCAGCTGTGGTCCGGCTTCCAGTTCGTCGGTGACGGCACAGGCCCCTATGACTTCGCCATGAACGGCGTGGTGCTGGCCACCATCATGATCACCATCTCCACGCTCATCAACGCGTTCGGCGTGAAGCTGATGACCCGGATCAACAGCATCGGCGTCTTCGTGGAGCTCATCGCCGCCGTCCTGCTGATCCTGGCACTGGCCTGGCATGTGGTCCGCGGCCCGGAGGTCTTCTTTGATACGGCCGGTTTCGGGGAAGGCAAGGACCTGGGCTTCTTCGGCGTCTTCCTGATCGGTGCCATGGCCTCCGGGTACGTCATGTACGGCTTCGACACCGCCAGCTCGCTGGGCGAGGAAACCAAGGACCCCAAGAAGACCGCTCCCAAGGCCATCCTGCGCGCCGTCACAGCGTCCTTCCTGCTGGGCGGGGGAATCCTGCTGTTCGGCATCCTGGCCGCACCGGACCTCAGTGACCCGCAGATCGGCTCCCCCGACGGCGGCCTGCAGCACATCGTCCTCTCCGTCCTGGGCGGCCCGTTCGGCAAGGCCTTCCTGGCCTGCATCGTGGTGGCTGTGGTGGTCTGCACCCTGGCCGTCCACGCCGCCGCCATCCGCATGATGTTCGCCATGGCCCGCGACAACAACCTGCCCTTCAGCCGGCAGCTCAGCAAAGTGGATCCGGTCCGCCGGACCCCGACGGTGGCGGCCATCGTCATCGGCGTCATCGCCGTCATCCCGCTGCTGGTCAACGTGATGCAGCCGGCCATCTTCACCATCCTGTCCAGCATCAGCATCGTGCTGATCTACCTGTCCTACCTCCTGGTCACGGTCCCCCTGCTCCGCAAGCGGTTACAGAAGAAGTGGCCGCTCGTCGCAGACGGATCCGAGCCCGGGTTCACCATGGGCAAGTGGGGCCTTCCGGTGAACATCCTCGCCGTCCTGTGGGGCGCCGCGATGACGGTGAACCTGGTCTGGCCCCGCCCGGAAATCTACAACTCGGTGCCGCCGTTCGAGTGGTACCTGCAGTGGGGCGGGGTGTTCTTCGTGGCCGCCGTGGTGATTGGCGGGGCCATGCTCTACCGCCTGAAGATCCGCCATCAGACCGGGGTGCTGGCCGAGCACGCCGCGGCAGTCGCCGCCCACCCGTCGTCCAACGACCCCAGGTTCGATCCCGCGGAGGACGCGGTGCTTACCAACGCGGCGATGGCAACCGAGGGCTAGCAACACCACAGCAGAAGGGGCCGACGGCGGCACTCACGTGAGTGCCGCCGTCGGCCCTTTTGCGTTGGTTGGGACGGCGGGCGGCGAGGGCCCGCGTCACACAACGGAACGGCCATCCGCTCCGGAGCGCCAACGCCCTACCCTTGACAGGTGACATTGACTAAACTCCGCACCGCGTCCGCGGGCTCCCTCGCCGCCGCAGGCCTCCTGCTTACCCTCGCCGCCTGTTCCACGCCGGCCTCCACCCAGCCAAGCTCCTCGGCCCCCGCCTCATCTGCAGCTGCTTCGTCGAGCGCTGCTTCAACCACCGCCGGCCCCTGCGCGGGCGTGAAGGTCATCGTCGATTCGGGCGCCCTGAAGCAGTCCGCCGCCGACACCTCCGCCTGCGTGTCTGTGGATGGCCCCACCGTGGCCGCCAAGGTCCTCGAACAGGCCAAGATCAAGACCGAGGGCACCGCCAAGTACCCCACGAGCTTCGCGTGCCGCGTCAACGGAGTGCCCGCCGCGGACTTCGACATCAAGCACAAGGGTGGCACCACCCGTGAAGCGTGCGATGACAAAAACACTGTCTCGTATTGGGCGCTCTGGGTGAAGCCCGCGGCCGGCACGTGGGCTTACGCACAGGAAGGCTTGGACAGCCTGAAGCTCAACCCCGGCGAGAGCCTTGAACTGCTCTACACGGTGGACAACGAACCGGCAGCACCCGCGTCATGACCTTCCGGCCCGCGCCGTTGCGCGCAGCGGCGGTTCTCGCTGCTGTGTTCATCGCGGCGCGGGTCGCCTACCGGGCCCTTTTCAACGGGGCCGCCACCGGTACCCCGGTCCTGCTGGACCTTCCGCCGCTGAGGCTCCCCGCCCCGTACGCCCACGTGGTGTTCCTGGGTCCGATCACGGCCCCGGGGCTTTGGGCGGCGGTGCTGTCAGCGCTGCCCATCGCCGCAACGATCCTCGGCTTCGGCCTGCTCAACGCCTGGGTGGATGTGTCCCGTGGCTTCGTCCGCCTGGCCCGCGGCGGCCCCCTGCAGGGCGTGGCCCGCATGCTGGTGGTGGCTTGGGCGGCCCTCCCGGCGCTGGCCGACGCCGTGGCCTCGGTGCGCCTAGCCTTCCGGCTCCGCGGCGAACGCTTCGGCCCCCGCGCCCTCGTGCCCGTCCTCGAACGCACCCTTGAGCATGCCGGCCGCATTGCCGCGGCCCTAGAGCTGCGCGGCTTCGGCAGCCGGGCATCCCGCCAAGGACATCACGACGACGGCGGCCCGCTTCTGGTGCGCGACGCACAGTTCCGCATCGCTGACACGCGCATGAGGGTTGACTCCTTTGCACCGCCGGCTGGGTCCGTCGCGGTGATCACCGGGCCCACAGGCTCCGGCAAGTCCACCATTCTGCGCGGCCTCGCGGGCCTCCTTTCGCACGTGGACGGTGGCGCGCTGTCCGGCACGGTGCAGATAGCCGGGACGGACCGCGCCAGCGCTCCCCCGCGTGATACCGCGGGGTTGATGGGCGTCGTCCTGCAGAATCCGCGCGCCGCGTTTGCCACCACACGCGTCCGGGACGACATTGCCCTGGCCCTCGAACTCCGTGGCGTGCCCTCCGCCGCCGCGAAGGCCCGGGTACGGGAGGTGGCGCACCGGATCGGGGTCTCCGCGCTGCTGGACCGGGACGTCAGCACCCTCTCGGCCGGTGAGGCAACGCTCGTGGCCATCGCCGCCGCCGTCGTGGACCAGCCCCGGCTGCTGCTGGTGGACGAGCCCCTGGCCGACCTCGACGGCACGGCACGCAGCCGCGTCATCGCCGTCCTCGACGACCTGGCCCGCGAACACGGTGTATGCGTCATCGTGGCCGAACACCGGGCGGCGGCGCTGGTTCCGGTGGCTGACTCCTGGTGGACCATCGAGGGCGGCGTACTTGTCCCGGGCACCGCAGCCTCCCCCTCGGCTCCGGCCGTTGTCTTGCCGGCGGCCGGTCCGGATCACGGCCATGCCCCCGTGTTGACGGCGACCCACCTCGAGGTACACCGGAAAGGCGCGACGCTGGTCCGCGACGCCTCGCTCGCCCTGCACCGCGGCGAGATCGTGGCGCTGGTTGGGCCCAACGGGGCCGGGAAGTCGTCCCTCCTGGTGGCGCTGGCCCTGGGTGAGGGTACGGGGACAACGTCCGACGGGGGCCGGGTCGCCCTGGTGCCGGACGCGTCGGACGACCTCTTCACCAGGGACACGGTCACGGGCGAGCTGCGGTCGGCGGAGCGGCGGCTGGCGCGCCGGAAGAACGGCACGGCGGTTGCTGCCGGGACCGCGACGGCCCGCCTTACCCGGCTGCGGGGAGGCGTCCATATTCCCATCGGGAACGGGCATCCGCGGGACCTCTCCGCCGGCGAGCGCAGGATCCTGGCCATCGCCCTGCAGACCATGGATGACCCGGATGTACTGCTCATCGACGAACCCACGCGCGGGCTCGATCCTGCCGCACGGACTGCTGTGGCGGCGGCCCTGCGTACCGCTGCCGAGGACGGTGCCGCGGTCCTGATCGCCACGCACGACCTCGACTTCGCCCACGGCCTGGGCGCCCGGATCCTCCCGATGCGCGATGGGGTGGCACCATCCCTGGAAACTGTCGCTGAACCTGAACCGTATGTCCCTGCACCGCGCGTCCAAACATCCGTGCCCGCTCTTACCGGCGCGCAGGCGGTTGCGTCCACCGCTGAACCGGCAGACGTACCGGGCGCCAGGAGGCCCCACCAGGTCCGGATGCCGCGGGGCGCCGAGCTTGCTGTCCTGGCTCTCGCCAATCTGGCTGCCTTGGCGGCGTTCTGCTGGCCGCTGCTGGCCGCGGCACTCCCCCAGGACGCTGCCGCCTCCACCCCCTACATTGCCCTGGCCATCGCACCCGTGGCAGCCGTCGCCGTCGTGCTTTCCCTGGACGGATCCGTCCGCTCCGCACACACGGTGGCGCTGCTCGGGGTGCTCACTGCCGTCGGTTCCGCCGTGCGGGTGGCGAGCACCGGCGTCGGCGGCGTGGAAGCGGTGTTTATCCTGCTGATCCTGGCGGGCCGGGCGTTCGGCGCCCGGTTCGGGCTGCTGCTCGGGGCCGCCACGATTGCCGTCTCCAGCGCACTGTGGGGCGGGATCGGGCCGTGGACGCCGTTCCAGGTCTTCGCCTGCGCGTGGGTGGGCGCCGGGGCCGGCCTGCTCCCCCGCCGGGTGCGCGGCAGGGCCGAACTGTGGATGCTGGCGGCCTACGGGGTGGTGTCGTCGTACGTGTTCGGGCTGCTGCTGAACCTGTGGTTCTGGCCGTTCGCGGTGGGCGGCGGCACCGGTATCTCCTACGTTCCGGGCGCGCCGCTGGGCACCAACCTCAGCAGCTTCCTGCTGTATTCGCTGTTGACGTCGACGGCTGGCTGGGACACCCTGCGCGCCGTCACCACGGTGATCGGCATCGCCGTGGTGGGCCGTGCGGTGCTCGCGTCGCTGCGGCGGGTGAAGCCGGTGTCCGGGGTTACGGGCCCCGGCGGACAGGGCTCACAGGCGGCCGACGACCAGGGCGGCTCCGCTCACACCCCAGCCGCGCACTCCAAGAAGCGGCGCCAGCTCACACCTTGAAGTACTTGGCCTCCGGGTGGTGGAAAACGAACGCGTCGGTGGACTGCTCGGGGTGCAGCATGAGCTCGTCGCTCAGGATGACGCCCATGCGCTCGGGCTTCAGCAGCTCGGTGACCTTGCGGCGGTCCTCCATGTCCGGGCAGGCCGGGTAGCCCAGCGAGAACCGGGCGCCGCGGTAGTCCAGCTTGAAGTACCCCGCCGTCTCCTTCGGCTCCTCGGCGCCGAATCCGAGCTCCTTCCGGATGCGGGCGTGCCAGAACTCGGCCAGCGCCTCGGTGAGCTGCATGACCAGGCCGTTGAGCTCGTAGTAGTCGCGGTACTGGTTGGCCGCGAACATCTTGGACGTGAACTCTTCGATCTTGGAGCCGGCAGTGACCAGCTGCACGGGCAGCACGTCGATCTGGCCAGACTCGCGGGACTTCACGAAGTCTGCCAGGCACAGGTGCCGGTCGCGGCGCTGGCGCGGGAAGTCGAACCGCAGGCGGTCGGTGCCGATGGGTCCGCCTGAACCACCGTCCGGGGCGAGCAGGCCTGCCTGGCCTAAGACGCCGTCGGGATCCTCGCCGTGGTGCAGGACCACCACCTGTTCGCCCTCGGAGACCACGGGGAAGTAGCCGTAGGCCACGGAGGCGTCCAGCATGCCTTCACCGAGGATGCGGTCCAGCCAGTAGCGCAGGCGCGGGCGGCCTTCGCGTTCCACGAGTTCCTCGTAGGAGGCGCCGTCCTCGCCGCGGCCGGGCTTGAGGCCCCACTGGCCCATGAAGGTGGCGCGCTCATCGAGGAACGCGGAGTAGTCGTGGAGCGAGACGCCGCGGACGATGCGGGTACCCCAGAACGGCGGCACGGGCACGGGGTTGTCGCTGGCGACGTCGGAGCGGCCGGGCATGGCTTCGGGCTCGGTGATGGTGAACTTCGCCCCGCCCTTGTGGATGCGCTTCTTCAACGGCGGCAGGCCGACGTCGTCCGGTGATTCGCCTCGGGCCACGCGCACCAGGGGTTCCATGAGGGAGAGGCCCTCGAAGGCGTCCTTGGCGTAGCGGACCACGCCGTCGAACTGCTCGGCCAGGTCCTGCTCCACGTAGGCGCGGGTGAGGGCGGCGCCGCCCAGGATGACCGGCCACTTCTTGGCGAGACCGCGGGACTGCAGCTCCGCGAGGTTCTCCTTCATCACCACGGTTGACTTCACCAGCAGCCCGGACATGCCGATAACGTCGGCGTTATGCTCCTCGGCGGCGGCGATGATCTCGGCGATGCCCTGCTTGATGCCGATGTTGATGACCTTGTAGCCGTTGTTGGTGAGGATGATGTCCACCAGGTTCTTGCCGATGTCGTGCACGTCGCCGCGCACGGTGGCGATCACCATGGTGCCCTTGCCGGAGGAGTCCGACTTCTCCATGTGCGGTTCCAGCAGTGCCACGGCGTTCTTCATGACTTCGGCAGACTGCAGCACGAACGGCAGCTGCATTTCGCCGGCGCCGAAGCGTTCGCCCACCACCTTCATGCCCTCGAGCAGGTGGTCGTTGATGATGCCGAGCGGGGTCATGCCTTCGCTGCGGGCCAGGTCCAGGTCCTCCTCGAGGCCCTTGCCTTCGCCGTCGATGATGCGGCGTTCCAGGCGGGCGCCCGTGGGCAGCGCGGCGAGTTCGGCGGCGCGCTGGTCCTTGAGCGCTGCGGTGTCGACGCCGGCGAACATGTCGAGCATGCGGGCCAGAGGGTCGTAGGTGGTGTTGCCGTCGGCGTCGTATTCGCGGCGGTCCCAGACCAGGTCCAGGGCCACCTTGCGCTGCTCCTCCGGGAGGGAGGCGAGCGGGACGATCTTGGCGGCGTCGATGATGCCGCTGGTCAGGCCGGCCTGGACGGCTTCGTGCAGGAACACGGAGTTCAGGACGATGCGCGCGGCCGGGTTCAGGCCGAAGGAGACGTTGGAGACGCCGAGGGTGGTGTTGATGCCCGGGTACTTCGTGGTGATCTGGCGGATGGCTTCGATGGTTTCGATGCCGTCGCGGCGGGTTTCCTCCTGGCCGGTGGCGACGGGGAAGGTGAGGCAGTCGACGATGATGTCCTCGACGCGCATGCCCCATTCGCCCACCAGGGAGTCGACGAGGCGGGAGGCGATGGCCACCTTGCCCTCGGTAGTGCGGGCCTGGCCTTCCTCGTTGATGGTCAGGGCGATGACGGCGGTGCCGTGTTCCTTGACCAGCGGCATGATGCGGGCGAAGCGGCTATTGGGGCCGTCGCCGTCCTCGTAGTTGACCGAGTTGACCACGGGGCGGCCGCCGATGAGTTCCAGGCCGGCCTTGAGGACGGGAGGTTCGGTGGAGTCGATGACGAGCGGGAGGGTGGAGGCGGACGCGAACCGGGAGACGATCTCCTTCACGTCCGCCACGCCGTCGCGGCCCACGTAGTCCACGCAGACGTCCAGCAGGTGGGCGCCGACGCGGATCTGTTCGCGGGCGATGTCCACGCAGTCGTCCCAGCGTTCATCGAGCATGGCCTGGCGGAAGGCCTTGGAGCCGTTGGCGTTGGTGCGCTCACCGATGGCCAGGTAGGCAGACTCCTGGTGGAAGTTCACGTGCTGGTAAAGGGAGGCGACGCCGGCCTCACGTTCCGTGGGGATTCTCGCCGGCGCGTTGTTTGGCTTTGTCTCCACGGCTTTGGTGCGGAATGGCGCAAGACGTTCGACGACGGCGGCCATGTGTTCCGGCGTCGTACCGCAGCAGCCGCCCACCAGGCCCAGGCCGAATTCACGCACGAACTGTTCGTGCGCGGTGGCGAGCTCGGCGGGTGAGAGCGGGTAGTGCGCGCCGTTGGCGCCGAGGACGGGCAGGCCGGCGTTGGGCATGCAGGCGATGGCGACGGAGGACTGCTTGGAGAGGTGGCGGAGGTGTTCGCTCATCTCGTCCGGGCCAGTGGCGCAGTTCAGGCCGATGGCGTCGACGCCGAGCGGTTCAAGGGCGGTGAGCGCGGCACCGATTTCGGAGCCCATGAGCATGGTTCCGGTGGTCTCGACCGTCACCTCGACGAAGATGGGGAGGCGGACGCCCTTGGCGACGATGGCCTGCTTGCAGCCGTTGACGGCGGCCTTGGTCTGCAGGAGGTCCTGGCTGGTTTCGATGAGGAACGCGTCCGCGCCGCCGTCGATGAGGCCCTCGGCCTGCAGCGCGAAGGTTTGCTTGAGGTGGTCGTAGCTGGTGTGGCCGAGGCTGGGAAGCTTGGTGCCGGGGCCCATGGAGCCGAGGACCCAGCGCATGCGGCCGTCTGTTTCTTCCGCAGCTTCGGCGCGTTCGCGGGCGATTTTGGCGCCCTTGAGGGCGAGTTCCTCGATGCGGTCGTCGATGCCGTAGTCGGAGAGGTTGGACCAGTTGGCGCCGAAGGTGTTGGTTTCCACGGCGTCGATGCCGGTGGCGAAGTAGGCGTCGTGGATGTCCGCGATGACGTCCGGGCGCGTGTCGTTGAGGATCTCGTTGCAGCCCTCGAGGTTTTGGAAGTCCGCGTCCAGCTGCAGGTCGCGCCCCTGCAGCATGGTGCCCATGGCGCCGTCGGCGATGACCACCCGGTGGTTCACAGCGTCCAGGAGTTCCTGGGAACGGGCGGGACGGGGGACGGACTCGATGTCCAGTGCGAAACGAGGCATTTAAACAGGTTACGGTCGGGGGCGCCTGCGTTGCGCTGTGTGTCCGGATGCTACGGCGAGGGTGGGGGCGCCGCAGATTCCGCGTCCTCAATTCAAAAACCCTCTCTCACCAAGTTTTGACCACGTTCGCTCCAGTAGTTTTCGCAGTCGACTTCTGACCCAACGATGCAAGGAAAATCGGGCCTTTTGGCAGGGTTCCTCGCTTGGCCGTCGGCGCTGGCAAAAGGGTCGTTTTTGATCATCACCATTTCCCCAGGCGCTGCGTCGCCAGGAAAAAGCTGAGCCAGCGGCTGCACTAGTATCGCGATATGGCTACTAAGACAATGTGGAAGTCCGACGGTGATGTGTGGGTCTTCGAGGAGGGCGAGCTCGCGAAGGTAACGCTGCGAGGCGAGAACCGCCAGAAAACTGCTGATTTCCGAGTCCTCAGGGTGATCAACGGGGCGCTGGTAGAGACCGACCTGAAGGGTCTTTCGAGGTACGGCTGGAAGGGACCCTTCGTGAGTTGGTCGGGAACTTACGAGCTTGAGGTAGAGGTCGAGGTCGAGGAAAGCGAGAGCGACGGAGACACGGCCAGCTCCGGCGAAGGCGAGGAAACATCAGCAGACGGTCCGGCGGAGCCTCATTCAGGCGCCAAATAACGCCGCGAAAAGGCGGCCATTTATCGCCGAAAGTTACAATTTTCGGAGGCATGCCGAGGTTTGGGTCAGGAACGGTCGTTATTGACGGCATTACCGAACGCTCCGGCCGCCTGCAGGTTGAACCGCTTTCGCCACTCCCACGGGGCAATGCGCGGAGAGAGTTTTTCTGCGTATAACATTCAGTCACATGGCCTACAACGCACACGTCCTCAAAGTCCTTATTGCCTCTCCGACTGATACCGGAGAAGCCCGAGATGCGGTCGAAGAGGTGCTCCACAAGTGGAATAGTCGACGGTCTGAGCGGGAACGTGTCATGATTCTTCCCCGTAGATGGGAGAACGATTCGGTGCCCAAGACGGGCGGCGACGGCCAACAGATGATCAACGATCAGCTTGTTGATTCCTGCGATATTGTGATCGGAATCTTTAATTCGAAACTTGGCGGACCTACTCCGCGAGCAATATCAGGAACTGTCGAAGAAATAGAGGCTGTTGATAAAGCGGGTAAACCTGTGCATGTCTTCTTCAGCAATGAACTCGTCCCCCGCGGTGCAGAAGAAACTTCGATTGAGCTTAATAAATACCGTAAGCAATTCGAGAAAAAGGGACTTTATTTCGCCTACGACAACTTGCAAGACCTCACCAGGAAGGTCGATGAGGCGATTGAACACGATATAACGGCTCTGAACCTGTCCGTCGAGGCTGACAGCGCGCGACCGACACCCACTGGAGCCAAACCTCAGGCGAGTCACCAGGAGACTCGTTATGCCAAGAAGATTCGGGTCCAGAACCTGGGCGATACCGCCGCAGAATCATTTACTCTGAAATTAACAGGGCAAGGTGGTAAGGCACCTATGGTCACTAACCCTCACATACTCCCTACTATCACTCCACTCGGAGAGTTCGTTTGGGACTTGAACTGGTCTAGTGCACAGACCGGAAACGTTCTTGCAGAAATGGAATGGGAAGAAGACGGCCAGCCGAAAGAATTGAAGCAGTCAATAGCACTTCCCTTCAACTAGGTGACGGCACCGAGGCAAGACTGAACTGTTGCATCAGCATCAGTGTCCATGAAACCGAAAAGGGGCACACTGTGCCGGCCTTTTCATTTTTCCCTCTGCAAAGGAAATCTTTGGTTCAGCGGAGCTGAAGTGTTTGTGATGCTGCCGCGAGCTGGGTACCGCGTTGTTCATGGTCGCGCGGCTGGATGGTGGCACCCTGGAACATCGCGGTGACTGGCGGTCCGTCGCGGGCGAGTGGTTTCGCCCTGGCGGCGGACCGCCCGACCTACGGGAGGTTCCCGGTCCGCCGCTGGTGGTTTGTGCCTTGCCGGGCGGGTTGGTTACCGCCCGGCAAGGGTCTTCTACGCGGCTTCGGTGCTGGTTTCCTTGCCGCTGTCGATGATGATCTGCTCGGCCTCGGATGCGGTGTAGCTTCTCCGGACTACTGGCGCTCATCAATTGATACTCAAGGGGCGGGGCAACAGCCTAAATGTGCCTGATAGGTCACCCACAAGTTCGATGGGGTCAGGACAAGTCCGAGGAGGGTCGATTGCCGATGAGTACATGCCCCTTTTGAGGGCTACGTCGCTGAAGTCGTTGACGTAAGAGTCTCAGGATGCCCCTACCTCTGCGCCTAATTGCCTTGGCAACCAGGAGCAGTGAACCGGCGCCGAGCACAACGAAGAACAAACCCATCACGTACCAAGTGAGCGACGCAGGAACCTCGGCGAGCTGGAAGACGCTCGGAAACTGCAATAGGGCGAGCCCGAAGGCTAGACACGTGATGGAGTAGACAGTTCCCTCAATCCAGTTCCTGACTTTTCTGTTCTGGGCTGTAGACAACAGCAAGTACTGCCGAGTTGCTTCATTGCCGGAACGCAGCAAGTCATTTCGGAGATAGCGAGCGTGTGCGCTACCAGCGTCCCCTGGCCCGAGTTCCCCAACGGCCTTCGCTAGAGCGTAGGCCTCCGTTGCGATTGTGTGTGCCCGTCTTCGCCCACTCGACTCCCGAATCTTCAGGAACAAAGTCACTAGGGACACCGCGGGCGCGACGACGGCAGCAGCGATAGTCAGGGCATTCCTCCCAAGTTCGTTCCAGTCCATGATTTTTCCTGCCTTATCCACGTCAAAGCCACTAACTAATGTTGCGACGCGTTGTGTTTTGAAGTCGGGTTGGGACAAGCGTAGGACAGGGAGCGCCTAGGACCCGCTAAAGCTGGGGCAAAAGGGTCGCTACTGATCGAGAAGCTACCCAAGAGCGCGGTGGGCGTGGGGCCCGGCCGATACACTGCCTTCGGTGACCGCCCCTTCCCGGTGGGTCAATTTACTCAGTGCTATAGAAGGTGCAGATGCGCGACACTATTCAACAGTTCATGTGGGGTTTCCAGCCGCACTTCAGGTCTTCGCTCACTTTTCTCGCGAAGCACGCCCTTTCCTCAATAGGCGTAGAAGTGGCGCCCGAAGCTTACTTGGTTGGTTTCCGTGAAGCCGGAAACGGGCCCTGGCCGATTTGTGTCGAGCCAGAAACGGGACCGTACTCTCCCGACCTGCTGGGGGACGTGCTGCAGAATGCGGACCAACTGTACGAGGTGCATCCAGATCGCAACGTTCTGCACACACATCCTGACGTCCACGAGCGCTTCGTGCGCGGCCTTGTCGAATCATGCCGGATGAAAGCACTCAGCTCGGCCCTGGGCAATTCTGATACCGAATCTGAAAGAACGTTCTTTGTTGGGTACCCCGGGCACGTTGGTGACTACCGCGTCTATCCTGTCATCAGCGTCCTCAGAAGTCGCTGGGGCCTTTACCCACAACTGGACAAAGAGCAAAGCTTCTCCCGAATATCAACGCGACCTTCACTTCAGTCGGCTGTCCTGTGGGAGATTTTGGATCTGGCCACAAGTGCCTTGGGCCGGGCGCAGCCACCGCAAAGTCTCGGCCGTGCCGGGGATAATTCAGCTGATGTTGTACGGCATGCTGCGCACGATTTCGTAAATCGGCTGGTTACGGTGCACGGGGATTGGATGGGCGGTGGGTTTCCCGAGGCCATGGAGGCGGTTGCCGCGCAACCTTATGAAGGAAGGACGGGTATAGGCACCATCGTTCTCGCCAAGGAGGGACATCCCCAGGTCATCACCGACATCCGCTTTTCTAATCCAATAGTGCTTAGAGAGACCCGCTCTTTCCGCAAGGCACTTGAGATGACCGGAGTGAATCTTCATCTCCTCAGCGACGGCATCAAAGCGTATGGCCTCGGCCGCGTATCAGATGGATACAAAAAGGAGGCCGAGAACCTCTATTCCGTCAAAGTCGTTGGCCGTGGTTCATGGGAGCTTTCCCACGTTGACTCACACCTTCTCCGGCTTGACTATGGAATGGCGAAACTTCCTCAGGAGAGAATCTCGGAGGAGAAGTTTTTCGACACCGTCGAACGGGTTTTCCATGAAGACGGCGACGCTCGAGCATTGTGGGAGCTCACCCTTGCTGCCGCCGAGCAGCAACACGGAACCATGCTGGTCATCCATCGTGAGGCTGAGCTGGAAGCAAAGAGGCTAGCACCACAGGCTCTTGCCATAGAACCACGCCCCCTAGAATCAGAGGCCCTAGCTTCGCTAACCGCGATTGACGGCGCCATCCTTGTCGCTCCAAATGGACACTGTCACGCAGTTGGTGTCATCCTAGACGGCACTGCGGTGACCGGCACCGGCGATGCTGCGCGAGGCGCTCGTTACAATTTGGCCGTACGCTATCACCATGCAATGCCAGAGGGCTCATGCATCATCGTCATAGTCAGTGAGGATGGAATGATCAACCTCCTCCCTAGCCTGGCGCGCAGAGTTAAACTCTCGGCAGTCGAACACGCAGTTCGCAGTTTAGAAGAGGCTTCAGAGGGAGATGTCGAGTTCGAAAAGGCCAGTCGGCACGACAGGCATGTAGCCGCATTGGCCTTTTACTTATCCGGCGAACAATGCAATCGCGTCAATGCAGCCCGTGAACGAATTGAGGAAGCCCGTGAACGCTCGGGAAGTGCGATCACCAGAGTCGGATACGACCTCGTGAAGCCTAACCCCAAGATGAATGACTCATACTTCCTGCCTGAGGAATAGCGACGTGCTAGAAATCAGGCAGCACTTCCGGACGCGCCTGACGTCCTAAACGTCATCTCCTGCAGGGAAGATGAACAACAGAGAAGGACGACACAACCCCTGCAGAAGGAGGCGCGCTCTACATCTGTTCAGGAAGGGGAAGGCTCATCAACTGTGCCTTTTGTTCATCTGATTCCTTCTCAGTAACCAGGTCAATCAGATAGATATAAGCGGCACGGGCCACCCGAAGCGATTCGTGGCAGGCATCAATCAACTCCATAAAGTCGACTGTGCTATGCGTATCCTCGGTGACGCCCGTAGCCTCCCCATGAGTCAAGTGAACCAAACGATGAGTGCCGGCATTCCGAAGCAATTGCGCAGCCGGGTATAGTCCTTCCGGACAAATGTCGAAAGAAAGCTCAGCCAGCGCGATCGCTGCACCATAACCATCCACGGGAAGCGGGAGCTTCTTCCTAATGGCACCAGAGCCGTTGTCGAACCAATAGTTGCGGAAGGTGATGTCCCCAGGACGCAGACCCGTTTGAAAGTACTCATTCGCTGCGACCGCTATTTTGTCCAAAAGGTCGAGGCTAGCTCGCTGAGCAAGTATCAGCATCGCCGGGGGCTCTCCATACAAGGAGTGATCAAGGGTATCCGCATACCAACCGGTGTCCTCTCGATGTTGCTGATACAGCGAATCCAACAGCATCATTTCCCCGTTGAAAGCAAGTCGGCGCACTGTAAGGAACTCTGCTTTGAGCACGTTCATGGAGGAAAAGATGGGTGGAGGATCCGGCTCCCCGAGACGGACGGTGACGCCGTCAAGGCCAGCACTGTCCCACCTAGGCTCGTCTGAGCCCAGTCCTTCAACAGCCAAAGTCAGCGCCAGCCTGTGCTGTTTGATCCACCTTTGGTAGTCGTTTAGTTTGTCGCCTTCGTGGCTGATATGCCCAGGGCTGTCGGTGAGCTCTAGAGTGTCCCACCGCTGCGCCGTGTCCTCTCCAGCAATTGCCGCTGTGTGCCTCCGCAACTCCTTCGCCTTCTTTAGGTAGAAGTCATAGACCGCGGCGTAATGGCCTAAGAGTCCGTGCCCACGATTGATGCGACGACGCAGAAGCTCTGCCGCGTTTCCCGCCGCATTGCCGTTGTTTGGATCCGCCTCCAAAGCGTCCGTATAGCACTGATATGCCTCAACCCAACGCCCGGATTCGTCCAGGGAGTTACCCAGGTTACATAAGGCTGTCGAACGGGCCGTCCCGTTCAGATCCGAGCTGTTCGCAGCACGGACATTTAAAACGCGCGTGCGACGGACAATTTCGCGCTCCTTCAATCGGAAAGGAGTTCGTTTCCCTGCCTTAGTTTCAGGTTTTGCGCGGTGCTCGGTCCAAGCCAGATAGTGAATCGATGTCAGTGCATTTGCGAGGTTGTAGGCTGCCGAAGCTTTGGATCCTTCATCCACGTTCTCCCCGTCAAGTACGTCCTGGGCCCATGCGATTCCACGATTTATTTCATCCACGTCGGATGCATCACTTGCGACATCTATCTGCAGCGACGACAGGTGCAGGAGCATCCTCATGCATCTTCTGGCATCCGCGCTTCCGGAAAGAATCAGTTCCTCTAGGCCGGTGTGGATGGCGTCGAGTTTCTGCATTGCCACCCTTGGCTGCCACATCCATCTTGAGCACTCGCTGATATCGCGTGCCAATTGCTCGAATTTCTGGCGCCCTTCGCGACTCTCCATGCCGACTCCCCCTGTTGAACCTGATGACCCAACGACGTGGTTGGGCCAGATGACTAAACAGTATCGGCGCCTACCGTCAGTTTTAGCTGTATTGACCGTTCGCGGACCTCGCACCTCACAATGAGGGGACAACCGGCATTCCAAGCGATACTTGTCTGACCATCTGGCTTATTTTTTCCTGCGCTGCTTCGAGGCTGATCTCTATACCTTCGAGTTCGCCCAGCCAGCCGCGATCTTCGGCTTCTATCTTCCGTATCCGAAGGGCTTCTATAAGTTCTTCGAGCCGGGCTCGTTGTGTTGGATCGGGGCGCAGCATGGGGCATCTGATGCAGGCAATGTTCGTGTATGCAAGGTGTCCCATAGGCCCGTCCGCAACTGCCGAGTTCAACCTTTCGCTTTTTGAAGTGCTCGTAAAACTCGCTGATTTCGGCGTCTGTAGGTTCGATGTAATCATCGGCAGGCCGCATCGCCCTGCGCCTGTCGAGGAAACTGCGGAAGTGCCCGAGCCCAGAAATCCTGCAGATACCGCTCCACACTGGGAACTCGCGCTTCGTCAGCGTCTAACACTTCCCAGTACGGCGAAACTGGCAAGGCTTTAACGCTGCCAACGGACCGAAGGCCAACAACAATGCCGTGATTCTGAATACCCATACTGCAGCCTCCATTGGCTCAGTCGTCCGAGCTATCAACCCTCAGGGTCTGACAGGTCCTTACTTCACGTGATTCATGCTGCTGCAGAGCAGTGACATCTCCTTGGCCCGGGAGGCAGCCGTCGTTCCCGTCAGTGATCGTTTGCCTACGCGAGGGAGGTGACGCTGCGTTAGTCCGGTCAACATATCCCCACGTGACCAGCCGGTTGAGGTAGTCACGGTGGCTTTGGTGCGGTGACCGCCATGTGTCCTTGGCGATGGTCTTTTCGTACCCTGCGCAGATCAAGGCGATCATGGAGAACTCGGGCCGGGCGGTAGTGTTGGCGACGTGGTCGCGGAGGGGGTTCCAGCCCCAGCGTCCTGCCTTGTCTTCAGTTTTGGCTCCGATCATGTCGGCGGCGACTTCGCCCTGGTAGCCGCTGGCGGTTTCGGGGTGGTGGGTGATGGCGTGGACCGTGAAGTAGTGCCAGCCCTTGGGTGCCTGCTTCCGAGCCAGCAGGTTCTTCACGAACTCCCGGCGCACGACACCAGCTTCTCTGCACTTTGCAACCGGCATGGATTCGGCTCAGGCGCAGCGACATATCACTTTCTGCAGCCATCAAACGGGTCTTGAGAACGGGGCTTTCTGGTCGTGTGACTGCTTGCCTCGAGCCGGGTCGGTCAAGGGCAGTCGCACGCGAAATTGTCCTGTGGAGCCTGACCATACCCCTGACTCTTTGTTGTCGGGGGCATGGTCAGGCCTTGTGGTTCCGGCGGTTAGGAGTTTCTTACCGCAGCTGCAAATTCTGCGGTTGTCCCGGTGAATTTCACCCCACCAGGAGCGAATGGGGTGACCTTGCCGTTGGCAACCTCAAATCTTCCCGACGGTCCTCCAATCACGTAAAAGAGGCCGGGTTCGGGTTGCTTCAGGAACAAGACGGCTTGTTCTGAAACCTTGAACAGCGGGTCATCATCGGTTTGGTGAAGGACGCCATCCACGAGTCCGCCAGTCTGGCGTACGGTCAGTTTCGCTCCAACAGCCACAATATTTCCCGGGTCGTGGACCACCTGTTCAACGGTAAATTCGAAATCAGTAACCGGAATGGTCTTGATGCTTGACTGTCCGATGACGCGCGTAAAGCTGCCCCGGACCGCGACCGCACTATGCGCCTTGAGATCGCCCAGGTTGTTGTAGGCCTCAGCCCAGCTGGCGTCCATTCCGACCGTTTGGGCAGATGTAGTCGCACTTGTGTTTCCCGGTGTGCTCGAACAGCCGACCAGGCCTGAGACAGCAGCGATAGCGACCATTGCTGATGCCGTCCCGGTCACCAGCATCCTCATGGAGTGAGTCTTCATAATTTTCATCATCCTCTTGGGTCGATCGTGTTAGTACAGGGCAACGGAGCCGTTGTTGTCATCCGCGGTGGGCATGTAAATCCCGCAGGAATTACGCGTGGGTGTGTTGGGAGTCATCAAAACGCAGCCATTAGTGTGAGCAAGTCCGATTGCATGCCCCAACTCGTGCGCGGCGACTCCCTGAATGGTGGCTGCCGAATACCCCGACGTGTAGTAATAGTTCAAATAGGCATTGGCATAGCTGAAACAGTTCCCGGTTGAACACCCGTGCCAGGCGTAATAGGTAATACCGTCCCAGCCGACGGTAGAGCTGTAAGCGTCGTCGACAGTCAGCGCACCACTACCCGCGTTCAGATAGAGGTTGTCCGGGCTGGCATTCCACGCCCAGCGCCCGTTGTCCCAGCCGGTGATATTAATGCCGTACATGTTCGGCTGATACTGCACGCTGATGTAGGCGCAGCACCCGCTGGTGGGCGTGTTCTCCCATCGGACCCCTTCAAGTGAGTAGGCCTGAGCCGGACTCATCCCAGTACTGATACCAGAAATATCGCCAATCCGGCTGCCATCCCTCTTAGGCCCAAAATACGCTTGTTTCTGATTGCCACGTGCATAATTCCTTCCTCAAATGAAGACGGGTGCAGTGGGTGCCTCACTTCTGGCAGGCAGGCAAATATGGCCCAACAAATGGAATTTAGGTGGAATTGAATCCAACAAGTTCCGCAATCAGCAGACATCAATAAGTTCTGGATACCCCATAAGTTCGAGGTCGATGAGTGCATGGACCAGCTTCGTCTCGAAGGCTGGATCTCGGCGTAGTAGCTCTGGCCATCCCCCTGAAGCAGAGGATTCTTGCGAATTACACGCGTTTATCCGGCATCGTTGCCTGAAATGTTCTCCCCCAATTTCCCCCCGGATACCTCTGTATGAGATATGGGGTGAGAATATTCCACTGGATGCCGCGGCACAATAGCTTTAAAAATATTCAGTCGAATCTTTACATGACTGCAGTTCGTGAGTGAACGCCTCGATCCCTGACACCTCTAGCCTGGAGAGCATCCAGAGGTTCACTGGGCTCGCCGGCGGTTGCCCGAACCAGCTTGCCGAGTGTTGAACCCGTATATGGGTCTGTGCCGAGTATCGGAGATTTTTGGGCCAGCTCCGCCCCCTGGCGCGGCGAATTAGCTACTTCTCAGATCGGATTGTTGGGATACCTAGCATCGTCTGCCCGAACCCACCGAGTCTTTGAGCGTCGGCGCGTTTCTGTTTGAGGAACTGCATGGTTAGCTCGATGCCTTCTATCTCCCCCAGCCAGCCTTTCGCGTGGGCCAGCTCGCGGCGCGCTATGAGATCGATGTGGATCTCGTCGAGCCGGGAGACCATGTCAGGCTTCACGTGGAGCATGGGGCATCGGATGCAGGCGTGCTCGTGTTCGCACGGGGTGGCGTAGGGTCGTGCGCAGTCCCCGAGCTCCACTTTGCGTTTGTCGAAGTGTTCTTCGAACTCAGCCCATTCGGTCCTGCTTGGAGCCTTGTATTCCCGTGCTGGACGGGCGGCGCGCCGCTCGGCGAGGTGTTTTTGGTAGTGCCTAACGACGTCTTCCCGGAAGACCGTGACGTAACCGTGGGTTGTTTGAATATCGAGGTGTCCCAGAAGTGCGGCGCCGATGTGGATGGGTAGGCCGTTATTGACCAGGTCAGAGGCCAGAAGACGGCGGAAATCGTGCGGTGTGAACCGGCAACCGCCCAGCTCGGGATGGTCGAGGGCGACGGCGTCGCTGAGTTTGGCCAGTTCATCTCGGAGCGTTCCCGCGTTGATTACCTCGGTGCGTTGTCCGATCGTGCGTTGGAAGAGGAACGGCAGCGGCTCGCTGGTGACTCTTTCCGATGGGTTGAAGCGGGTCGCCAGTGGCACGTTCTCCCTGTTCCTGGTCAGGCGCCGGATGATGGTGGCGATAACGTGGAAAAGGTCGGGGCTCATGGGGATGACTCGTTCCCGATCATTTTTTGAGGGAGCGACGACCAGGAGTGCGACGATTTCGCCGTTCGGCCGGATGTATTGACGGATGCTCAGCTGCGATAGTTCCAGCAGTTCGTCGCACCGGAGGCCGGTATGCCTCAAGGTCTCAACAGCCGCCCACTGCCAAAACACGCCATCCTCGGTGAACGTCACATTGATCTTGCGGTTGGTGGACAGGTCGAGCACGCGGACGTTCGATACTCCATGGAAGCGGCGGTGCCTGGCGTCGCCCTCGGTGTAGAGGCGTTGATACTGTTTGCCGCCGACGGTAATGATCTCGTCTTTGCGGGTTTCGCCGGCGACTTTCAGAAGTTCCTGGAAGTGATCTTTGCGTTCTGTGGCGGCGGCGATGAATGCCGGGAGTACTGGCTGGAGGAGGCGGATCCTAGCGTCCATGCGTTCTTTTGCGCGGCGGGCGGCTTTGCCCAGCGTCCGGGTCTCTCTGCCAGCGATCGGGCACGGCGCTACCCATCGGGCCCAGCGTTCTGGTTCTTCGGCCGCCCAGCCCTGCAGGTCGAGATAGAAGGCCCTGATATTCGTCATGACGGCTTCGAGCTGAAGGCGTGGCTTTCCATCGCGGCGGACAGCGACAACCGCCCGCCAGCTTTCGTAGTTCTCTTGTGAGATGACGAAGGTCGCTTGGCCGGGGTTGATCTTTTGGAGGCCTGTCCAAAACTTCCCGCAAATGTCTTCTGAAAGGTCCCGTAAGGTGGCGTAGTCGATGTCGTGGCTGCGCCGGGTCAGGTAGGCAACGAAGACGTCGCGGATGTCCGGATTAGTGACGCTGTGCTTGTCGACCAACTCAGCCGGCGTCTGGGCCGGGGATCGCATCGCCGCGCGGAGAGTTGGCGGGACCTGGGCGGGAAAGTGCCCGGATTCGGACATCACCCGCCAGGCAAGGTAACCGACGTGAGTTTCATACCCGCCGCCCCAGCCGCCCTCGCGCGTGGCGATGGCGTAGTGCAGCAATGCTTCCGCGCTCAGGTCAGCGAACCGGATTCCCTGGGTCGTCAGTGCTGATGCCACATCCATCCGGGCGCAGCGTTTGAAGTGATCAGATGTGTCCTGCTGTTCAACCAGGGCAAGGAAGCGGTCCAGATCGGAATCGTTTTGTGCTTGCTCAAAATGCTCGTGGTAGCGGACGAACGAGTTGATTTTGAAGGCTTCCAGCGAAGGGCGAATGACACGCAGGCAGCACAGCAGCATCAGAGAATGCCCCAGCTCGCCGTCCAGACGGAAGTTTCCCGTGGTCAGCTCGCGTATTTTGCGGTGACCATCATTGAACCCCGACGAGATCCATTTCTCCTGCCAGGTCCGTCCGGAGTGCCTCACGAGATAGGACAGCAGCCATTTCAGCCCGTGGTGGCGCAGTGATTCACGTGGCTGCTTGCGCGGCCATATCGTGTCCGTCAAGGCGATGATGCTCTCGGGGCTTGCCGTGTCCAAGTCACCGCGAGGCCATGGCGGAATTTCCGGTCTCGGCGCAGGAGCTGCGATGATGACGGTTTGGTTCCGGGTTCTGCCGGGAACAGCTGCGTTTACCGGCCGCTGTTGTGGCCGCTTGAGGGCCTTAGGCACCGAACACCACTGAGAAATCGTCGGGGTCGTAGCCCGGGGTCAGCGTTGATTGAGGCCGTGGAGAGGCCATGTGCTCTTGTACTTTTTGGAAGACCTCATCGACCCGAGGGCGTAAATAGGGAGCCATCGAGGAGACTTGTCGGTGCTTACTCACGGCCATGATTTCAGGCAAGGTCAGATTCGGGTCAGAGACCATGCGGTTGATAGTCGTGTGCCTGAAGTCATGCAGTGACCAATCTGTACCCAGCACGCCATTCACCCGTTGCAGCATCCGGCGGGCAGCGTGATATGTCAACGGCCGCGGTTTGCCATGGAGCGCCCGCCAGATCAATTCATCTGGCCTCGGAACTCCGTGCTCATGGAAGTACAAGGTCAGATACTGCAGGGATTCCGGTGAGACAGGCACCGGTTCCAGGACACGGGATCCTTTAGATACGACCCATACGCGTTGCCCGGCCCAGTCGATCTGATCACCGTGGACGCCGAGCAGCTCACTCGCCCGGGCGCCGGAGGACACATACATACTCACCAGGGCACGATCACGGTTAGTCCGCAGAGCCTCCATCAAATCTTCGAAAAGGTCATCCGGGATGGAACGGGGCAGCCATTCGGACTTCTTCTGCCGCAAAGGAGCCCGATTCGCCCGTGGCGCTGTTTCCGTCCGGCCGTGATGAACCATGCGTCTCCGCCCGGCAGCCTCAGGGACCGGGTTTATCAGGGGTCCACGACCGAATCGTGCGTGGTAGGAGTAAAGGACGAAAGCACCGTAAGGGCGTGATTGATCGTTGCCGGAGCATAGCCCCCGGGCAAGGGACGCTTACCTGTGCGCGAATTCCTCCCCCGGCTACCGGTCCCCCGCCGCTGAGGATTCACAGCGGACCGCATCCACCCCACAAGGACCTCGACCTCCGCACGAGTCGCCTGCTCCCATCCAGCGCCGAGCAGACCAAGAACACGCCACCACCTGAGCAAGTCATTACCGTAAGAGCGCACGGTCAAAGGGCTCATATCGCTCAGAACGAGATCACGGAGGAACACTGAGAAGTCCTCGATCTCTTGCCCCTTGTCGTCGATGACGACGTAGGGCAAGAGGCCCTCCGTTCTTGGGACCACTACGCCTATCGCCATAAGGCCAATCTGTCCCTCGAGTAGTTTGAGCCGCACTTCGTCCACGAGAACCACCTCTCCGGAGAACCCTGATCCAGACTCTACGATGAAGTTCAGTTAACAGGACGGATTCCATCGCCTTGTTGTTGGCGATCAGGGTCTTCCGCTCGGCTTTCTGTTCCTCGGTCATGGGGCCGGACTGTGCCTGTCGGCCGCCGTCGTAGCGTTCGTGGCGCGGGGTGAAGCCGAGTTCTTTCCACCCGTTGATGACTGGTCTGGCGGAGTGGTGGCCTTACCAATTGCGCTGGATGACGTAGGCGTTGGCCTCGTCCTCGGTCGCAGGTTCACCGTTGGCCCGGTTCGCGGCCGAGACGTACAGGGCGTCTTCATCGGCGTAGCGGCCCGCGTCCTCCACGATGGTCTTGCCCTAGCCTTCGAGTTCGGCGATCAGCGCGGCATGTCGGGTTCGTCGGCGAGGACTGATTCAAGTTCCTCGGTCGCGTCGGGGTCGTCTTCAATTATCTGGACAACCGGGAAATTCCAAGGATCTGATTATGACAAGGCATTCGTGTCCGCTCACTCCCGGTGCGCGTCATCGGCGCAGATCACTGGTTGAAAGGCAGGGTCATCCAGCACGAGCCGATCCTTCAGGGTCTGGTCCTGGATTTCCGGGACAGCTCAGAGGGCTGAAAATGGAACTCTTGAGATGAAAATAAATTAGTTTTTACGAAACGCCCCGCAGGCCATTATTCAGTGCTATTTTTCAATCAGCCTTTCATGGGGGGAGGCGGTCAACGAAGATCGTTGAGGGGGACGAATCGTGACAAAAACTAGACATATTAGTGCGGACCTCCACAGACCTACATTTACGAGCAGGTTGTTGAGTTCACCAAGGCCGATAACGGGTGGGTCATTGACAATATCAAACCTAAGTCACCTAACGGGACCCCGCCATCAACGGTTGTGAGCGCAGAACAACTCGCATACGCCAAGAATCCTCCTGGTTCACAAGCTGCTCTGAAGATCGGCACAGGCCGAGTGGCAACCCCAGCGAAGGCTGTCGCGCCAAATGATCATGTTCCGGAGACCAAGCCAGCCGTTGGCCCCAAGACAGGCGCCACAACACCTTCTTTGATGGCGGGTTACGACTACACCGCGATGGTCAACTATGCCCGATCTTGGGCTCTGGGCCGGAATGGGGCTTACAGGCAATTCGGCAACGACTGCCAGAACTTCGTTTCCCAGTCGCTAAAGGCAGGGGGCTGGCAGGACCAGGGGGGCTGGTACCAATATGACAGTAGCTGGTGGTACGACTGGGCAAACCAGACCTACTCGTGGACAGGGGCACAGAACTTTCATAATTTCGCTGTCGGACAAGGCCGCGTGACATACCTCAGCTATCTAAACGACCTTGGTCCCGCCGACGTGCTGCAAGTGCACTGGCCCGAAGGAACCCCCGACGTTGACCATTCCATGTTCGTTACTTACTCACCATGGAGCGCTGGCACACGCGATATTCGGGTGAGCTACCCTACCAACGACGTGCTCGACAGAAGCGTGTGGGATCTCTATGCATCGTTCCCATACGCAACCTGGTATGGCCTCCGGACTTAGAGAATTGGTGCAAACATGCGAACGTCAAGATCGATCGCCCTCTCAGCCGCCGTAGCAGTACTCGTTACGCTCAGCGGCTGCGACAAGACTTTCGACCCGGACATGGGACAGCGGAATTCAACTGCCGAGAAAGTTATCGACGCAGCGAAGGAAGGCGACCGGCAAAAGCTACTCGATCTCGCTCTGCTAGAAATGCAGGGGCGAGAAGCAGGAGCTGATGCTCTCATTGCCGACGCCAAGAAGCTCGATCCAGCAACTTCAAAAGTTGAGTACCAAGAGCATCACGGCGCACCTGACAACTACATCGTCACAGCTACGGATAGCCAGGGACATGAAGTTTCATTTGAACTCGACTGGAGCGAAGCCAGGTGGCAGGTGGCACTAGGAACAGCTGGGCCTGCTAAGTCCCCAGCCGCTTCAACCTCACCGTAGGCCAGCTCGTCACCAAAGCCCGTAGCCGACGTTGGCCCCGCTATCCAAGGCCGCAGCACGCTTTCACCCACAGACAATGCGCGCAGGCTGCCAAGCCCTGCGCGCATTGTCGTGGTCACTCCATTTCGCCTCCACCAACTGTGAATGGCACTCTCGATACCACTCGACGTCAGGCCAAATCCTGGAGTAGAGCTCGAATCCTTTCCTGGGCGGCCCTATGGCGTTCGACTTCTCGAGGCCAGCCGCGGACCTCAGCATCCGCAATGAGTTCTTCCTGTCGTTCAAGCCGCGCCCGTAGCCTTGGTGCGTATTCGGTGGTGGTGAGAAATTTTGGGCAGGTGAGCATCAATTCGCATTCGCATGGCCCTTCTGCTGGCAGTCGCAGGCAGTGGCCGAGCTCGAGTTCGGTTTTGAGGAAGTTAGTTTGAAGCCAATGAATGGATTCGTCGTCAAGCTTTCCAGTTATCAGAGCTTCCGCCGCTGGGCCAGCAATCCGGTTACCTGACGCCAATGCTTCCTCATACTGGCGACGCACTACGGGGTCGGAGATCCGGCTGTAGATCATCGACATCGAGGCGCTCTTGTGGCCCAGGATCGTCATGATGGTTTGAATCCGCGCTCCTCCCTCGGCGAGCTGCGTGCCGAGGGTGTGGCGAAGCCTGTGTGCGCTAACGGTCCTGGTTCCCTTGGAATCGACGAGGCCGGCAGCTGTGCACGCCTTCTCGAAGGCGTCATCGAAGAGGGTCGCCGATGACAGGAGTTTGCCCTTGCGGACGAAGATGTAGTTCTCCAGCCGGCCCGTGGTGGCATCACGCCGCGCCACTGCCTTCATCGCCTTGGCCTGATTGATTGCCTCCTGCAGCGAAAGGGCCGCGTCAGGGTGCAGCGGGATGAGGCGTTCAGAGTGACCTTTCCCGACCGGAATCCGCAGTCTCGGGTGGCCGCTGGCATAGGCGTCAAGGCAGTCCCACGTAAGCCGCCGGATTTCGTCCCGTCGTGCACCGGACCACCTCAGCAGCAGCAACGCTGTCCGCTGCAACGGGTCGGTAAGTCCTTCTATCGCGGCCATCAAGGAGTCGAGCTCGTGCCGGGGCAGGTAACGGGGAACCGTCTCCAGTCGGCGAGGCGCGTCCCGGGTAGTGAGCAGCGGTCCACCTGGAACATCGTCCCAGCCCCACATGCTCGTATCGCGACAGAACGCCCCGATGGCATTGATCTCATGCTTGCGGGTGGTCACCTGCAGCGGTTGCCCTGTGGTCTGACTCGTGTAGGTGGGTAACCAGCGGAGGTATTCCTCAACCAAGGTCCGATCCAGCTGGGCCAGGGATATGACTTCTGGGTGTTCCCGTCCGAGCCAGTTCACGAAACGCCGCAAGCCCTCCCTGGCGATCCGGACCGTCTGAGGGCGGTCCAACTGGGCCTCAAGACGGGTGGAAAGATAGCGCTCAACGACTGCCCGTATCCGGGGTGGGCAGGGTTCCGGGAGCAAGTTTTCCTCCCACCCCTTTCTGCGTCTCGTGCCAGAAGTCGGCGGGCTGGTGACCTGCCCGATGTTGAACAGCAGGACGTGCAGACAGTGGACTTTCGCCAAATGGGCTTTGGTGAAGCGTTCCCCGGCGTTCTCACCCGTCATTTGCCAAGGGGACTTCTGATAGAGAGCTGCCCGGAGCTGGGCGAAATCCTCCCGCTGACCAAAGGCCCGTATCTGCTCTGCCATAGCAAATAAGTCCCCGGCAGTGATTGCCGTGATGTCGGGGTCACCACGATGAAGCAGGAGACGACCGATTGCCCAGGTGAGGTTCGAACGCGCAGATTCTGGGATGTATCCCAACTCATCCAGCTTCGTTACGTGGGACTCAAAGAGATCCAAGTCCACTCCGAGCCCCTTTCCGCCCGCTTGAACGCTGAAAAGTCGGGCGTACTTACGGACAAAAAGGAACTCATACCCCAGCCCAACGCCGCGCACGAGGGCCAGATAGACCAAATACCCACTGGCATCGAATGTAGCCGTGCGCCCATTTGCGCGAAGGGGTCCACCGGTAAAGCCGGCACGAACAAGAAGAGGCGCCTGGAACCATTCCTCCAGATCAGGCCACGCCTGAACAAATCGACGATAGGACGCCATCCGCTCGTAGCGGGCGGCGTAGTGCGGGATAAACGCCTTGACCCACGCACTGTACTCCGCCTCCGTAGCATGGCGGCGTGCAGTAGGAGCGGTTATCCGTGCCGTTACGCTTGCAGTGTTCATTGGAGGGCACCCAAGGCGGCGCGATACTCATCGCGGACCTGAGAATCCGACACCCTGGTGTAAATCCTGGTCGACTCCGGCGAAGCGTGGCCCAGACGTTGTTGGAGTGCCAACTCCCGCATGCCCGCTTCCCACATCAGGGTCGCGTGTGTATGACGCAAGGCATGCGGGGTCTTCTCAGGTGCCCGCAATCCGAGCATGCTCAGCCGGCGAGCGAACATCCGCACCAACGCGTCGTACGAAAGCGGCTCACACGATCGGGCACCGCGGCCGCCGACCAGGAAGAGAAAGGGGCTCTTTGACTGGGACGGGCGTTCGCGCATGACATACCGGTTCACGGCGTCCAGGGTTCGGGGTTCCAAGACATCAACGACGCGTTCCTGGCGGGATTTCCCCCTCGCGCCACGTGGATGGTCATCGCGTTTGCGGATGGTGACGCGCCGACGTCCGTACGAGACGTCCTCAAGGTGCAGGCTTAACACCTCCCCTGGGCGCAGTCCCCCGTCAAGCATCAGCAGGACCATGGCCAGATCCCGCAGGCAGGTCATGCTGTTCAGCAGGGCCTCGACTTCCCGTATTGCCAAGGGGCGGGGCAGTCTAAGCGGCAGCTTGACCCTGATCTGTCGCCTCATCGGCTGCTGCCTGCTTGCACCGCCAGTGAAGGGACGGTGCCGCTCTCTCACCATGGCCCATGCCCGGTCAGGTTGCCGTCGCATGGGATTTTCGGCGTCGAACATCTCGGCGACAATGGCCCACTCGTAAAAACTTGATACGGCAGCCAGCACACGGGCAACAGTGGCCGGAGCCAGTAGCCGGCCCTCGGGGCCAGTCATGGCAAGACCAAGCCGCTGAGCTGGCCTCCGGCTTGGACGCCGCCTAAGCCAGCCCAGGAACTGCAAAGCTACAGCGGGACGGAAATCTTCCCAGTCCGTGTCGGTTTCCTCGAGGAATTCAAACAGGTTCTTTAGGTCGAAACCGTATGCAGCGGCAGTGTTCGGGCTGCCTCCGGAGTCCAGGATGTGTTGCAGGAACCTGCAGACAGGGACCACCGCTGCCCCGTCAGGATCCAGAAGCATCACGGCGGAAACCGTCCCGGATGACTTGGTCGTTACAACCCGCATCTGCGTCACCTTTCCAGTGCAACACCCCTCAGCCCACTCGACTGAGAGGCGCGCAGTGTCCACATAAGAAAGAATTCGGCCAGAATCAGGGCTTCTTCGATGGTGCAACTCCTGCCCAGGGCGGCGTCCCCGGCGGTGGTGGACTTGGCCTTCAGGGCGTCCTCGACGGTGATCTTAGTCCGCCCGGTTTTCTTGGCGATCTGCGCCGCTGACACGCCGATCAGGGAGAGCTGGTGGTAGGCCTCGGCTTCGTCTGCCTCGGTCAACGCGGAGCGTTGGATGTTCTCGACCACCCGCGCGAGCATGCATTCTACTTCCTAGGGGCTTCGGTTCTCTTGTCGCGGATGCTTCTCCACCTCGCTCTAGCAGCCGCCTTCACCGACGCATCGCGATCTTCGTTTACTTGATCTTCCCGTTCAGGTTGCCCCGCCTTTGCACTGCAAGAAACAGCTTCCTGTGCGGGCTTGTCGATCACCCTGGATGCCTACGACGCCGCGCTGCCATTTCTTGGAGCCCAGCCCAAGGCCGGCCCCAGCTTCCCTGCTATATCGGTCAAGATCTGAACGTACTCCTCGTGGTCGAAGCTGAAGGGCAGCGCGAACGCCACCTCATCCACCTCCTGGAAACCGGCGTGACCATACAGCTGCTCAGCGATCTCCTCGCTGGTTCCGATCAGATCCGGAGCGAACATCATGCCCCGCGGCCCCTGCGGAGCGGCAGTCCGCGGAGTGCGTTCCTCGACATACCGCTGGTACTTCTCCCGCTGTGCAGGAGAAGCAGAGTCAGTCGGGATCACCACCAGCCCCTGCGACACCCGGGCCCCGGAATGTCCGGCCGCAGCAGCCGCTTCGCGGAACGCCCGGATCTGCGACTGCTGGACCAGGGCGAAGTCCGGTTCCTGGCCCTTGTCCGGAAAGATCACGCTGCTGGAGAGCAGGTTGAAGCCGTTCGAACCGGCCCACACCGCTGACTTCGTGCTGCCAGCCCCGTACCAAAGCCGGTCCCGCAGCCCTGGCGAATGCGGCTCCACCCGGTTGGAAAACTCCTCCACCACGCCTTGCTTGCCGGAGAACTCCCGCACCGGCTCCCCCGCCACCAGCCGCGCAAACCGCTCCACCCGGGCGTAGCTGAAGTCCTCCACATCAGCAGTATCCGGGTACAGCTCCTGCTTCACCGTGTCGTACTGCATCGGCTCCCCCACACTCACGCCAGGATTGATCCGTCCGCCAGCGAGCAGGTCCACGGTGGCCAGGTCCTCGGCCAGTCGCAGCGGGTTCTCCCAGCCCAGCGGCGTCACGGCAGTTCCCAGCTAGATCCGGGAGGTCCGCTGGCTGGCAGCAGCCATCACCGCCACAGGGGAAGAGATCCCGAACTGCAGGTGCCGGTGGCGCAGCCAGGCACTGTCGTACCCCAGCCGCTCCCCCAGCTCAATGATCTGCAGCGTGGACTCATGCCCAGCAGCTGGATCAAGAGGATCAAACAGCCCAATGGTGAGGAAGCCAAGTTTGCGCAAAGGACGGTCGGGCTGCGGCATGGCTTCCTCCAGGATCCGGGGACGTGGCTGGTGTTCAGACTAGGCGCTTAGACACAGCATGAACCAACATGTCCCGCGGCCCGGCGCCGCATGCAAAGACGACCTTGACGGCGCCGTCCACCAAGACGTTAGGCTCACCACGAGCCAGCGACGGCGCAGGCACGGGAGGAACATATGTCACTGCAGGAAATCGAGTTCACGTCCGCCAATGGCCGCGACACCATCCAAGCCTGGGTTTACGAACCCATCGGGCAGCCCAAGGCCATCGTGCAGCTGATCCACGGGCTCGGCGAGCACTCCCGCCGCTACCTCCACCTCATCTCCATCCTGGTGGACGCCGGCTTCATCGTGGTGGCGGGCGACCACTCCGGCCACGGGCGCACGGCCATGCAGCAGGGCACCTGGGGCGACGCCGGCGAGGACGCCGCCAGCGTGGTGGTCGCGGACGAGGTCACCCTCCAGGCCAAGGCCAGGGAGGCACTTCCCCAGCTTCCCTATGTGGTGTTCGGCCACAGCTGGGGCTCCATGATCGCCCGCGGCATGGCCGTGGACCCGCGGACCCAGCTCTCCGGCCTGATCCTCTGCGGCATCGCCGCCCAAATGCGCGGCATCGAGAAAATGATCGACCGGCCCGAACTGGCGCGGCTTGCCTCCGGCGAGCGCGGCGCGGAACCCGCGCCCGAGGAGCTGGTGGCCCAGTTGTTCGACGGCTTCCTGGGCCGCTTCGGTGAAGGCGCGGGCCCCACCGCCTGGGTGGCACTGGACGCCGACGTCGTCACCGACCACGGCCGGGACCCCTTCAACAACTTCGGCGCACCGCTCAGCGCCCGCTTCCTTCAGGGCTTCGTGGACCTCTACGACCAGGTCACCTCCGACGACTGGTACAAACAGCTCCCCGCCGAACTCCCCGTCCTGATCCTCGCCGGCGACCAGGACCCGGTGACCAACTACGGCGAAGGCGCCTACCACGTGGCCAACCGCCTGGCGGATTCGGGCCACGCGGACGTCCGCACCCGCGTCTTCCCCGGCGTCCGGCATGAGGTGCACAACGAACCCACCACCCGCGCTGAGACGGAGCGCGAGACGGTCGAGTTCATCCAGCGCGTCACCCAGCGGCAGGACTCCCCCACACAGTCAGCTGCACTTTGAATCAAGCCGCTCGACTCACGGAGGAGCCCTTAGTACGGTTCCGGTCCAGGATCAGCGCGAGGGCGATCCCGAACATCCAGACGTCCTTCGCCAGCACGGTGCCTTGCTGGCTGGGCCGGATCCCGTCCTCCAGGGTCATCTCCGGAATTCTTCGGTACATGGTCAGAAGCGATCCGGAGAAGAGGCCAAGGCCCAGCCCCGCCAGCCGGCTCGGCACGAACGGCGACAGGAGTGCCGCGCCCAGGGTCATCTCGGCGTAGCTGAGCAGCTTTCCAAACTTTTCCGGTTCCATCCGGGCCACCTGCGGGTACACCTTGGCTCCCATGCCCTGCATACGGGCTGCGCTGTCCTTGTCCAGGTTCCGCTTGCTGTAACCGGCGTTCAATATGAAGGCTCCGGTCGCCAGGCGGAGGGGAATATGGCTCAGTTTCATCATTAGTCCCTTCACAACGTGCGGGGGTGATGCGTGAGAGCATAGTTCGCCCGGCTATGTACCGCCAGAGCCTTTATTCCGGGCGCTTTCTCCCGACGGAAGCACCACGGAAGGTTCGACGGCGGCACGCACCTCGCCGCCGTCGTCGTCCGTGTTGATCGTTTCGCGCTAGATGGTCACGTTGAGCCCGGCCGTGTAGCCGGCAGCGGCGGAACCGGTCATCGTCGCCAGCTGGTAGATGCCGCCGTCGTTCCCGAACACGTTGTCCGACTTGAGCGTGGTGCGGGTCATGTTCGTGACGCTGCGCTCGTACCCGGGGGTGGCGTACACGTCGTCGCAGGCCGCCTGCGGCAGCGCGATCTGGGAGACGGCCAATACCTGCCCGGCAGCGGTGGCATTGTTCATGGACTCGAACACTTCGAAGTGGATGTGCGGCCAGCGCCCGGAGTAGGCGGCCGGGAAGATCGACGTGAACGTGACCTGCCCGTTGGCATCGGCTTCCTGCACGCCGCGCAGGTAGTTCTCGTTCTTCAGGCTCGAGTCGTACATCGAGTATTTTCCGTCCCGGTCGCAGTGCCAGGCGTATACCGCGGCACCGGCCATTGGGGTGCAGCCGTTGGCGTTGTCCAGGAGGGTCAGGGTGAAGGTCAGCGGAACGCCCTTGGCCTTCGCGGAGGCAGTGCCGAAGCTCGACGTGATGTCCCGGCGCACCACCCCGGATGCTTCCAGGACGTTCGGCCCGTTGGAGCCGTCCCCCGGATAGGGGCCCGCGGTTTCCTGCGGGATTTCCACGCCGCATTCAGCGATGGCCCGGGTCAGCGTCGGGGTGGCGGTGCCGGCGTCCGTGGCCGTGGCCGACGCGGAGGACGTGGCGGCCGTCGCCGTGGTTGTGGCCGTCGCGGTGGAGCCCGTGGTTGCGGCGGGTGTGCAGGCGGCGAGCGCGGCCACCGCACCGCCCGCGCCGAGGAACAGTCCGAGGGACCTGCGGCTCACCAGGGTGTTCAGGTCGAACTCCAGCCCCCGGTCGTGGTCGGGGTGCGGCTGGTCAAGGTCGGACTGGCGGGGTGTGCGTGAAGTGGTCATGATGCAAGGAAACCGCACGGGGCTATGCCCTGGGCCGGTTGCTGCTGTGCCGTTGCTGTGCGTCCGGACGGGTGCTTCCCCACGGGAAACCAGCCCGCGCAGAACGTACGACGGCGGCACCCGCCCCGCCGCCGTCGTCGTCCGTTCCAGCGAAGCCGGCCGGGCGCATAAGGCGACGGAAAAGCGAGGCGGGGCAGGCCCATTGGAGCCTGCCCCGCCTCTTTGCACCGGCTGATGCCCTGCGCCCGACTTTCGGGTTTCCTGTTGCGATGGAGTATGCAGGGACATCTGCCGGCGGGCTTGTAAAGGAGCGCCTCGCGGCCGTCTGCGGCCTAGAGCGTCCTGGGATCTTCGGCGTACATCTTCAGCCTGATGCCCAAGGCGTCCGACATGTGGCGGGCGGCGATCTCCCCTGCCCGCCCGGAGTCGCCGTCCCCGATGGCGGCCAGCAGGCTGGCGTAGTCCGCCAGCACCACCGGCCACCGTCCCGGGTAGGTCAGGGTGGTGAGGGTGTACCGGCGCACCTGCTGGTCCAGGCGTTCCAGCAGCCCGATCAGTGACGGGCTGTGCGTGGCGTGCCACAGCTGGGCGTGGAAGGCGCGGTTGGTTTCGGCGAGCGCCCGGCCGTCGCTGGGATCCAGCTGCTGCATCTGCGTCAGCAGCCCCGCGAGCAGCTGACGGTCCAGGGCGGTTGCCTTGACGGCGGCCTTGGCAGCCGCGGCCTGCTCCAAGATGATCCTCGACTCGTAGATGTCGATGATCTCCTCGGCCGAATGCGTGCGGACCACCACCGCCTTGCCGCGCCGTTCCACCAGCCCGTCCTGCTCCAGCCGCTGCAGCGCCTCCCGCACGGGCGTCCGGGAAGCCCCGTAGCGCTCGGTGAGCTTGGCCTCCGTGAGCGGCTCGTCAGGCGCAAAGACACTCGCGAGAACGTCCTCGCGGAGCCGCTGATGGATGGGACTGGCCACTTTTTCCTCTTTTCCGTTGCTGGTGGGGCTGCTGGGTTGCTTAGGCGATGGAGCCGGCGCGGCGGCCGAAGACGGCGCCCGCCGCAAGCCCGGAGCCGCCGGGGTAGTTTCCACTGAACAGTCCGCCCAGCGCTTCCCCGCAGGCATACAGCCCTTCGAGCGGCTCCGCGTCTTCGGTGAGCACGCGGCCCCAGGTGTCCGTCTTGAGGCCACCGAAGGTGAAGGTGATTCCGCAGGTCACCGGGAAAGCGTAGAACGGGCCGGTGGAGATGCTGCGGGCCCAGTTGCTCTTCGGCGGCTGGGTCTCGGCACGTCGTCCGTCCTTGACGTTGGGGTCAAAAGGCGCGCCCTCAGTGATCGAAGTATTGAAGTCCTGCACCGTTTCCTCCAGCCCTTCGGGGCTGATGCCGGCTTTCTGCGCCAGCTCAGCGAGGGTCGGCGCGGTGACCACCGAGACGCCCGGCATGTCGTACTCCTCGGCCCGCAGCATGGGGCGGGAGGAGGCGTCAAAGATCTGGAAGGCAGCCGAACCCGGCTGGGCGAGGATGTCCCGGCCGTACTTCGCGTACGTGTAGTTGCGGTAGTCGGCGCCCTCGTCCACGAACCGCTTGCCCTCGCTGTTCACCACGATGCCCAGCGGGTACCCTCCGCGTGTGAGCTGGTTGGTGAGCTCCAGGTTGCTCTCGTTCTCCGGATGCCAGGCGTCCCAGGCCACGCTGTGGCAGGTGGACCAATCGCCGCCCCTGGCCGCCCCGGCGTCGAGGGCAGCGAGGATCATCTCCCCCGTGTTGCCCGGCGTGCCGCGTACCTTCGCGTTCTGCCAGCCCTCACCCAGGTGCTGGCGGCGCAGTTCAGGTGAGGCTTCAAAACCTCCCGAGGCGAGGATGACCGACTCGGCCCGGAGCTCACCTTCTTCGGTGGAGGTGCGGTACCGGACGCCGCGCACGCGGCCGTCCTCCTGGATGAGGCCGGTGGCTGCGCAGTCGTAGATGACCTCAACGCCCATGCGTTCAGCAGCGGCGCGGTGGTCGGCCATGAGTCCCTTGCCGCCACCCACGTTGCCCACGTGCAGGCCGCCCCAGAACAGATACCCGCCATCCTCGGTCCGGTACGCCTGGCGCTCATACATCAGGCGGTATTTGAGCCCCATGCCCTGAAGCCAACGCAGGGTCGGGTTGCTTTCGCTGACCAGGACCGCGGACAGTTCGGGGTCGTTGCGCCCTTCAGAGACCTTGGACAGATCGGCGAGGTATTCGGCGGCGGTGTAGGCGGGGACTTCGCTGGCGGCGTGCCGCTCATCAGGTTCCACGAATTCGATCAGCTCCTGGAGCCCGTCATGGGAGATGCGCGTGGCACCGGCGGTGTAGAAGCTGTTGCCGCCCGATGCGGCTTCCCGTGCCTTTTCCAGCAGGACCACTTTGCGTCCACGCTCGGCGGCTGCAAGTGCTGCCGCAAATCCGGCGTTGCCGCCGCCCACTACCAAAACGTCACTCTTGATCATCATCAATCTCCTCAGCTCCATCGCTGTACACGATTGTATACATAGGTATGCCGTCGCATGCAATAGCGTCTTGGCACAGGCTTACGGGCTCGGCAGGGAGAGGTTTAATGCCGGATTTTGTGGCTATCCCAAGTGCGGGTGGCTGATTTCCTGGGCGTCGATGTACATCTGGATGCGGATATTCTTTGCCTCGTCCATGTGGGCGCTGGCGATGCGGTAAGCCTCCTCCGCGTTCCGTGCGCGGATGGCCACCAGCAGCTCCTCGTGCTCCTTCAGTACGCGGTCCCAGCGCTCCTTGGTGGAGAGCGTGGTGCCGGGGTAGCGGATGAAGTGGACCAGGATCCGGTCGAGCAGGTCAAGGAGGGCGGCACTGTGGCTGGCGGCCCAGATGCGCTCATGGAAGGTGCGGTTGGCGGCGGCCAGTTCAGCCGGAGTGGCAGCATCAAAATCAAGGGTGACCATGGCCTGGTGCGCGCGGTCGATCAGCATCAGGTCCATGTCCGTGTGCCGGAGAGCAGCAGTTTTTGCGGCCGCCTCCTCCAGGAAGGTCCGCACCTCATAGAGGTCCAGCATCTCCTCCGGGCGGTACTCCCGCACCTGCATGCGTGAACCGTAGCGCTCCACGAGCCCCTCGGTTTCAAGGCGCCGCAAGGCTTCCCTGATGGGCGTCCGGGAGACGTTGTACTTCTTGGCCAGGGCGCTTTCGACGAGCTGGGCACGGGGAGGCAGCTCCTGCGAGATGATGGCGTTCCTGATCATCAGGTAGGGGCTTGTCTCTGGTTGCGACGCCACGGGCGGCCTCCGGTCTTCATGGAAACAAGCGGCAGGGCGCGCCGGCGCCATACCTTTAGCCGCAATTCTAACGCACTGCATACCGTTTCGGCGCGCTGTGAACACCGTGCCGATATTTCGCACACCCTCCGAAGCAGGCCCGCGCCCAAACGCCATTACCGGTATTCATATTCCAAGGACTGTTGCTTAAGTCATGTCAACGGTATACCGTTTGTGACCAACGCCATACAGCGGACCAAGTTCCGGATTCCGGCTGGCTCAGCTTTGAACATTTACCCGGCAACTGCACACGGCCGGGCAGGGTATTTCAGGAGAATCAATGACGCTTCTATTCAGGGAAGAGCCGCAGGCCGGCACCCTCCCGGTCACCCCGGTGCCGGCCACCCTCGTCCGTGGCGGCACCAGCAAGTGCTGGATATTCCGGGACGAGGACCTTCCGGCTGATGCCCTGGAGACGGACCGCCTCCTCATCCGCACCTTCGGCTCGCCGGACCTCCGCCAGATCGACGGAGTAGGCGGCGCCTCGTCCACCACCAGCAAGGCGATCACTGTGGCCGGCACCGATCCGGACGGAACGGTCCGCTACCGGTTCGCCCAGGTGGCCATCGACAAGCCGGCAGTGGAGTGGGCCAGCAACTGCGGCAACTGCGCAACAGCGCTGGGCCTGTACGCGCTCCATGCCGGGCTCGTCGCACCGACCGGCGAAGTCACCCGGGTCCCCATCCTGAACACCGTGACCGGCCTGCGCCTGGTCTGCGAGATCCCCACGCCGGGGGCGCAGGTACCCGCTTACGGCGGGCGGCGCCTCGACGGTCAGCACTACCCCGGCGTCCCCATCGACGTCATCTTCCAAAAAGCGTCCTGGTCCAGCTACGGTGCACAGTTCCCCACGGGCAGCGCCACGGATGAGCTTGAGGTCGACGGGAAGCGGTACCGGGCGACACTGATCGACGTCGGCGCCCCGGCTGCGCTCTTCGACGCCCAGGATCTGGGGCTGGACGCAACCGGCAGCGAGGAAGCCTTGGAGGCGCTGGTCCGGCTTGCCCCGCAGCTGCGCGCAGCGGCTGCCCGCAGGATGGGCCTGCCGCAGGACCTCACATCCATTCCGAAGGTTGGCATCGTGGGACCTCCGCCCGCAGGCGCAACCGGCGTTTCGGCCCGGATGATCTCGATGACCGCACTGCACCCCGCCATCGGCCTCACCAGCGCGGTCGCCGTCGCGGCCGCCTCGGGCACACCAGGCAGCGTGGTGCAGCGCAGCGTGGTTCCGGCGGCGGAGGCCGGACTCTTTATCCACTTACTGAAAGGCACGACGGCGCTGGCACTGGATGCAGCCGATCCCGCTGAAGTCTCCTTTCAACGCTCGGCCCGCGTCATCAGCGAAAGCACCATCCTGGTGCCCAGTGACTGAAGAAACCCCTACCGGAAAAACCCAGCCAAGGAATCAGCCATGAAAATCAGCATTCAAAACCTGCAGCTGAAGTACGGAAGCTTCACTGCCATCGAAAACCTCAACCTCGACATCGAAGACGGCGAGGCCCTCGTCCTCCTGGGCCAGTCCGGTTGCGGCAAGACCAGCACGATGCGCTGCATCGCCGGCCTGGAGGAGCCCACCTCGGGGCGGATCATCATCGACGACGTTGTGGTCTTCGACTCCGAAAAGGGCATCAACCTGCCCCCGAACAAGCGCAACGTCGGCATGGTCTTCCAGTCCTACGCGGTATGGCCGCACATGACGGTGGCCCAGAACGTTGCCTACTCCCTCAAGCAGAAGAAGCTTTCCAAGAGCGAAATCGATGAGCGGGTCATGGAGGCCCTCACGCTGGTGGGCCTGGAGCCCTACGCCGACCGCGGCGCCAGCCTGCTCAGCGGTGGCCAGATGCAGCGCGTCGCCCTGGCGCGCAGCCTGGTCATGCGGCCCAGCGTGCTCATGCTCGACGAACCGCTCTCCAACCTTGACGCCCGACTTCGTGACCGGCTCCGGGTTGAACTGCGTGAAATCCAGCTCCAGCTGGGGCTCACCTGTGTCTACGTCACCCACGACCAGCACGAAGCCTTCGCCCTGGCAGACCGCATCGCCCTGCTCCAGGGCGGCCGGATTGTGCAGATGGGCGCCCCGCAGCACATGTACGAGGCACCCGCCAGCGCTTCGATCGCCCACTTCCTCGGTGTTTCCAACATCATGGACTGCACCCCGGAGGGCACCGCCACCGGGTCCACCACCGCACGCATCACCAACAGCGAGCTCACCATCCAGTCGGCGCAGCAGGCCAGCGACGCCGGCACATCCCCCAAGGTCTGCATTCGGGCCGAGGACCTGCAGATCACCGCCATGCCCACCGAACACCCCAACTCATGGCCCGGAACGGTACGCGTGGCGGGCTTCCAGGGCAACGACATCCGGTACGCGATCCAGCTGGAATCCGGACCCGAACTGGACGCCCTGGGCGGACTGCGCCGCGGCGAACAGCACAAAGTGGGGGACCGCGTATGGGTCACCGTCAACCCCCGCGAAGTCCAGATCCTGCCGGCTGAGGTCCTCGCATGAGCCTCAAGACCACCGAAGCGGCCACCCGCGCCGACGCCCGCCTCGCACCAAAGCCGGCGCCCCGGGACTACCGCGCTGCCCGGACCCTCTCGGGCCTCCAGAAGAACACACCGGGCCTCATTGTCCTGGTCATCCTCGGCGTCCTCATCGTCCTTCCGCTTGCCCTGGTCCTGCTCGCCGCGTTCTCGGACAGCGTTCCCCGGCCGGGCAGCATCTCCCTGGGCGGCCTGACGCTGTCCAACCTGGCGCTGCTGGCCACCCCCGAAGCACTCGGCGCGTTGGTCAACTCGCTCATGGTCGGTGCCGGCTCGGCGCTCATCGCCCTGCTGATCGGCGCCTTCCTGGCCTTCGTCTGCGCCCGCTCCGATGCGCCGTGGCGGAAGTTCATCTTCTTCATCGGCATGGCGCCGATGTTCATCCCCGCCCTGGTGGGCGCCCTGGCGTGGTCGCTGCTGTGCTCGCCCAGCGCCGGCTACATCAACATCTTCCTCCGCGACCTGGGCATTGATGCCGCCATCAACATCTACAGCCTGCCGGGCCTGGTGTTCGTGCTGGGAATCTTCTACGCCCCGTACGCCTTCCTGCTGCTGCACAGCTCGCTGTCGATGATGAACGCCGACCTCGAAGAGGCTGCCACCGTCCACGGGGCTCCGCTCCGCACCATGCTGCGGACCGTCACCCTGCCCCTGGCCCTGCCGGCCATCCTGGGCTCCGCCGTCCTGGTCTTCGCGCTGACGATGGAAAACTTCCCCGTGGCCCAGGTCATCGGCAACCCGGCCGGTGTGGACACACTGCCCACCTATATCTACCGCCTCATGAGTGCCACGCCCGCCAAGAGCAACCAGGCGGCCAGCGTCGCCGTGATCCTGACCGTTGCGCTGATGGCCGTGACCCTGATCCAGCAGCGCATCATCAACAAGCGCAAGTTCACCACCATGACCGGCAAGGGCAACCGTCCCCGCCAGGTGCCGCTGCGCAAGATGCGCTGGCCCTTCACCATCCTGGCCCTGGCCTACTTCGCAGTTTCGGTGGTCCTGCCGATGCTGGCGCTGCTGGCCGCTTCGATGCAGGCCACCCCGTTCGTGTCCTCGATGTCGCAGCTGCTCGAAGCGAACTCCCTCAGCTTCGCGAAGCTGATCGAAGTCCTCGGATCCAACGACTTCCAGCTCGCCCTCAAGAACAGCGTCCTGGTGGCCCTGATCGCAGCCTTCGCCGACACCACCCTCAGCTTCATCGCCTCCTACATCCGGTACCGCACCAAGTCCAAGGTGGGGCGCCTGATTGAACTGGTCGCCATGACCCCCCTGGCCGTCCCCGCCATCGTCATGGGCATCGGACTGCTCTGGACCTGGTTGCTGCTGCCGCTGCCCATCTACGGCACCCTGGCGATTCTCGCCGTCGCCTGCGTTGCAGTGTTCATGCCCCAGGGCTACCGCGGCGTCTCCGCGTCCATGCTCCAGATGGACCAGGACCTCGAGGACAGCGCCGTGATGCTCGGCGCCGGGCGGACCCGGTCCGTCCTGGACGTCACCCTGCCCCTGATGCGCGTCGGCATCATGTCCTCGTTCCTGCTGTTCCTCATGCTCTCCATGCGTGAGCTCAGCGCCTCCATCTTCCTCTTCACCTCGAACACCCGGATCCTGTCCATCCTCGTCTTCGACAACTTCGACAACGGCCAGAGCCAGGCAGCTGCAGCCGTCAGCGTCCTGTACTGCCTCGTCATCGGAATCCTCGCCGTCATCGCCCAAAAAGTCGGCGGCGAACGCAAGACCAAGAACTGACCTCACACCCACCTTTGAAAGGGACACCCACAATGAAGTTAGCGTCCAAACTCCCCGCCCTCACCGCCGCCGGAGTGCTCCTGGCCCTCAGCCTGACCGGCTGCGGAAGCGCCGCCCAGAGCGCCGGCGTCGTCACGGCCAGTGCGGCGGTGAAGACCGACGACGGGCTGGTCATCAACGGCGAGTCCATCGCGGACAAGGCCACCTATGAGAAGGCCAAGACCCAGACCCTGTCCCTGTACTCGGGCTACACCGACTCGTCCGAAAGCGCGCTGGTGGACGCCTTCACCAAGGACACCGGCATCAAGGTCAACGTCGTCCGCCTCACCCCGAACAAGCTCTCCGAACGCGTTCTCTCCGAACAGGGCGCCGACAAGCTCAGCGCCGACGTCATCCGCACGTCCGACTACCGGATCGCCAAGTCCATGGAGGACGCCAAGGTCTGGAAGGCCTACGACGTCCCCGGCGCATCGGCCCTCAAGGACGTTTCCGTGGACGGCGGCCAGTTCACCCGCATGTTCAACTCCGTCTACACCCTGGGATACAACACCCAGCTGGTGAAGGAAGCCGATGCCCCCAAGTCCTGGGCGGATGCCGTCGGCGGCAAGTGGCAGGGCAAGCTGGGCATCGTCCAGGGCGGTTCGGGCGGCAGCACCGCAGCGCTGAACAGGTTCATGGAAACCAAGATGGGCGGCGACTACTTCGCCAAGTACGCTGCGCAGAAGCCCAAGATCTACGACTCCCTGGGCGCTGAAGCCACGGCCTTGGCCCGCGGCGAAGTGGCCGTCGGCACGGTCACCATCAGCGGCACCAACATCTCGGCCGTCCAGGACAAGGCTCCGGTCAAGTTCATCGTCCCCGAGGAAGGCCTGGTCTCCTACGACTACTACCTGGGCATGACGGGCACCGCCACGAACGTGGAAGCCGCGAAGGTCTTCATGAACTACAACCTTTCCAAGCAGGGCCAGCAGGTCTTCGCGCAGATCGGTGAATACCCGGTCCGCACCGACGTGGCACCGCCCACCATCATGGGCGTGACCCTCCCCGCCGTCGACTCCGGCAAGGTCTTCCGCATGCAGAACACCGACGCCGTGACCTACGGCAAGGACGACCTCGCCAAGTGGAACCAGGTGTTCGGCTACACCAAGTAACCCCCGAATCCCATGCCTGGGGACCCCGCCTCTACCGGGTCCCCAGGCTTTTTGGTTTTACCCGCCACCAGGAGGCTCCGTGACCGCCGCCCCAGAACTTCCGCTGCCCCGGAACACCTCGTCCCTGCTGGTCCTCCAGGACGGCAGGACCGTCGTCGAACTTGGCGACACCACCCGCGCCAGCTACGTCGCCTCTGTCCGCAAAAGCCTGCTCTCGGTCCTGTTCGGAATCCAGGTGGACGCCGACACGGTCAACCTCGACGCCACCCTCGATGAGCTCGGTGTTGATGATGTGGGCGGCCTGCTCCCCCTCGAGAAAACGGCGCGGCTCCGCGACCTCCTGACCTCGCGGTCGGGGGTCTACCACCCGCCCTCCAGCCCGGGCAGTGACGAGGACGCCTTCCCTCCGCGCGGCACCAAAGCGCCGGGTCAGTACTTCGTCTACAACAACTGGGATTTCAACGCCGCCGGCGCGATCTTCGAGAAGGCCAGCGGCCTGACGGTCTTTGACGCGTTCGAGAAGTACCTGGCCGGTCCGCTGGAGTTCGACGACTACGACCCCACACGCCAGCGCATGCTCGGGGACGCCGAAAAGTCCGCCTTCCCGGCCTACCACTTCTTCCTCTCCACCCGGGACCTGGCCAAGATCGGGCTGCTGATGGCTGCGGCCAGTGGGAGGGCCGGCAGCATGTCCCCCGGGAGTGGGTCAGGGACAGCGTGGCCACCCATGTCAGGCGCGCAGACATGGCGCTTACCACCGGCTTTGGCACCTGCGACTACGGCTACCTGTGGTGGCTGCCCCGGGAACCCGGCCCGCAGTGGGAGGGGGCGTTCCTGGCTGCGGGAAACTACGGCCAGTTCCTGCTGGTCCTGCCGGCAATCCGCAGCGTCATTGTGCACCGGCGCTTCGTCAGCGACAGCTTCGCCATCGCCCGGAACACCCGCAACGCGGCCGCATCCCCGGCTCCCGTGACCCACGCCGAGTTCATGGACCTTGCCCGCGCGCTGGTTGCCGGCCCCCTTGCCAGGTAGGCGCCAGGAAAGGTAAGTGCACGACGGCGGCACCCTCCTGTGTCAGGAAGCCGCGCCCTTGGCGATGGACCGGAAGACCTTGGTGGCCTGCTGCGCGGCGGGGCTGAGCCTCCGGTTTTCCAGGTGGGCCAGGAGGATGCGGCGCTTGGGGGACCCGGCGAGCGGGACCGCCACCACGTCGGGGCGCAGGGCCGTCAGGGCCAGCCTGGGTGCCAGGGCGATCCCGATGCCGGCCGCCACCATGCCCTGTGTCTCCTGGTAATCGTTGGCGGCAAACGCGATCCGCGGTTCGAACCCGGCATCGCGGCATACCCGGCTGAGGACGTCGGCCACGGGGTGCTCGTCGCGTACCACCCATTCCTGGTCGCTTAATGCGCCAATGCGGACCGAGCCCAGTTTCGCAATGGGGTGCTCCCGCGGTACCAGCAGCACGGTTGGATCGTTTGTCAGCCTGACCAGGGTCAGGTCGGGGTCCTCGATTTGCTGCCAGGGATAGTCCCACAGCAGCGTCAGTTCGATTTCCCGCCGCCGCAGCCGTTCCAGCAGGCCGTCCCGGCGGGCGCTGACCACCGTTACTGCCACCTCGGGGTGGCGGGCGCGGAATGCCAGCACCACGTCCGGCATCAGCGAAGCTCCGCCGGTGGGGAAGGTTCCAAGCCGGAGCTGGCCCCGGCGAAGGCCCGCGAACTCCCCCATTTCGGCACGGGCAGCTTCAACGGTCCTGTCGATGTCGTCCGCGTAGTGCAGCAGGGCGTGCCCCGCTTCGGTCAGGACCACGCCGCGGGGATGGCGCTCGATGAGGACCACGCCCATCTCCTGCTCGAGTTTCGCGATCTGCTGCGAGACCGCCGAGGTGGTGAAGGAAAGGGCGGCCGCAGCGGACGTCAGGGAGCCGGAACGGCCCACCTCGCGAAGCACATGAAGCCGGTGGAGATCGAGGATTGCCATGTACTGAGTTTAGCAAAAGTAGATAGTCGTCCATTTATTTGCGATTGTGCTGAAGGCTCCCATCCCGGATCGTAGAAGTACAAGGTGCTGTGAAGTAGAGCACCTGCAAGTTACGAGGGAGAAATACAGTGGGACTCAAAGGACATTGGTACCGGGGCGGCACCAGCAAGTGCTGGCTCTTCGATGCCAGGGACGTGGCCCTCCACGCCCCCACCCGCGAGGAAATCCCCGCACTGCTGTCAGCCGCTTTCGGCGCAGCGGATGCGCGGCAGCTGGACGGCGTCGGCGGCGGAACCTCCACCACGTCAAAGGCTGCAGTCATCTGGGCAACCCCTGGTGCCGAGGCAGACCTCGACTACCTTTTCGCCCAGGTGGGAATCGGTGACCCCACCGTTGAGCTCGGTTCCAACTGCGGCAACTGCGCCACGGCCATTGCCCTGTTCGCAGTCCAGACGGGCATTGTTCCCGCCCGGGACGGCATGACCAAGGTCCGCATGCGCCACGTCACCTCCGGCGCGGTGCTCAGCGGATCGGTTCCCACTCCCGGCGGCCAGATTCCCAAGTCCGGCCTGGCCCGGGTTCCGGGCAGCAGCGCCGCCGGCGTTCCCGTCAGCCTCTCGTTCCACGGCCCCTGGGGCCAGAACACCGGTGCACTCCTGCCGACCGGCAACACGGTGGACCAACTCCAGGTCAACGGCAGGACCCTGGCCGCAACGATGGTGGACGCCGGCGCCCCTGCCGTGCTCCTCGCGGCCGACCAGGCCGGCGTCGATCTTTCCTCAATGACGGACAACCTCACCGCCCAGCTGCCGGACCTCATCGCGGCACGGGCATCAGCCGGCCTCATCATGGGGCTCCGGAAGCCTGAGGATCCCCCGCAGAACGCTGTCCCGAAAGTCGGAGTTGTGGCACCTGCCGGCGACTACATCGCCGCGGACGGAACAACCATTACTGCCGGCAGCCACGACGTGCGGGTGCGGATGCTGTCCATGCTCGCACCCCACCCGGCCATCGGCCTCACCTCAGCCGTGGCAGTTGCCCTGGCATCCTCGCTGCAGTCATCGGTCGTAGCCACCGCAGCAGGCCAATCACCCTCCACCGGCACCGGAACTCCCCGCTTGCTGCGGGTCGGGACGCCCGCCGGCGTGATCACCGCCGAAATCATCACCGATGACACCGGCGCCGTCAGCGAAGTGGCCCTCCACCGGGCAGCCCGACACATCGCCACCGCAGACATCGACGTGGCCCCGGCCGCAGAGCTGTCCGCCTAAAACCCCCATCTCTTTGCCCCATCATTAAGGGGCCGCACCAACCAGGAAGTTGTTCAATGAAGATCAAATCCATCCTCGGACACCTGTATGTCCAGGTACTCATCGGAGTCGCTCTCGGCGTCGTTGTAGGCGCACTCTGGCCGGACCTCGGTTCGTCCCTGAAGCCCATCGGCGACGGATTCGTGAAACTCGTGAAGTTCATGATCGCCCCCATCGTGTTCTGCACCATCGTCGGAGGCATCACCTCGCTGCGGGACACCAAGAAGGTGGGCCCCACCCTGATCCGTTCGCTGGGCCTCTTCTACGCGCTGACCGCACTCGCCCTGGCCCTGGGCCTGGCCGCGGTGACGCTGTTCCAGCCCGGCGCCGACATGCACATCGATCCCACGCACCTGGACTCCTCGGTGGCGCAGAAGTACACCACGCAGCTGCCCAGCAGCAACCCCGTGGACTTCATCCTGAGCATCATCCCCACTACCTTCGTTGGCGCATTCGCCGACGGTGAAGTCCTGCCCGTGCTGGTCATTGCCCTGCTGTGCGGCTTCGCCTTCAGCAAGCTCGGCGCACCGGGCCAGCTGGCCCTGAACGTGGTCAACAGCTTCAACAAGCTGCTCTTCATCATGTTCGGCTACATCATGAAGGTAGCCCCCCTCGGAGCCTTCGGGGCCATGGCCTTCACCGTGGGCAAGTACGGCGCCCACTCCATCGGCAACCTCGGCATGCTGATCCTTGCCTTCTACGCCGCCTGCATCGTCTTCGTGGTGGTTGGCCTGGGCATCCTGGCCAAAGTGACCGGCTTCAGCCTGTGGCAGATCCTGCGCTACTTCAAGGACGAATTCCTGATCGTCCTGGCCACGTCCTCCAGCGAACCTGTCCTGCCGCGCCTGCTGTCCAAGCTCGAGCGGATCGGCTGTGACCGCAGCGTTGTGGGCCTCGTGGTCCCCACCGGCTACTCCTTCAACCTGACCGGAACGGCCATCTACCTCACCCTGGCCTCGATGTTCATCGCCCAGGCCTGCGACATCCACCTCAGCTGGGGCCAGATCCTGCTGATGCTCGGCATGATGCTGCTGACCTCCAAAGGCGCGGCCGGCGTCACCGGCAGTGGTTTCGTGGCCCTGGTGGCGACCCTGACGGTCATGCCCACCCTGCCGGTGGCCGGCGTGGCCCTCATCGTTGGCATCGACCGCTTCATGAGCGAGGCCCGCGCCCTCACCAGCACGGTCTGCAACATCGTCTCCTGCGTGGCCATCGCCAAGTGGCAGGGTGAGCTGGACATGGGCAAGCTCCGCTCCGAGCTCCAGGCGGGCTTCGTGCCCACCGAAGCGGAAAAGATCCAGCTGGCCGAACCGGCCCTGGCCCACTAACCGGCCGGCAGGCCACCACCCCCAGTGTTTGCCCGGGATCCCAGCAGGGGTCCCGGGCAAACCCTTGCAAGGGGGACTACTTCACACCCCTTACGGAAAGGACCCGGAATGAGTGAGCGCCAAACGGAACAGGACACAGCGGAAGACTGTGACGCCGACACGTGCTTCTACTGCCAAAGCCCGGAAACCGACTAGGGGCCAAGTCGCTGGGTCCAGCCGTCGGGCAGGTGTTGCGCGGCAACGGGCCCTAAACCCACTGCTCCCACACCGTCAGCTGCAGGCTGACGGTCCCGGACGAGCCAGCCACAACAGCACCAGCCCCCGCGGAAGGGTCGACGGCGGCACCCGCCTTGCCGCCGTCGTCGTCCCTCCCATCAAAACCAGCATTCCCGGCAAAACCAGCCCAGCGCATCAGGCGCGGGCCGCCGCGACAGCCCCGTCAGCGGAACGCACCGGCGCCTCCAGTCCCAGGTGCTCGCGGAGCGTGCTGCCCCGGTACTCCGTGGGGTACACGCCGCGTTCCTGCAGCTCCGGCACCAGATGGTTCACGATGTCATCCAGCCCGCTGGGGACCAGCCACGGCGAGATGTTGAACCCGTCCACCGCCCCCACCCGCGCGTACTCGGCCAGCTGGTCCGCCACCGCCGTGTAGGAGCCGGTGAAGGTGGAATCGATCCGCGCGGTCTTCGAGGTGACGAACTGCCGGATGGACAGCCCCTTGTCCTTGGCCTCGGCCCGCCACTGGTCCGCCAGCTGCCGGGCCTTGGCACCGTGGAAACCGCTGCCGCGGGTCTCGGACGTTTCCTCCACCACAGGATCGATCTCCGGCAGCGGCCCGTCCGGATCGTAGGCCGAGAGTTCGCGGCCCCAGAACTGCTCCAGGTAAGCGATGGCCTGCTGCGGGCCGATCTGCAGGCTCCGTACCCACTCCTTCTTTTCCGCGGCCTCGGCAGCGGTCGGCGCCAGGATGAACTCGCTGGCCGGCATGATCTGGACGGCATTGGCCCCGCGCCCGGCGGCCAGGGACCGCTCCACCAGGTCCTTGCGGAACTCCACGGCGTCGTCGAACGTGGGGTGGGCGGAGAAGATCACGTCGGCCTGCCGGGCGGCGAAGCTCCGGCCCTCCGGCGAGTCGCCGGCCTGGAACAGCACCGGCCGGTACTGGGCGCTGCGCGGCAGCCGCGGCGTCACATCCACGGTGTAGTGCTGGCCCTCATGGAGCACCCGGCGGGCGGGACCGTCCGGCGTTTCCCACGAATCCCAGATCCGCTTGGCCGTTTCCACGAACGCCTCTGCGTGCTTGTACCGGTCCGCGTGGTCCAGGTAGCCTCCGCGGCGGAAGTTCGCCCCGGTCCAGGCGTTGTCCGTGGTCACGATGTTCCACGCCGCACGGCCGCCGGAGACCAGGTCCAGCGAGGCCAGCCGGTGGGCCAGGTCCGCGGGATCGTTGTACGTGGTGTTCTGGGTGGCCACCAGGCCGATGTTCTGTGTGACGGATGCCAGGGCGGCCAGCATGGTCTGCGCGTCGGGGCGGCCCACCACGTCCAGCGCGTGCGGGCGTCCCAGGTGTTCCCGCAGGCGCAGCCCCTCGCCCAGGAAGAACGCGGCGAAGAGGCCGCGCTCGGCGGTCTGGGCGATGCGGCGGAAGGATTCGAAGTCTGTCTGCGATCCGGACTCGGGGGCCTTCCAGATGGTGCCGGAGTTGACGCCCTGAAAGAAGACGCCGAACTGGATCTGGCCGGACGGCGTGAATTGGTCCGGCGTGCCAACCTGGGATTTAGCACGGGTGTGCTGTGTCATGATTTTCCCCTTACTTTCCGGCACCGGCAGGCGCAGCGGCTGCGGTTGCATAACGGCTGGCTGGGCGGTCCAGGCCCAGCAGATCGCGGAAGGTGCCGTCCTGCACAACCGGGCGGAGTGCCCGGCGCCGGCGCAGTTCCGGCAGCACCAGCCGGCCCAGCTCCTCGAGATCGACAAAGAGCGACGCCGGGTGCAACCGCACGCCGTCGGCCTCCTTTAAAAGGTCAGCCAGGAAGTCGGTGAGACTGGCTGCAGAACCTGCGAACGCCGCCCTGCCGCCGTCGAACGACGCACCCCTCGCAGCCGCGGCCTGCCCGCGGGCGTCCAGCACGAGGTCGAGCTCGGCAACCACCACAACGCCGGCTCCCACGCGGGCCCGCACATCACGGACCTCGGCAGCAAGCAGTTCCGGCGTCGGGGCGGACACCAGCACGGCGTCCACGGCCTCCACCGGAACCCCGCCAATCAGCGAAGCGGGAGCCAGCACGGGCAGCTGCCCCTGCAGCGGCCGCGGGATGATGGACGGCCCCTTGACGGAGTAGCCGGGACCGGCAAAGCCAGCAGGCGTTCGGAAGTCCACATAATGCAGCTTGTCCACGTCGATGTACCGGCCGGTGGCAACGTCCCGGATCACGGCGTCGTCCTCCCAGGAATCCCAGAGCCGGCGGGATACCTCGATGGACGCCGCGGCCTCCTGGCCCAGCGCTGCCCCAGTGACAACAGAACGTCCGACGGCGGCGGCAGCCCCGGGTGCCTCAGCGGCGGTGACGATCCACCCGGCGCGGCCGCCGGAGACGTAGTCCAGGCTGGCCAGCTGGGTGGAGATGTGGAACGGCTCCGTATATACGGTGTCCACCTCGGGCACCAGCGCGATGGTCCGGGACACGGGCCCTGCGAACGCGGCCCGCTGCAAAGCGTTCGCACGGCCGGGAGCGGGCGCGTCGGTGAAGGTGGCAGCGTGGAAGCCCGCGGACTCGGCTGCCAGCACGGCTCGGGTGAGGTCCGCACCGTCCCAGCCGGCGCCGTCGAGCTCGATGGCCAGGAAGCCCGGGTTTTCAAAGGTACTCATTTCTGATCCTTCCCGGTCGGAGCGGCCGTGGCGGTTGCCGGCGTTGCCGCGAAGTTTTCCGCTGTGATGGTCTTGGATTCCGGCAAGGCTTCCTCGGACAGGCCCCAGCGTTCCAGCACCTTCCCGTAGGAGCCGTCCTGGATGACCTCGTTCAGGGCCTCGGAAATCACCGGCGCCAGCCCGTTGCCGCGCAGCGTGGTGGCGGCCACCAGGGTCTCGGACGGCCAGCCGGCGTTGACCTTGCCCACCACCTTCAGGTCGTCACGGGTGTTCTCCCGGTACACGGTGGACGGGTACGGGGCGATGTTCAGGTCCGTGCGGCCGGAGGACAGCGCCAGGATGGTGTCGGCGTCGGACGAGTAGTACTGCAGCGTGGCCGGCGCCTTGCCCTTGGCCTCCAGCTCCTTGTTCCAGGCCAGCAGGATCTTCTCCTGGTTGGTGCCCGAGCCCACGGAGATCTTCAGGCCGGAAATGTCGTCAGCGCCCTTGATGTCATAGGTGGAGGACTTCTTCGCTTCGAACCCCATGTACGCGGCCCGGTAGCTGGCGAAGTCGAACAGCTTCACCCGGTCCTTGTTCACGCCCACGTTGGAGAACACGGCCTCGAAGTCGCCGGACTGGGTCTTCAGCGGCCAGTTCTCCCAGGACGTGACCTGGACATCCAGCTGCAGGCCCAGCTTGTCCGCCACCAGCTGGGCGATGTCCAGCTCCGAGCCGATCGGCGTCTTGTCGTCCGTGGCGTGGAAGGACAGCGGGATGGACCCGGCGGTGGTGGCCACGGACAGCTTGCCGTCCTTGCCGATCAGTTCCGGGACCTTGGCGGCGAGCGCGGGGTCCTTCTCCGCCCGGATCCGCTGCTGGTCCGGCGAGGTGTTGTACACGACGCCGTTACGGGCCGCCGTCGTCTGCGCCCCTCCGCTGGGGTTGCCCGCAGCGGAGGCGCCGGGGTCCGCGCAGCCGGCGAGCGCGGCTGAGCCAAGGAGTGCGGTGCCAAGGAGGACGACGGCGGGACGCGCCGCGGGTGCGCGGCGGCGGCCGCTGGTGGGGAAAGCCATGGGAGTTCCTTAGATGTTGAAGGCCGGTTCGAGCACCTTGGAGAAGAAGCTCCGGGTGCGCGGTTCCTGGGGGTTGCTGAAGATGTCCTGCGGGGTGCCCTGTTCCACGATCTGGCCCTGGTCCATGAACACCACGGTGTCCGCCACGTCGCGGGCAAAGCCCATCTCGTGGGTGACGATGATCAGGGTGGTGCCGGACTTGGCGAGTTCGCGGATGACATCCAGGACCTCGTTGACCAGTTCCGGGTCAAGGGCGGAGGTGGGCTCGTCGAACAGCAGGATCTTGGGGTCCAGGGCCAGCGCGCGGGCAATCGCCACGCGTTGCTGCTGGCCGCCGGAGAGCTGGCGCGGGTAGGCGTCAGCCCGGTCCTTGAGGCCCACCCGGTCCAGCAGTTCCAGGCCCCGGCGGCGGGCTTCCGCCTTGGAGCGCCGCGCCTTGCCGGGCTGGTGCGCGACGACGGGCGCTTCCGCCACGTTCTCCAGGGCGGTGAGGTGCGGGAACAGGTTGAAGTTCTGGAACACCATGCCGATTTCGGTGCGTTGCTTGAGGATGTCCTTTTCGCGCAACTCGTGCAGCCGGTCGCCGCGGACCTCGTAGCCCACCAGCTTGCCGTCAATGGCAATGTACCCGCCGTCCACCTTTTCCAGGTGGTTGATGGTGCGCAGCAGGGTGGACTTGCCGGAGCCGGACGGGCCCACGATCACTGCCACGCCGCCCGGTTCTACGGTGAGGCTGACGCCCTTGAGGACTTCGGTGGGCCCGAAGGATTTGCGCACGCCGGTGATCTCCACCAGGCCGCGGGTGGCGGTGGGGGCGGGAAGGGTCTCAGTCATCAGAAGTTCCTCCGGTTGGGCACCGCGTGGGTGGCGAAGAATTTGCGGGCCTTCTGCAGGGGCGTCAGCGGCAGGTTCCGCACCGCACCCTTGGAGTAGTGCCGTTCGATGTAGTACTGGAAGACGCTCAGCACGGACGTGATGACGATGTACCAGAGCGTGGCCACCAAAAGCAGCGGCAGGACCTGCTGGGTGCGGTTGTAGATGACCTGCACCGTGTAGAACAGTTCCGAGTAGGCCAGGACGTAGACGATCGAGGTGCCCTTGACCAGGCCGATGATCTCGTTGAACGCCGTGGGCAGGATGGCCCGCATGGCCTGCGGGAGCACGATCCGGGTGGAGCGGCGCCAGCCCGGGATGCCCAGCGCGGCCGCGGCTTCCAGCTGGCCCTGGTCCACCGAGAGGATGCCGCCGCGGATGATCTCGGCCGAGTACGCCGCCTGGTTCAGGGTCAGGCCCAGCACCGCTGCCGCGAACTGGCTGATCAGCGTGGTGGTCTGCACCTCGAAGAACCGGACATCGGTGAACGGGATGCCAAGGCTGATCTTTTCGTACAGGTAGCCCAGGTTGTACCAAAGCAGCATCTGAACCAGCAGCGGCGTGGACCGGAAGATCCAGGAGAACGTCCAGGACACCGAGACCAGCAGCGGCGACGCAGACAGCCGCATCAGCGCCAGGATGAAGCCCAGCACGAAGCCCAGAACCCCGGAGATGGCGGTCAGCTTCAGGGTTTCCATCAGCCCGTTGACAACGGACTGCGCGGTGAACCACTGCGCCACCACGCCCCACTCCCAGCGCGGGTTGGTGGCCAGGGACCAGGCCACGGCAAGGACGCCAAGCGCGACGACGGCAGTCCCCACCCAGCGCCCCGGATGCTTTGCTGCCACCACCCGGTAGGACGAATAGTCGGTGGCCTGCCGGACGGGGGCACCAGGCCCGGTTGGCGGCGCTTCCGCCGCGGGCTGCGGTTGTTGTGACTGCGCCACCTTGGTTGCTGCTGAACTCATGCGCCACCTCGATTCTTGTCGTGAATTCCTTGTGCGGGCGGTTGCCCCTGGCTGTTGCCTCTAATGTGGAGCCCTTGCGGCCCTCTGCTGGCTGCAAATCTAGGACCGCGCGGAACGGGCCAGCAAGGCGGCAGGTTGCATATCTTCACCGGAGTTCGCACGGCGTCATGAGTCGTTTTCTTGCGTCTTTTAACCGGCTGTGACGCGGAGTTAACGGGCATGACCAGGCCCTCGACCGCCGTCGTTACGGCTGCCTAGCATGGGCATCCAATCCACCCCCGCCGTCAGGAGCGCCCATGCCAGCCACCATCCCGGCCATCGTCTTCATCGGCGGCGGACCGCGCACGGCGGGCGTGCTGGAACGGATCGCAGCCAACCGGCCGGACGTCTTCGCCGGCCCGCTGCAGATCCACGTGGTGGAGCCGCACATCCCTGGTTCGGGCCGGATCTGGCGCTACGACCAGGACCCCGGCCTCCTGCTCAACTCGATGGCGGCGGACATCACCATGTTCACCGACGAGTCAGTGGACTGCGCCGGCCCCGCCGCCCCCGGTCCCGGGTTGGCCGAGTGGGCCGCCGGCGTGCTGGACGCCTCCATCATCGACGTTCCGGACTTCCCGCAGCCGCTGTGGAAGCAGCTGCGGACCCTGACCGGCACCACCTTCCCCACGCGGCAACTGCAGAGCCAGTACCTCGAATGGTTCTTCCGCCGGGCTGCCAGATCGCTGGGCCGCAGCGTGACAGTCCACCGGACCACCGCCCTCGGCATTACCGCTGTGGACGGCGGCCATGAGGTGGAGCTGGCCAATGGCCGGACCCTGCACGCGGACATCGTCGTCACCGCGCTGGGGCACACGGACTCCCGCCCTGACGCCGTCTCCGCCGGGTTCTCGGACTTCGCCGCCCGGCACGGCGGCTACCACGCGGCACCCGGCTACACCACCGACGTCGACTACTCCCCGATCGCCCCCGGACAGGACGTGATCGTCGCCGGGATGGGCCTGGCGTTCGTTGACCTGCTGGTCCTCCTCATGGAGGGGCGCGGCGGCAGGTTCGAGGAAATGCACGACGGCGGGCTGCGCTACCTTCCGTCCGGACGGGAACCACGGCTGTGGGCAGGGTCGCGCCGCGGCGTGCCGTACCACTCCAAGATTTCCACCTCCCTGCGCGGCCAGGCTCCGGGGCCGCTGCGGTTCTTCACTGCTGCTGCCGTGGATGCCCTCCTGGACGCCCACGGCGAGCTGGACTTCCGGCAGCACCTCTGGCCGCTCATCGCCAAGGAAGCCGGGTACTGCTACTACCGGGAACTCCTGACCGGCAGCCCGGAGCGCGCGGCCATGGAATGGGAAGTGTTTGCCGCCCGTTACGCAGAGGTGGACTGGTACAGCGGCAGGCGCGTGGACCTCGTAGCGGCTGCCGTGCCGGACCGGGGCCTGCACCTGGACCTGGAACGGCTGGACCGGCCCTTCGATGGTGTCCACTTTGCCGGGCACCGGGAGCTGCAGGACGCGGTGGCCCGATACATCGAGACCGATCTCTCTTTGCGCGACAGCCCGGACCATCCGGAAACCCTGGCCCTGTTCCTGGCCCTCCTGCACGTATACATGGAGGTGGGGCGCGTGGTTCCCGCGGAGCGCCTTAACGCGAAGTCCCAGCAGGCCATCCACGGCTGGTGGCATGGCTTCTTCAGCTTCGTGGACTCCGGTCCGCCGCCGCACCGCCTCCGCCAGATGCTGGCGCTGCACCGGGCCGGTCTGCTGCAGTTCCTCGGCCCCGGCCTGGAGGTATCCACCGACGACGCCAGCGGCACCTTCCACGCCACGTCCCCGCAGTCCGGAGTTTCGGTTTCCGCCACCGCGCTGATCGAGGCGCGGCTGCCGTCCACGTCGGTGGCCCGCTCCCTCAACCCGGTGCTCTCTTCGCTGTATGACGGCGGGCTGGGCAGCGAGCAGCAACTGCTGACCTCGGACGGCATCCACTCCACCGGGAAGCTGCTGGTCTCTGCCGGGCACCACCTGGTGGACGCGGAAGGCCGGGCCCAGGCCACCCTCTTCGGCGTCGGGCCCGGAACATCCGGCTGGGGTGCCGGCGCCTTTGCCAGGCCCAACACCAACGCGGCGCCCTTCCGGGAAAATGACGCCCTGGCCCGGAGCATCCTCGGTGTTGCCCGGGACATCGCCGCCCAGGGCCCGCCTGCCAATGTGGCCACCGCACAGGACAAAACAACTCCAGAACCAGCCGCCATCGGAAAGGGCCAGCACCATGACCGCAGAACCCGGGCTCAAGCCCCGCCCCCTCGATCCCGCCAGGCTCTCGGTCCTCAGCCTGCCCATGGATGATCCCCGGGTCCGGCCGCTCCTGGACGAGCTCGCCGTCGAATACGACACCCGCTACGGGGACCTGTTTGGGCGCACCGCTGCCGCGGACGAGCTGAACCGCTACCCCGCGGCGGAATTCGAGGAGCCGCACGGCGCGCTCCTGGTGGTCCAGGAGGACGGCGAGTCGATCGCCGGGGGTGCGTTCCGCCGCTATGACGAAACCACCGCGGAACTAAAGCGGATCTGGACACACTCGGCCCACCGCCGTCGTGGCCTGGGACGCCTGGTGCTGGCCGAACTCGAAGCCCTCGCCGCAGCCCGCGGCTACACCCGGCTGTACCTGACCACCGGGCCACGGCAGCCGGAAGCCAAGCACCTGTACCTCACCACGGGCTACCAGGCGCAGTTCGACCTGGACGCAGACCCGGAAACCATCGGCCCGCTGGCGTTCACCAAGGACCTCACCCCTGACCACAGGAACCCACGGCAGGACTGACCCGCCAGGATGCCGCCCCAGGAGGGTCAGCCGCCGCTAAGCTAGCGCCATGGCCACCAAAACCACAGCAGAGAAGCTTGCCACCATCCAGCAGGGCTACACGTTGGAAGGCGCCACCATCGAACTGGGAGCCGCCATCATCGACGGCGAGCTCCACAAGGACGCGCCGGTGCGGCTGCCGCTGGCCATGATGAACCGGCACGGGCTGGTGGCCGGGGCCACCGGTACCGGCAAGACCGTCACGCTGCACATGATGGCCGAGCAACTCTCCACGGCAGGGGTGCCCGTGTTCCTGGCCGACATCAAAGGTGACCTTTCCGGCCTGGCGACGGCCGCCGTCGGCAGCGACAAGCTCAGGGCCCGCACGGACAGCATCGGCCAGGTGTGGCAGGGGAAGACGTTCCCGGTGGAATTCCTCGCGCTGGGCGGCGACGGCAACGGCGTTCCGGTCCGTGCCACCGTGACCTCCTTCGGGCCCATCCTGCTCTCCCGGATCATGGAACTGAATGACACCCAGGAGTCCAGTCTTCAGCTGGTGTTCTACTTTGCGGACAAGAACGGCCTGGAGCTGATCGACCTCAAGGACCTCCGGGCCGTCATCCAATTCCTCACCTCGGACGAGGGCAAGGACAAGCTTGAGGAACTCGGTGGGCTGTCCAAGGCCACCGCCGGCGTGATCCTGCGGGAGATCGTGAACCTGGAAGCGCAGGGGCTGGAGAAGTTCTTCGGCGAACCGGAGTTCGACACCGCCGAACTGCTGCGCACCGCCCCCGACGGCCGCGGCGTGGTTACCTGCCTGGAACTGCCCACCCTGCAGACCAAGCCCATGCTGTTCTCCACCTTCCTGATGTGGCTGCTGGCAGACCTGTTCGAGGACCTCCCCGAGGCCGGCGACCTGGACAAGCCCAAGCTGGTGTTCTTCCTCGACGAGGCCCACCTGCTGTTCAACGGCGCCAGCAAAGCCTTCCTGGACGCCATCACCACCACGGTCCGGCTGATCCGGTCCAAGGGCGTGGGCATCTTCTTCGTGACCCAGACACCCAAGGATGTCCCCGCCGATGTCCTGGGGCAGCTGGCCAACCGGGTCCAGCACGCCCTGCGCGCCTTCACCCCCGAGGACGCCAAGGCCCTCAAGGCCACGGTGTCCACCTTCCCCCTGAGCGACTACGACCTCGAAGAGACGCTGACCTCGGCGGGCATCGGCGAGGCCGTCATCACCGTCATGAATGAAAAGGGCGCACCCACTCCGGTGGCGCTCACCCGGCTGCGGGCCCCGGAATCCGTCATGGGCCCCAGCGAGGACGCCCTGGTGCGCAGCACGGTGGCGGGTTCGGCGCTGCTGGGCAAGTACGGAACTGCGGTGGACAACCCCTCCGCCTACGAAAAACTCAATGGCAACGCCGCGGCGCCCACAGGACCGGCGGCACCTGCACCTCCTGCCGGCGTACCTGGCACCGGTACTCCTGGCGCCGGTAGCGGCGCTCCCGGCGCGTATGACGTTGACGCCGAGGCCCGCCGGATCGAGGAGGAGATCCTGGGCAGGCCAAGCAGCAGGCCCGCGCAGGTACCCGAACCCCAATACCCTGAGCCCCAATACGACGAACCGCGGGCCTCCGAGTCCAAGACGCGGGCCAAGGCGCCCCGGACGCGCCAGTCCCAGCCCCGCCAGCCGGAGCCGCAGCCGGGCGGCATGATGGGTGACCTTGGCGGAGTCCTCGGCGGCGCCCTGGGCGGCGGACTGAAGAGCATGGCGCGGTCCATGGGCACACAGCTGGGCCGCGAACTGCTCCGCGGAGTGTTCGGAACCTCGTCCCGGCGCCGCCGCCGCTGACCCCGCCACTGGTGTCCCGGGCCTTAGCCAAGGCTCCTGCCGAGGCTGTCCCCGCGTGCCGCCGTCGGGCGTTACGTAGGTGGTGTCCGCCGGATTAGGGGGACACCAACTTTAGAGTGCGTCCGCACTGACGTTACTGTGTAGAACGTGCAGATGAGTCAAGCGTTGGTGAGGATCGCGGCCGGATGGCTGCTGGGCCTCATGCTTGCCGTCGCCGCAGCCATTGTGGCCATCAACGTGGTGAACAATACCGTGGCCAGTCCGCAGCAGCCGGTCAGGGAATACCTGGACGCGCTCAGGAGCGGGGACGGCGGGCGTGCACTGGGGATCCTGCGGGCCGCAGTTCCGCCCAGCAACGCCGCCATGCTGGACGGCAGCGGGTTGCAGACCGCTGCGTCCCGGGTCACCAATGTCTCCATCGGGGACCCGCAGGAACGCCCGGGGAACCAGGTCATGGTGCCCATGGAATACACCATCGACGGCAGCCGGCTGCACACCGAATTCCTGCTGCAGAAGACCGGTACCGAGTGGCTGTTCTTCAACACATGGGCATTCGTCCCGTCACGGCTGCCCACCGTTGATATCACCGTGGTCAACGGCAACGAGGCAGTGGTGAACGGCGTTCCCGTGAACATGCCCAACGGCCGCAATTCCTTCGCTGTGTTCTACCCCGGCGAGTATGAGGCCTCCCTGGATGGGCAGTACTTCTCGGCCCCCGCCACGCGCGCCACGGTCACCGCCAAGGACGCCCCGGTGGCGCCGCTGAACCTGCTGACCCAGGCCACGGACAAGCTGAAGAACGATGTTGCCGCGAAGGTCAGGGAATTCCTGGACGGCTGCGCGGCCGAGGCCGTGAAGGAACAGAAGCTCCAGCCGGACTGCCCCTTCTATTACGCCAGCAACAACCGGGTCCAGGACGGCAGTATCCGCTGGACCGTCACCGAGTATCCGGGGGTATCAGTTGAGCCGTTCGACGGCCGGTGGGTAGTGTCGCCGCTGGACGGCAAAGCCAAGGTTGAGGCACTCCAGCAGAACGCCTTCACCGGGGCCTGGTACCCGCTGGACGCCGAGGTGGACTTCAGCTTCACCACCCGTCTGGACGTATCCGGTGACGCGGTCAAGGTCACACCTCAGCTGAGCTTCTAACCCTGCCCCCCGCCGCGTGCTACAGACTGGCCCAGTTTTGAAGCAATTCCGGCCGTGTTCTTCACTGTCCTAGACCCAATCCAGCCGAGAACTGGGCTGGTTTGGCTGTGGCCACCGCAGTGAGCCCCGGGCCAGCACCTCCCGGACCTGCGCCAGGACGGATTCAGGCGCATGAACCACGTCATCGTAAAAGAACCTGAGTACAGGCAGTCCGTGGCGCACCGCCTGGTTGTCCCTGCGGCGGTCCTTTTTGAATTGCCGGGGTTCCAGATGAAAAGCGAGCCCGTCGATTTCCACGATCAGGAAACCCTCCAGCAGGAAGTCGACCCGGCCGATGCCGTCAATCCACACCTGCGTCTCGGTGGCTATGCCGGCTTCCCTGAACAGCACCCTGGCCAAGGTTTCCAGGAGGGAGTCCGCACCGCGTTCAACCTTGGACACAACGTTCCGTGCCTTGCCGGATCGGTTGCCGTTCAGATGGCGGAACAGGAAGGACGGCTCAATGTCCCCGCGGTTGTAGGCGCACTCCACCATGACCAGCGACTCGAGTTCAGGCAGGCACAGCAGCGCGTGAAGCAGGACGTCGGGCAGTGCGGCAAGGGTCCGATGACGAGGCTGCTGTGTCAACGGAAGTCGGTGGCTGACACAGCGGACTGCGCTCCTCCCGTTGGTCTGCCAGTAGTGGGGCCGCGGCGGGGGTTGAAGCTGCCAGAGACTGTACTGCCGGGCGGCGGATGCACATGTCAGGAGGCTCCGGGCTCGCCCTGCGGCCACTAGGTCCGTTTCAGCGCCCGCAACGGCCAGCAACCCTCGCTCCAGCCGCACCATGCGGCCACTGCGGATTGCCCGGCGAATGTCCGTATCCGTCCCACCGGCGGCAACCACATCACGCCGCAGCAGCACGCCTCCAGCCGATTTGAGGATTTCGGTGGGGTCCATCAGGCCACAATGTCTGCTCCGCGTGGCTAGCGGCAGGGATCACCGGCGCCATGTGGACAAACGAGCTCTCAGAATGGCCCAGTTTTCGGGCTGCTGGAACAGAACTGGCCCGGTTTTCAGGCTTCAACAGTCTGAAAACCGGGCCAGTTTGGCCGGACCTTCGCCGGGTCAGTCCATCCCGCGGAGGTCCAGGACCAGTTCGGTGTCGCCGTCGGCCTGCAGGACCACGGGGATGCCCCAGTCCTGCTGGTAGAGGTGGCAGGCGGCGTGGTCCGGGATCTCGCCGTCCTCGGTCTCGGGGCCGTCGCAGGCCGCGGCGCGGGCGGTAATGTGCAGCACGCCCTCGGGAACGTCCGCAGACAGCTCCAGGGTGCGGAGGAGGCCCACCGAGGTGCCGCCGCCGGCCACCAGCAGCTCGGGCGGCGTGGAGGAGATCTTCAGCTGCGTGGGATCGCCCCAGCGGTCATCGAGCTTCTGCCCGGTGGGAGCCGTGAAGCGCACGGTCAGGTCCAGCGTGCCGGGCGCCACGGGGCTCTTGGGCCGCTGGGTCTGGGACGCACCCTCATCCACCTGTTGCGCTTCCTTGGGGATGGGCACGTACACCAGCTGGTGCTTGTTGGCCTCGACCACCACCAGGAGGGGCTCGGAACCGGCGGACTGGGTGTGGTCCACAATCACGTCGGACGGCTCGGCAAGCCCACGGGCCAGCGTGGACACGGTACCGGTCGCGGGGTCGTAGCGGCGTACGGCTCCGTTGTAGGTGTCAGCGATCGCCACGGAGCCGTCGGGCAGGACGGTCACACCAAGCGGGTGCTGAAGGCGGGCTTCGGCGGCGGGTCCGTCGCGGAAGCCGAAGTCGAACAGGCCCTTGCCCACGGCGGACTCCACGGTGATGGAGGCATCGTCGGCAATGACCAGCTTGCGGAGCGCCGAGGTCTCGGAATCCGCCACCCAGATGTTGCCGTCCGCATCCTCGGCCAGGCCGGAGGACTGGGCGAACCAGGACTCGTGGGCGGGACCGTCGAGGAGCCCTTCCAAGCCGTTGCCGGCGATGATCGACACGGCGCCGGTGACGGGGTCGAAGCTGAAGATCTGGTGCGTGCCGGCCATGGCCACCACCACCGCGTTGAGCTTGCGCGACCATACAACATCCCACGGCGAGCTCAGCGCAACATCCAGCGGGTCAGTGCCCAGCGAGCCACTGAAGCCGGCGCCTTCCTCGTCCACACGCGCCGGGCCGGTTTCCAGCAGGCGCTGGATGCCGTTGCCCGCCAGGGTGGAGGCCTTGCCGTCCGTGAGCGACAGTCCACGCAGGCGGTGGTTGACCGAGTCGGCAATCACGACGTCGTACCCCGCCTTGGCTGCCACGTCTTCCGGGAGCAGGACCAGGCCCTGGGGCTCGTTGAACTGGGCGCTGGCGGTGTCCCCCGCGGCGGGTCCGTCAGCGTAGCCCTTGGTGCCCGAACCGAAGGTGGCCAGCACGGTTTCGAAGTCGGTGCCGAGTTCCACCAGGCGGTGGTGGCCGGTGTCGGTGACCAGCCAGGAACCCTTCTCCGCAGCAACGGAAGCCGCGGCACCTGCCGACGTGCCGCCGTCGGCCGTTCCAGCCGTGGACCCGCGTCCCGGCGGGAGGAAGAGTGCCTTGCCGGGGAAACGCAACGTGCCGGACGTTGCCTCGGGTGCCACGTACGGGCCGGAGCCGCGGTGCAGGGTGCCCTTGGCCTCGTGCTCGGCGATCAGTTCGGGGAGCAGCACCGCGAGTCCGTCCGCGTGGCCTTCGCCGGAAAGGTGCGCCACGATGTAGCCCTCAGGGTCGATGACCACCAGGGTGGGCCAGGCACGGGCGGTGTACGCCTTCCAGGTGTCCAGCTCGGGGTCGTCCAGGACAGGGTGGTGGATCTCGTAGCGCTCCACGGCTGCCGCCAGCGCCACCGGGTCCGCCTCGTGTTCAAACTTGGGCGAGTGGACTCCCACGGTGACCAGCACGTCCGAGTACTGCTGCTCGAGCGGGCGCAGCTCATCGAGGACGTGCAGGCAGTTGATGCAGCAGAAGGTCCAGAAATCGAGGAGCACGATCTTGCCGCGCAGGGCTTCGAGGTCCAGGGACTTGCCACCGGTGTTCAGCCAGTTGCGGCCCACCAGTTCGGAGGCCCGGACCCGGGCATGGGTGCGTACGGTTTCGCTCATCAGCGTCCTTCCAGCTTGTTGCGTTCAGCCAGCTTGGCGTCGCGTTCGGCCAACTTGGCAAACATATCGTTGTAAGCGGTCAGATCGGCGTCGTTATTCCTGTCCGCCGCTCGGTCCACCCGTTTGGTCTCCCGCTGGTCCGACCTGGACCACATGACGGCGACGCCGATCGCCACCAGGAGCGTGGGCACCTCGCCGATGCCCCAGGCCACCGCGCCACCGGCCTGCTGGTCCAAAAGGGCCGACGGCCCCCAGGTACGGCCCAGGTTGCCGAAGTAGTCCGCTGCCATCAGGCCTGTGCCGCCCATGATGGACACACCGAAGAAGGCATGGAAGCCCATGGTGGCCAGGAGGAGCAGCAGCCGCATGGGGTACGGGGCCCGGCGCGGCAGCGGATCCGTGCCGATCATGCTTAGCACGAAGATGTATCCGGTGAGCAGGAAGTGCAGGTTCATCAGTTCGTGGCCCACGTGCTCGCGCATGGCGAAGCCGAACAGGTCCGAGTAGTAGAACAGGATGATGGAGCCGGCAAAGTTCGCAGCCGCGAACAGCGGGTGGGTGACCAGCTGCGAGAACTTCGAGTGCACGAAGACCAGGATCCACTCGCGGGAGCCGCGGGAGCCGTCCCCGCGGGCGGGCAGGGCACGCAGGGCCAGGGTCACCGGCGCGCCCAGCACCAGGAAGATCGGGGCCACCATGGTCAGCGCCATATGGTCCACCATGTGCGCGGAGAACAGGATGCGGCCATAGACCGACGGCGGCCCGGACGTGATGTACGTCAGCACCACCAGGCCGATGACCCAGTTCACGGACCGGAACCACTGCCAGGAGTCTCCGCGCCGGCGGACCTTGGCAACGCCCAGGAAGTAGGTGACCAGGCCGAAGAGGGCCACGCCGACCCAGATCCAGTCCAGGCGCCACTCGGTGAGCCAGCGTTCCGGGGTGAGCTCAGGCGGCAGCTCGTAACCGCTGAGGATGAAGGCCGGTGAGGCGTTGGGCGCCAGCTCCGTCGGCTGCGGCGGGGCTGAACGGCCCAGGGCCACGGCGATGCCGGACGTCGCGCCCATGATCAGCAGCTCCGCCAGGACCAATTGCCACAGCACCCGCCGTGAAGACATGGTGGCCCCCTTGCGGCCCAGCTGCGGGATGACCCACTGCCGGTGCATGAAGCCGATGCCGCCGAGGACCACTGCCGCTGCCGTCTTGGCCAGGATCAGCTGCCCGTAGGCGGAGCCGAAGAGATCCGACCAGCTGGTGACGCGGATGCTGGCGTTGATGATTCCGGAGGCGAAGACCAGGACAAAAGCGAAGCCGGCCAGGGTGGAGAAGCGGCGCAGCGTGGGCTCGGTGATGTCTGTTGTTGCCCCCGGCTTGCTGCCTGTCAGGATCCCGGACAGCAGGGCGAGGATGATGATGCCGCCCACCCAGGTGCTGACCCCCACGAGGTGCAGGCCGAGGGAGTTGATGGCGCCCTCATGGTCCGACGAGCTGGAGGAGTGGCCGATCAGGGCCGTGGGCACCAGGCCGATGAGGGCCAGGATGAGGGTCAGGGCCAGGCCGCCGAGGGACCGGACGCCGAACAGGGCGGTTGTCACCACTGCGGCAATGATGGTGACGGCGAGCCAGGCCCGGCCCGTATCGATGTCCGTCATGAAATAGACCAGGGCCTGCGTGAAGGCGGGGTCGCCGGACAGCCCCTGACCGGCCACGTCGGCGTAGGTGAGCACCAGGACCGCGATGGCGGACAAGGTCCACACTGCGCCCGCAGCGGCAGCCACAGCCAGCGCGCGGGTGAACGCGGGATGTTCGGGCGCCTCGCTGCCGGCGGGAGTCTCCCGGTCCCGGCCACGTGCGTTTAGGTTCTTAAGGTTCTTCGGGAGGATGCCGACGGCGAAGATCAGGCCGCCAATAACAGTCGCCAGGGACACGTTGTGGATGGCCTTGCTGATGGGCAGCCCCCAGCGGACCAGGGCTCCCGGATCGGCGACGCTGCGGGCCGCTGCTGCACCGGAGAAGATCAGTGCTGCTGCGAGGCCCAGGAAGAGAGCCGCCAGGCCTGCCAGCTGCCAGGGCACCGGGATCCCCCGGTTTCCGGCGTCCCGGACCGCAGCTCCCTTGCCAGGACTGGTCTGGGGCGGGGTGGAACGTGGTTTTGCGGCAGAAGACACCATTCCATTGTCCGCTACGCCTGCCCGGGCAGCGAATCCGGGTTAAACGCCAAGGAGCGGCAACCCGTGGGGTTGCCGCTCCTGTTCCAGCCGGCTGCATGCCGGCCGGGAATAAGCTCTACTTCTTGGAGACTGCAGCCTTCAGCTTGGAGCCGGCGGTCAGCTTGACGCTGTGGCCTGCTGCAATCTGGATGGTTTCGCCGGTCTGCGGGTTGCGGCCGGTGCGGGCTGCACGGTCGGTACGCTCGACGGCGAGCCAGCCCGGGATGGTGATCTTCTCGCCGGCGGCGACAGAAGTCTCGAAAACCTCGAACAGTGCGTCGAGGACGGAGTTGACGGCAGCCTGGCTGGTGCCGGCCTTGCCAGCTACCTCTGCAACAAGTTCACTACGGTTCTTAGCCATTGATGTCCTCCTGGACGGTTCTGATTCTGGAGCCTGCACACGGCATGCGCGCAGGCCACTGTTCGAAAACTTACCAGCTTGGACGGTTCCGGGCCGCAAATTCCGCGTGTTTCCGCCATTTTTTGAGGTTAATCACCGATTCTTCGGGCCTTTTCACCCTCCTCAACCCATCACGGGCATGCCGCAGCCCCGCGGGCCACGCTTGGCTGACAGGTACGTACGACGGAGGCCGACACGTCCCAGCCACCGCCCGCCAGGGTGCATGGCCGGAAGGCCCGCAGCGCGTGTTGTTTTGTTTGTTAAATGTGGGAGGCCCCAACCGTGTGTGGTTGGGGCCTCGACCATGAATGATGTTCCGGCGGTGACCTACTCTCCCACACCCTCCCGGGTGCAGTACCATCGGCGCTGTGGGTCTTAGCTTCCGGGTTCGGAATGGGACCGGGCGTTTCCCCCACGCTATGACCGCCGTAACCCTTGTACCCGAACCCCTGGGGGTTGGGAAATCTGTGGTTACAACATGTGGTGTTGTATTCAGTTGTGTTGGTTCCGTGTGCCAATGCCCCGTGTTGGGGGGTTGTTGGTTGGGAACCACATAGTGGACGCAAGCAGAATTTTGTATGTATCTGTGTGGTGTAAGTTATTGGCCTATTAGTACCGGTCAGCTTCACGAGTCGTTAGTCCTCGCTTCCACATCCGGCCTATCAACCCAGTGGTCTGGCTGGGGGCCTCTCACACAATAATGTGTATGGAAATCTCATCTTGAAGCGAGCTTCCCGCTTAGATGCTTTCAGCGGTTATCCCATCCGAACGTAGCTAATCAGCGGTGCACTTGGCAGTACAACTGACACACCAGAGGTTCGTCCGTCCCGGTCCTCTCGTACTAAGGACAGCCCTTCTCAAATTTCCTGCGCGCGCAGCGGATAGGGACCGAACTGTCTCACGACGTTCTAAACCCAGCTCGCGTACCGCTTTAATGGGCGAACAGCCCAACCCTTGGGACCTACTCCAGCCCCAGGATGCGACGAGCCGACATCGAGGTGCCAAACCATGCCGTCGATATGGACTCTTGGGCAAGATCAGCCTGTTATCCCCGAGGTACCTTTTATCCGTTGAGCGACGGCCATTCCACAATGTACCGCCGGATCACTAGTCCCGACTTTCGTCCCTGCTCGAGATGTCTCTCTCACAGTCAAGCTCCCTTGTGCACTTACACTCGACACCTGATTGCCAACCAGGCTGAGGGAACCTTTGGGCGCCTCCGTTACTTTTTAGGAGGCAACCGCCCCAGTTAAACTACCCATCAGGCACTGTCCCTGACCCGGATTACGGGCCGAAGTTAGATGTCCAAAGTGACCAGAGTGGTATTTCAACGATGACTCCACCCGAACTGGCGTCCGGGCTTCAACGTCTCCCACCTATCCTACACAAGCCACTCCGAACACCAATACCAAACTATAGTAAAGGTCTCGGGGTCTTTCCGTCCTGCTGCGCGTAACGAGCATCTTTACTCGTACTGCAATTTCGCCGAGTTTATGGTTGAGACAGCGGGGAAGTCGTTACTCCATTCGTGCAGGTCGGAACTTACCCGACAAGGAATTTCGCTACCTTAGGATGGTTATAGTTACCACCGCCGTTTACTGGGGCTTAAATTCTCAGCTTCGCCGTGAGGCTAACCGGTCCTCTTAACCTTCCAGCACCGGGCAGGAGTCAGTCCGTATACATCGTCTTGCGACTTCGCACGGACCTGTGTTTTTAGTAAACAGTCGCTTCCCCCTGGTCTCTGCGGCCCCGATCCCCTCCCGGACGCGAAGTCCGATCAAGGTTGGGGCCCCCTTCTCCCGAAGTTACGGGGGCATTTTGCCGAGTTCCTTAACCATAATTCTCTCGATCGCCTTAGTATTCTCTACCTGATCACCTGTGTCGGTTTGGGGTACGGGCGGCTAAAACCTCGCGTCGATGCTTTTCTCGGCAGCATAGGATCACCAAATCCCCCCAAACGGGGGTCCCATCAGATCTCAGGCCATATGAGTGGCGGATTTGCCTACCACTCGCCCTACATCCTTAGACCGGGACAACCATCGCCCGGCTCGGCTACCTTCCTGCGTCACACCTGTTAATACGCTTGCCTCCCAGGATCAGGTCCCGCGCTCCACCAAAACCCTCACACCACAAGGGTGATCGGGCAGGTCTCGGGCGGTTAGTATCCCCTGTTCAACATGGACGGTTTTTCGCCGGTACGGGAATATCAACCCGTTGTCCATCGACTACGCCTGTCGGCCTCGCCTTAGGTCCCGACTTACCCAGGGCAGATTAGCTTGACCCTGGAACCCTTGATCATTCGGCGGACGGGTTTCTCACCCGTCTTTCGCTACTCATGCCTGCATTCTCACTCGTGTAGGCTCCACCGCTGGTTTACACCGCGACTTCACCGCCCACACGACGCTCCCCTACCCATCCAGACGCCTGAACCACAAGGGCTTAGCTAATATCTGAATGCCACAACTTCGGCGGTGTACTTGAGCCCCGCTACATTGTCGGCGCGGAATCACTTGACCAGTGAGCTATTACGCACTCTTTTAAGGGTGGCTGCTTCTAAGCCAACCTCCTGGTTGTCTGGGCAACTCCACATCCTTTCCCACTTAGCACACGCTTAGGGGCCTTAGTTGGTGGTCTGGGCTGTTTCCCTCTCGACTATGAAGCTTATCCCCCACAGTCTCACTGCTGCGCTCTCACTTACCGGCATTCGGAGTTTGGCTGACGTCAGTAACCTTGTAGGGCCCATTAGCCATCCAGTAGCTCTACCTCCAGCAAGAAACACGCAACGCTGCACCTAAATGCATTTCGGGGAGAACCAGCTATCACGAAGTTTGATTGGCCTTTCACCCCTACCCACAGCTCATCCCCTCCATTTTCAACTGAAGTGGGTTCGGTCCTCCACGACGTCTTACCGTCGCTTCAACCTGGCCATGGGTAGATCACTTCGCTTCGGGTCTAGATCACGCCACTCACACGCCCTATTCAGACTCGCTTTCGCTACGGCTGCCCCACACGGGTTAACCTCGCGACGTAACACTAACTCGCAGGCTCATTCTTCAAAAGGCACGCCGTCACCAGAATCAGACTGGCTCCGACGGATTGTAAGCACACGGTTTCAGGTACTGTTTCACTCCCCTCCCGGGGTACTTTTCACCTTTCCCTCACGGTACTGGTCCGCTATCGGTCATTAGGGAGTATTTAGGCTTATCAGGTGGTCCTGACAGATTCGCACGGGATTTCTCGGGCCCCGTACTACTTGGGATACTCTCACAGGCGGTACAAACACATTACGGTTACGGGACTAACACCCTCTCTGGTAAGCCTTTCAAAACCGTTCACCTATGCGCGCACATCACACCCCACCAGCCCGGCAGAACTGGTATGGAAAGTCCCACAACCCCGACCATGCAACGCCCGTACTATCACACATGGAACGGTTTAGCCTGATCCGCGTTCGCTCGCCACTACTAACGGAATCACTATTGTTTTCTCTTCCTGCGGGTACTGAGATGTTTCACTTCCCCGCGTTCCCCCCACGCACCCTATGTGTTCAGGTACGGGTCACCAAGTCACTCGCGCGCTTGGCGGGGTTTCCCCATTCGGACACCCTGGGATCACAGTCCGGTTATCGACTCCCCCAGGCTTATCGCAGATTCCTACGTCCTTCTTCGGCTCCTAATGCCAAGGCATCCACCGTGTGCTCTTAAAAACTTGACCACAAAGATCAAAAACAAGCTCACTCGAGAGAACCATGAAAACTGTCCCGCGCACCCAAAGGCACACGAACCAGATCCAGGTTCATTTATCTTGGAAATTGCTTCTTATACAAGATGCTCGCGTCCACTATGTAGTTCTCAAACAACAACCCCACACCACACACCCCACACACACGTGCGTGGGGTGTCATGGCAGGGAAACCAGAAACAAACACTCCCACCAGAACACCACCCACACCCCGAAAGGCGAAGACAGCGAACCCGTGGTCCTGTTGCCTCAGGACCCAACAGTGTGCCAAACACGAAAACCACCACATCACCACGCCCACCGTTCCAGAACCACCACCAGGTGGGATTCGTACTAGAGAAGGACACGACAACACAACGGCCGCTATTTGTTGATATTCCACCCATGAGCACCCGCCGCAGGACAATCGCCTGCGCAACGGGCTTGCTTCCTGACAACCCCCACACCCGGACATACATCCAGGCCGGTAGCTGTAGGCGCTCCTTAGAAAGGAGGTGATCCAGCCGCACCTTCCGGTACGGCTACCTTGTTACGACTTAGTCCCAATCGCCAGTCCCACCTTCGACAGCTCCCTCCCACAAGGGGTTAGGCCACCGGCTTCGGGTGTTACCAACTTTCGTGACTTGACGGGCGGTGTGTACAAGGCCCGGGAACGTATTCACCGCAGCGTTGCTGATCTGCGATTACTAGCGACTCCGACTTCATGGGGTCGAGTTGCAGACCCCAATCCGAACTGAGACCGGCTTTTTGGGATTAGCTCCACCTCACAGTATCGCAACCCTTTGTACCGGCCATTGTAGCATGCGTGAAGCCCAAGACATAAGGGGCATGATGATTTGACGTCGTCCCCACCTTCCTCCGAGTTGACCCCGGCAGTCTCCTATGAGTCCCCACCATCACGTGCTGGCAACATAGAACGAGGGTTGCGCTCGTTGCGGGACTTAACCCAACATCTCACGACACGAGCTGACGACAACCATGCACCACCTGTAAACCGACCACAAGTGGGGGACCTGTTTCCAGGTCTTTCCGGTTCATGTCAAGCCTTGGTAAGGTTCTTCGCGTTGCATCGAATTAATCCGCATGCTCCGCCGCTTGTGCGGGCCCCCGTCAATTCCTTTGAGTTTTAGCCTTGCGGCCGTACTCCCCAGGCGGGGCACTTAATGCGTTAGCTACGGCGCGGAAAACGTGGAATGTCCCCCACACCTAGTGCCCAACGTTTACGGCATGGACTACCAGGGTATCTAATCCTGTTCGCTCCCCATGCTTTCGCTCCTCAGCGTCAGTTAATGCCCAGAGACCTGCCTTCGCCATCGGTGTTCCTCCTGATATCTGCGCATTTCACCGCTACACCAGGAATTCCAGTCTCCCCTACATCACTCTAGTCTGCCCGTACCCACCGCAGATCCGGAGTTGAGCCCCGGACTTTCACGGCAGACGCGACAAACCGCCTACGAGCTCTTTACGCCCAATAATTCCGGATAACGCTTGCGCCCTACGTATTACCGCGGCTGCTGGCACGTAGTTAGTAGCGCTTCTTCTGCAGGTACCGTCACTTTCGCTTCTTCCCTACTGAAAGAGGTTTACAACCCGAAGGCCGTCATCCCTCACGCGGCGTCGCTGCATCAGGCTTGCGCCCATTGTGCAATATTCCCCACTGCTGCCTCCCGTAGGAGTCTGGGCCGTGTCTCAGTCCCAGTGTGGCCGGTCACCCTCTCAGGCGCTACCCGTCGTCGCCTTGGTAGGCCATTACCCCACCAACAAGCTGATAGGCCGCGAGTCCATCCAAAACCACAAAAGCTTTCCACCAACCACCATGCGATGATCAGTCATATCCGGTATTAGACCCAGTTTCCCAGGCTTATCCCAGAGTCAAGGGCAGGTTACTCACGTGTTACTCACCCGTTCGCCACTAATCCACCAGCAAGCTGGCATCATCGTTCGACTTGCATGTGTTAACACGCCGCCAGCGTTCATCCTGAGCCAGGATCAAACTCTCCGTTGAAGTAAAACAGACACAACCAAAACCACCGGAAATAACGGCGACAAAGGCTGCACAAAATTTGAAACCAGCTAAAAACACCAAACCACACCACAGGGGCGGCACGATTCGGCAAATTCAACCAATTACATACATAATCGGTATCAACAAACTTGGCACACTATTGAGTTCTCAAACAACAGACACACCCGGCACCACCCAAACCAACGTTCAGGATCGCTCCGGAGCAACTTTCCAAACTTACCCGATCCCACAATCCGAGTCAAATCCATCTTCCAGGACCCACACCGAATCGAAGACCGCCCCCACCCAGCAACAGCACGCATAAAAGCGAACCATTTTCCAGGCCGTTCAAAAAAGGGGGTTGGCCGCTATTTTTCCGCTTCAGCGGCGGCGACTCAGAAAACAATACCCGCACACAACCCCCACCGCAAATCGGGCTAAACCGGGCCGCACGGGCCACCCTAAACCCCGGAATGACGCGGTTTTTCGCTGCCCAGGCAGGGGCTTTCGCCCCTCTTGCGTCAGTTGGCCGCCTTTATGGAGTGGCTCACATCTGCTGCACGCCGTTCCCCGTTACCCGGAGGACCAGCTCGAAGTCCGCCGCCCGCGGCTTCAACCGGTATGGCTCCAGAACGCCGGGCCCGCACGCTGCTGTCCCCACACCCCTCATGGCATGGTCAAGGTGGATGTAGGTGCGCCCGTCCGGAATGAGATCCGGCCTGTGGGTTGCTGCTGCCAGGGCCTGCATGCTGTACGGCCGGACTGTCAGCGCAAAGGACGCGCCGGAAACGTGCAGCTTCCTGCCACCCGTGCTCACTACCGCGGACTGCACGCCGGACCGGGCCCCCGACTCCTGGGGGCGGACGTACTCCACGTCCAGGTCGGCGAGGGGCAGCTCGAACCATCCTGTCCGGGTGCCTTGCCCGGTGTCCGGGTAACTCTGGTGCGGGCCCTGGCCGAACCAGCCCACGGTGGTTGTGCCGGCACCCAGCACAAGTTCCAGCCCGAGCCTCGCCCACTCCACCTCAAAGCCGGCGTTGAGCCACTCCCCTACCGGAGTGACATGGGTCCGCAAGGCCAGGGAGCCGGCGCTGCTGGTCCACTCATAGTCGACCAACACCCCGAACTGTTTGTCCGCCGCTCCCATGCGCGTGCTGACGCGAAGGTGCTCGCCGCCGTCGGGCGTTGTTTCGGCGCCGATGCCCAGCAGGCGGGTGTGCAGCCGGTCGAGTCCCGCCTCCTTCCACTGGATGGCAAGGGGCCGCTCGTCCGTGCTTCCCCACTCCCGGCCGAGGTCGTTGTCCGTGGGTGCCCACCACAGGACCAGGCCCAGTTTTTCCACGGGCAGGCCACCGATGCAGGTGGGCATGCCGGTGGCCCGGTCGAATACGGCAGGGCCCAGCCGGAGTTCCTGGTCGGTAACGTCAACCGGTTCTTCGGCCGGCGGCATGGCGGGTGGCGGCACCGCCCGGACTGCCTGCCCCCACGCCACCTCATGGCCGGCAGAACCCCAGGCAGTGTCCGCGGCGAGTACGGCGCTGACCGTGAGTACGGCCGGCTGGCTCTCCGGCAGGCCCGCCACATACCGGGCCACCTCCGCCGGCAGCTCCACAACAGCCCGGGACTGCGGTGCGAGCGGCGGCACTGCCACCGTTCCCTCCAGCTGCGTGCCGCCGTCGGCCTCCACCTTGTACTGGAACCGGAAGGCGGATGTGTCCGCGAAGTCCTGCCCGTTCCGCACGGTGAAGCCGGCCCAGGTGCCAGCCACCCCGATGTGCAGCGGCTCAATCACCTTCTTGAAATCCAGCAGGCCGGGACGTGGGTTGCGGTCGGCGTCCACCAGCCCGTCCGTGACGAAGTTCCCGTCATGGATCTCCTCACCGAAGTCCCCGCCATAAGCGAAGTGGTGGCCGCCGCCAGGGGAGGGGACGGTGATCCCGTGCTCAAGCCATTCCCAGACGAAGCCGCCCATAAGCCGGGGATACCGCTCGAACAGCTCCTGGTACTCGCTCATGCCGCCGGGGCCGTTGCCCATGGCGTGCACGTACTCGCACAGCATGAACGGCATGGCGCGGCGACGCGCATCGAGTGCGGCATCCTCCAGGGGCGGCTCGATGCCCTGCCCGATGAGCTCCGTCTCGGCTTGGCTGGCATACATCCGTGAGTAGACGTCCACGAAGGGCGACGACCAGTCGCCCTCGTAGTGGATGGGACGGGACGGGTCACGGTCCTTGGTCCATCGCGACATGGCCGCCAGGTTCCTGCCGGTGCCCGCCTCATTGCCCAGCGACCACATGATCACGGAAGGATGGTTTTTATCGCGCTCCACCGTCCGCTGCATCCGGTCCAGCAGCGCGGCTTCCCACTGCGGATCATCGCTGGGGTTGTGTGCCCAGCCGGCGCTGTGGAAGCCATGCGTTTCGAGATCGCATTCAAGAACCACATAGAACCCCAGCCGGTCCGCCAGCGCAAGGAACTCGGGGTGCGGCGGGTAATGCGAGGTCCTGATGGCGTTGATATTGTGCTGCTTCATCAACCGCAGCTCGGCCTCCACCACATCCGGCGGCACAACGCGGCCAAACCGGGGGTGGTGCTCGTGGCGGTTTACGCCGCGGAGCAGGATCCGCCGGCCGTTCACCTTGAACTGGGCGTCCTCGATGATGATGCTCCGGAAGCCCACCTGCAGCGAGACTGTCTCGCCGGGGCTGCTGACAGTGGCGTCGTAGAGGCGTGGGGTTTCAGCAGACCAGGGTTCCACGCCGGGAACTTGCTGCTCCACCCCGGCGGCCAGTTCGAGGCCAAGTTCCGGAACGCGGACGACGGCGTCAATCGCCTGCCCCGAGCGGGTCACGTCAACGCGGAGCGAGCCGGCGCCCGTTCCCGGGTCGTAGCCCGCGTGGACAAATACATCGTCGATGCCGTGCTCCGGCCGGCCTTGCAGCGTCACGTCCCGGAAGATGCCCGGGAGCCACCACATGTCCTGGTCCTCCACGTAGCTCGAGGCGGAGAACTGGGCCACCCGGACCGCCAGGATGTTGGTTCCTTCGACCAGGACGCCGGAGACATCGAATTCGTGGGCCAGCCTGCTCCCGCGGGTAGTCCCCAGTTCCACCCCGTTCAGCCACACGGTCCCGGCAGAATCGATGCCATCGAACCGGAGCACGGCGTGCGGGAGGAACTCCGGGCCTGCCTCAAAGGCCACCAGGTGGTCGCCGATGGGATTGGCATCCGGCACGTGCGGGGGTTCCACCGGGAAGGGGAACTGGACGTTGGTATAGGCCGGGGAGCCGTGGCCGTGCATGTTCCAGCTCGAGGGGACGGGAAGGGCAGTGAAGCCGGACAGCCCTGTGCCGCGCTGCCACCCGTCGTTGGGTGCCGTCCGGATTCCGGGGCTCAGCCGGAACTTCCATTCCCCATTGAGTGAGAGCCTGGGTGCGTCGGATTCGAGGTACGCCCGTGCTGGAAGGCTTCCCCGCCCCGGGGCCGCAGAGGCCAATTTCCGGGCCTCAGCGGCACCAAGATCCAGGGAGCGGGAGGGGGCCGTGGCGGCGGAGCCGTTACCGGCAGTTTCGGCTCGGTTGTGCAATGGCATGTGTCTTCCTTGGCGGGGAGGAGTACGGTACGTGAACGTTCACGGTGCTGCAGAAGAAGCCTAGCCTGTCCATTTCCATTTGAGTAGGGCTCAGGCGGACTGCCGGAGGACAAGCTGATGCCGGAGGGTCAGGAAGGCCTCGGCGCTGCGGTCCTTGATTGTGCCGGAAAGCAAGCCGTCCACGAGTCCGACGGCGGCGCGGCCCACCGCGCGAAGGTCAAGCGAGAGGGTGGTCAGCTCGGGGGTGAGCAGCTCACCGAGCGGTATCCCGTCCATTCCGATGACCGGACAATCGTTCGGGGCAGACCTGCCAGCTTCCTGGAGCGCCTTCAGTGCGCCTGCTGCCATCAGGTCGTTGAAGGCGAGAATGCCGTCGACCCGGCTGCCGCCCGTTGGGAGGAGGGCGATGGCTGATTTGGCAGCGGCCGCGGACGGCTCCGCCGGCAGGCGGGTGAGGTGCACGCCTGCCTGTTCGGCCTCGGCCGCTGCTGCCGTACTCCGGCTGCTGGCGTTATTGCCTTGGTCAGAGTCAAGGAAGATGATGTTCCGGCAACCACGGGACGACAGGCGTGTCAGGGCGAGCCGGGCAGCGTGACGGTAGTCGAAGGAGATTCCTCCGGCAGTGTCCGTGCCCGGGTAGTCGATGGCGACGACAGGGCGCTGGCCCATCAGCGCCTGCGCTTCGTCAGGGTGCGGCGCAAGGTAGCCGATCAGTGCGTCCACTTGGGGCGCAAGCCGGACAGCGGCAGTTACGGCGCTGCCGGTGCCATGGCCGTAGTCGTCCATCACCACGTTCCAGCCGCGCTCGGTGGCGGCTTCAACCACGCTGGAGGCAAAGGCCGGAAAATAGGGGTTTGTCAGGTCCGGGATGGCGAGTCCTATCGAAGTCCGGGCGCCCTGCACCAGGCCCTTCGCAAAGCGGCTGGGGACGTACCCCATTTCCGATGCGAGTCCCTTGACCCGTTCCCTGGTTTCCTGGCTGATGCCGGCCATGTCATTCATGGCACGGGTCACGGTCTGGCGTGATACACCGGCTGCAGCTGCCACATCCAGGATGGTGGCCCGCTTGCCCCTGGGTCCTGGGATCTGGGGGGTCATAGACGGTAAGTCTAGGCGGCTGGGCCAGATGCGCCATCAAATATGGCTGCTAACCGGGGGTTTTGGGGACCATACCTGATGGAGCAAGTCAGGGGTTGTTTTGTTTGTTAAATGTGGGAGGCCCCAACCGTGTGTGGTTGGGGCCTCGACCATGAATGATGTTCCGGCGGTGACCTACTCTCCCACACCCTCCCGGGTGCAGTACCATCGGCGCTGTGGGTCTTAGCTTCCGGGTTCGGAATGGGACCGGGCGTTTCCCCCACGCTATGACCGCCGTAACCCTTGTACCCGAACCCCCGGGGGGGGTTGGGAAATCTGTGGTTACAACATGTGGTGTTGTATGTAGTTGTGTTGGTTCCTACCAGTACCGTGCCCGTGTTGGGGGGTTGTTGGTTGGGAACCACATAGTGGACGCAAGCAGAATTTTGTATGTATCTGTGTGGTGTAAGTTATTGGCCTATTAGTACCGGTCAGCTTCACGAGTCGTTAGTCCTCGCTTCCACATCCGGCCTATCAACCCAGTGGTCTGGCTGGGGGCCTCTCACACAATAATGTGTATGGAAATCTCATCTTGAAGCGAGCTTCCCGCTTAGATGCTTTCAGCGGTTATCCCATCCGAACGTAGCTAATCAGCGGTGCACTTGGCAGTACAACTGACACACCAGAGGTTCGTCCGTCCCGGTCCTCTCGTACTAAGGACAGCCCTTCTCAAATTTCCTGCGCGCGCAGCGGATAGGGACCGAACTGTCTCACGACGTTCTAAACCCAGCTCGCGTACCGCTTTAATGGGCGAACAGCCCAACCCTTGGGACCTACTCCAGCCCCAGGATGCGACGAGCCGACATCGAGGTGCCAAACCATGCCGTCGATATGGACTCTTGGGCAAGATCAGCCTGTTATCCCCGAGGTACCTTTTATCCGTTGAGCGACGGCCATTCCACAATGTACCGCCGGATCACTAGTCCCGACTTTCGTCCCTGCTCGAGATGTCTCTCTCACAGTCAAGCTCCCTTGTGCACTTACACTCGACACCTGATTGCCAACCAGGCTGAGGGAACCTTTGGGCGCCTCCGTTACTTTTTAGGAGGCAACCGCCCCAGTTAAACTACCCATCAGGCACTGTCCCTGACCCGGATTACGGGCCGAAGTTAGATGTCCAAAGTGACCAGAGTGGTATTTCAACGATGACTCCACCCGAACTGGCGTCCGGGCTTCAACGTCTCCCACCTATCCTACACAAGCCACTCCGAACACCAATACCAAACTATAGTAAAGGTCTCGGGGTCTTTCCGTCCTGCTGCGCGTAACGAGCATCTTTACTCGTACTGCAATTTCGCCGAGTTTATGGTTGAGACAGCGGGGAAGTCGTTACTCCATTCGTGCAGGTCGGAACTTACCCGACAAGGAATTTCGCTACCTTAGGATGGTTATAGTTACCACCGCCGTTTACTGGGGCTTAAATTCTCAGCTTCGCCGTGAGGCTAACCGGTCCTCTTAACCTTCCAGCACCGGGCAGGAGTCAGTCCGTATACATCGTCTTGCGACTTCGCACGGACCTGTGTTTTTAGTAAACAGTCGCTTCCCCCTGGTCTCTGCGGCCCCGATCCCCTCCCGGACGCGAAGTCCGATCAAGGTTGGGGCCCCCTTCTCCCGAAGTTACGGGGGCATTTTGCCGAGTTCCTTAACCATAATTCTCTCGATCGCCTTAGTATTCTCTACCTGATCACCTGTGTCGGTTTGGGGTACGGGCGGCTAAAACCTCGCGTCGATGCTTTTCTCGGCAGCATAGGATCACCAAATCCCCCAAACGGGGGTCCCATCAGATCTCAGGCCATATGAGTGGCGGATTTGCCTACCACTCGCCCTACATCCTTAGACCGGGACAACCATCGCCCGGCTCGGCTACCTTCCTGCGTCACACCTGTTAATACGCTTGCCTCCCAGGATCAGGTCCCGCGCTCCACCAAAACCCTCACACCACAAGGGTGATCGGGCAGGTCTCGGGCGGTTAGTATCCCCTGTTCAACATGGACGGTTTTTCGCCGGTACGGGAATATCAACCCGTTGTCCATCGACTACGCCTGTCGGCCTCGCCTTAGGTCCCGACTTACCCAGGGCAGATTAGCTTGACCCTGGAACCCTTGATCATTCGGCGGACGGGTTTCTCACCCGTCTTTCGCTACTCATGCCTGCATTCTCACTCGTGTAGGCTCCACCGCTGGTTTACACCGCGACTTCACCGCCCACACGACGCTCCCCTACCCATCCAGACGCCTGAACCACAAGGGCTTAGCTAATATCTGAATGCCACAACTTCGGCGGTGTACTTGAGCCCCGCTACATTGTCGGCGCGGAATCACTTGACCAGTGAGCTATTACGCACTCTTTTAAGGGTGGCTGCTTCTAAGCCAACCTCCTGGTTGTCTGGGCAACTCCACATCCTTTCCCACTTAGCACACGCTTAGGGGCCTTAGTTGGTGGTCTGGGCTGTTTCCCTCTCGACTATGAAGCTTATCCCCCACAGTCTCACTGCTGCGCTCTCACTTACCGGCATTCGGAGTTTGGCTGACGTCAGTAACCTTGTAGGGCCCATTAGCCATCCAGTAGCTCTACCTCCAGCAAGAAACACGCAACGCTGCACCTAAATGCATTTCGGGGAGAACCAGCTATCACGAAGTTTGATTGGCCTTTCACCCCTACCCACAGCTCATCCCCTCCATTTTCAACTGAAGTGGGTTCGGTCCTCCACGACGTCTTACCGTCGCTTCAACCTGGCCATGGGTAGATCACTTCGCTTCGGGTCTAGATCACGCCACTCACACGCCCTATTCAGACTCGCTTTCGCTACGGCTGCCCCACACGGGTTAACCTCGCGACGTAACACTAACTCGCAGGCTCATTCTTCAAAAGGCACGCCGTCACCAGAATCAGACTGGCTCCGACGGATTGTAAGCACACGGTTTCAGGTACTGTTTCACTCCCCTCCCGGGGTACTTTTCACCTTTCCCTCACGGTACTGGTCCGCTATCGGTCATTAGGGAGTATTTAGGCTTATCAGGTGGTCCTGACAGATTCGCACGGGATTTCTCGGGCCCCGTACTACTTGGGATACTCTCACAGGCGGTACAAACACATTACGGTTACGGGACTAACACCCTCTCTGGTAAGCCTTTCAAAACCGTTCACCTATGCGCGCACATCACACCCCACCAGCCCGGCAGAACTGGTATGGAAAGTCCCACAACCCCGACCATGCAACGCCCGTACTATCACACATGGAACGGTTTAGCCTGATCCGCGTTCGCTCGCCACTACTAACGGAATCACTATTGTTTTCTCTTCCTGCGGGTACTGAGATGTTTCACTTCCCCGCGTTCCCCCCACGCACCCTATGTGTTCAGGTACGGGTCACCAAGTCACTCGCGCGCTTGGCGGGGTTTCCCCATTCGGACACCCTGGGATCACAGTCCGGTTATCGACTCCCCCAGGCTTATCGCAGATTCCTACGTCCTTCTTCGGCTCCTAATGCCAAGGCATCCACCGTGTGCTCTTAAAAACTTGACCACAAAGATCAAAAACAAGCTCACTCGAGAGAACCATGAAAACTGTCCCGCGCACCCAAAGGCACACGAACCAGATCCAGGTTCATTTATCTTGGAAATTGCTTCTTATACAAGATGCTCGCGTCCACTATGTAGTTCTCAAACAACAACCCCACACCACACACCCCACACACACGTGCGTGGGGTGTCATGGCAGGGAAACCAGAAACAAACACTCCCACCAGAACACCACCCACACCCCGAAAGGCGAAGACAGCGAACCCGTGGTCCTGTTGCCTCAGGACCCAACAGTGTGCCAAACACGAAAACCACCACATCACCACGCCCACCGTTCCAGAACCACCACCAGGTGGGATTCGTACTAGAGAAGGACACGACAACACAACGGCCGCTATTTGTTGATATTCCACCCATGAGCACCCGCCGCAGGACAATCGCCTGCGCAACGGGCTTGCTTCCTGACAACCCCCACACCCGGACATACATCCAGGCCGGTAGCTGTAGGCGCTCCTTAGAAAGGAGGTGATCCAGCCGCACCTTCCGGTACGGCTACCTTGTTACGACTTAGTCCCAATCGCCAGTCCCACCTTCGACAGCTCCCTCCCACAAGGGGTTAGGCCACCGGCTTCGGGTGTTACCAACTTTCGTGACTTGACGGGCGGTGTGTACAAGGCCCGGGAACGTATTCACCGCAGCGTTGCTGATCTGCGATTACTAGCGACTCCGACTTCATGGGGTCGAGTTGCAGACCCCAATCCGAACTGAGACCGGCTTTTTGGGATTAGCTCCACCTCACAGTATCGCAACCCTTTGTACCGGCCATTGTAGCATGCGTGAAGCCCAAGACATAAGGGGCATGATGATTTGACGTCGTCCCCACCTTCCTCCGAGTTGACCCCGGCAGTCTCCTATGAGTCCCCACCATCACGTGCTGGCAACATAGAACGAGGGTTGCGCTCGTTGCGGGACTTAACCCAACATCTCACGACACGAGCTGACGACAACCATGCACCACCTGTAAACCGACCACAAGTGGGGGACCTGTTTCCAGGTCTTTCCGGTTCATGTCAAGCCTTGGTAAGGTTCTTCGCGTTGCATCGAATTAATCCGCATGCTCCGCCGCTTGTGCGGGCCCCCGTCAATTCCTTTGAGTTTTAGCCTTGCGGCCGTACTCCCCAGGCGGGGCACTTAATGCGTTAGCTACGGCGCGGAAAACGTGGAATGTCCCCCACACCTAGTGCCCAACGTTTACGGCATGGACTACCAGGGTATCTAATCCTGTTCGCTCCCCATGCTTTCGCTCCTCAGCGTCAGTTAATGCCCAGAGACCTGCCTTCGCCATCGGTGTTCCTCCTGATATCTGCGCATTTCACCGCTACACCAGGAATTCCAGTCTCCCCTACATCACTCTAGTCTGCCCGTACCCACCGCAGATCCGGAGTTGAGCCCCGGACTTTCACGGCAGACGCGACAAACCGCCTACGAGCTCTTTACGCCCAATAATTCCGGATAACGCTTGCGCCCTACGTATTACCGCGGCTGCTGGCACGTAGTTAGTAGCGCTTCTTCTGCAGGTACCGTCACTTTCGCTTCTTCCCTACTGAAAGAGGTTTACAACCCGAAGGCCGTCATCCCTCACGCGGCGTCGCTGCATCAGGCTTGCGCCCATTGTGCAATATTCCCCACTGCTGCCTCCCGTAGGAGTCTGGGCCGTGTCTCAGTCCCAGTGTGGCCGGTCACCCTCTCAGGCCGGCTACCCGTCGTCGCCTTGGTAGGCCATTACCCCACCAACAAGCTGATAGGCCGCGAGTCCATCCAAAACCACAAAAGCTTTCCACCAACCACCATGCGATGATCAGTCATATCCGGTATTAGACCCAGTTTCCCAGGCTTATCCCAGAGTCAAGGGCAGGTTACTCACGTGTTACTCACCCGTTCGCCACTAATCCACCAGCAAGCTGGCATCATCGTTCGACTTGCATGTGTTAAGCACGCCGCCAGCGTTCATCCTGAGCCAGGATCAAACTCTCCGTTGAAGTAAAACAGACACAACCAAAACCACCGGAAATAACGGCGACAAAGGCTGCACAAAATTTGAAACCAGCTAAAAACACCAAACCACACCACAGGGGCGGCACGATTCGGCAAATTCAACCAATTACATACATAATCGGTATCAACAAACTTGGCACACTATTGAGTTCTCAAACAACAGACACACCCGGCACCACCCAAACCAACGTTCAGGATCGCTCCGGAGCAACTTTTCAAACTTACCCGATCCCACAATCCGAGTCAAATCCATCTTCCAGGATTCACATCGAATTGAAGACCGCCCCATACCAATTTCAAGCGCCCTAAAGAGCAACCAGATTTTGGCTTTGATTTCGGGGTTTTGGCCACCCGGTGAACAGTTCTTCACTGTCTCCCCCGCGGCGACTTAGAAAACAATACACGCACTCCGGGCCCACCGCAAACCGGGTCTCCGGGGGCCGGAAATCCGCGGTTTTGCGCGGCGAAACCCGGGATGGAGCACCCAAGCGGCCTGCCGGCGTCGTAATTCCGGCGTGTGGGCTGCCGCACAGCCCGCCGACCCGGCGCCCACCTGCCACGGCTTAACGCAGAAGGGCCGGCAACCCTAAGGTTGCCGGCCCTTCTCAAGCAGCTGGAATCAGCGGTGCTGGATTACCAGGAAGACTTGGTGATGCCCGGGAGCTCACCGCGGTGAGCCATGTCGCGGAAACGGACACGGGAGATACCGAACTTCTGGAAGGTGCCACGGGGGCGGCCGTCGATGATGTCGCGGTTGCGCAGACGGATCGGGGACGCGTTGCGGGGCAGCTTCTGCAGGCCCAGGCGGGCTGCTTCGCGTGCTTCGTCGGTTGCGTTTTCGTCAACCAGGGTCTTCTTCAGTTCGAGGCGCTTTGCAGCGTAACGCTCAACGATGACCTTGCGCTGCTCGTTGCGAGCAATCTTGGACTTCTTAGCCATGTTTAGCGCTCCTCTCGGAATTCGACGTGCTGGCGGATCTTGGGGTCGTACTTCTTCAGGACCATGCGGTCCGGGTCGTTACGACGGTTCTTGCGGGTTACGTAGGTGTAACCCGTGCCCGCGGTCGACTTGAGCTTGATGATCGGACGTACGTCCTTGTCCTTAGCCACTAGAGCTTCACCCCACGAGCCAGAACGTCGGCGACGACTGCGTCGATACCGCGCACGTCGATGGTCTTGATGCCACGTGCAGAAACCTGCAGCGTGACGTTACGGCGCAGGGACGGAACCCAGTAGCGCTTCTTCTGGATGTTCGGATCGAACCGACGCTTGTTGCGGCGGTGCGAGTGCGAAATGCTGTGCCCAAAGCCCGGCTCGGCCCCGGTCACTTGGCAGTGTGCTGCCATGACTTCTCCTCAAGAATTGAAAGTAATGATCCGCATATCTGCTGCTGGACCATGCTGCCAAGTGCGACCCACAGAATGTACGGGCAACGGTTAGTTACGCAACTTGAGCCCCTAACTACCGGCCACCCTGGAGAAAATTACCGGGCAACCGGAGCAATTGCGCACGCTCCGCGCACTTAGCGCCTACCAAGTCTACGAGTTGACGCAATTAAAGACCAATCGGGTGTATAAGGGCTTGCCCCTGCTGAAAGGTCACAGCCGCCGCTGGTCCCTTTTCACAGCAGGGACATAGCTTCCCCACGCATGTTTGATTCATGAACACGCAGCTCCTGCCGGCGTCCCCGGCCGCAAGCAGCTCCGGCCGCCCGGAGCTTTCACCACCGAAGATACCCGCCCGCGGCTGGTTTGCCCGCCAGTACCGCCAGCGCATGCTGCGGACGGACCTGCTGACCGTCATTGCCTGGGCATCCGTTGCCGCGGCAATCTCCCTGTGGCTGGCCGACGGCGGGGCCACCAACATCACTTCGCCCGCCCCACTGTTCACGGCTGCGGGGATCGTGGCCGGGCTGGCGGGCATGGACCTGGTCCTGCTCATGCTGCTCCTGGCCGCAAGGATCCCGTTCATCGACCGCACCATCGGCCATGACCGGGCCCTGGAATTTCACGGCAAACTGGGAAAGCCGTCCCTCTACCTCCTGTTGGCGCACAGCCTCCTGCTCGCCGTCGGATACGGCATGGCCGAGGGACTGGACCCGGTCAGCGAGTCCATCAACCTGTGGGTGCAGGTGCCCGATATGTGGCTGGCGTTCGTCTCCATGGCGCTGTTCATCGCCGTCGTCGTGACCTCCCTGGTGGCTGTGCGCCGGCGCTTCCCCTATGAGTTCTGGTACGTGGTCCACCTGCTGACCTACGCGGCGGTGGCAACGTCAATCCCGCACCAGTTCAGCGTGGGCGGCCTCTTCGCCGCCGGCACCTGGCAGCGGTGGTATTGGCTCGCCATCTGCATCTACACCGGCTCGGCGCTGGTGTACTTCCGCATCCTTGAGCCGGTGCTGGCCACCGTGCGCCACCAACTGACGGTGGCCCGTGTGGAAGCCGTGGCTCCGGGCGTGGTGAACATCGTCATGCGGGGCCGGAAGCTGGACCAGCTGGCAGGAACGGGCGGACGCTTCTTCATCTGGCGCTTCCTGGCTCCGGGCATGTGGTGGCACCCCCACCCGTTCAGCCTGTCCGCGGAGCCCGTGGTCAACGGCCGGGACGGCCAGGGGACGCTGCGGGTTACTGTCCGGAACCTTGGCGACGGTTCCGCCCGGCTGCTCCGGCTGCGGAAGGGCACCAAGGTGGCCCTGGAGGGCCCCTACGGAATGCTCAGCACGGCAGCCCGGACGAAGAACAAGGTGGTGATGATCGGCGCCGGCATCGGCATCACTCCCCTGCGCGCGCTGCTGGAGACCACCCCATTTGCTCCTGGCCAGGCCACGGTCCTCCTCCGCGGCCACACCGACAAGGAGCTTTACCTGGGCAACGAAATCCTTGACCTCTGCCAGGCGCGCGGGGTCCGGCTCTTCCACCTCACCGGGCCGCGGGGCCACGGCCAGTCCACCTGGCTTCCCGAGGAGTCGGTGCGCAACGGCTACAGCCTTACCTCCTATGTGCCGGACATCAGGGATGCGGACGTCTACGTCTGCGGCCCGGCGGCGTGGGCGGCCAACGTCATTGCGGATGCCGGGAAGGCCGGCGTCCCCGAGGAACAGATCCATCACGAAAGGTTTGACTGGTGAAAATTCGCGGAACAGTCGCAGCAGCTTTGGCCTCCGCCGGGATCCTCCTGGCGGGCTGGCAGACAGGCACGCAGGCGGGCGGCATCAGCACCGTGGCATCAAGTACGACGGCGACAGGCACCACGGGTGCCACCGGCACGGGAGCGTCGGGCTCGTCGGGGTCCTCCAGCTCGTCGGGCACCACAGGTTCCTCCGGGTCCGCAAGCTCCTCCGGGTCCACGAGCTCCGGATCCTCCAGTTCCTCCACCTCCGGCACCTACAAAGGAAACACCGTCCAGACCCGGTTTGGCCCCGTGCAGGTCCAGATCACGGTGGCGAACGGGAAGATCACCGATGTCACGGCGCTGCAGCTGACCAACACGGACGGCAAATCCATCCAGATCAGCAACCGCGCGGCGCCCCTGCTCCGCAGCAAGGTCCTGGCGGCACAATCTGCCAATGTCCAGACCGTCAGCGGCGCCACCATCACCAGCGACGCCTACCTCACCTCTCTCCAGGCAGCCATCGATGCAGCAAACCTCTAACCCCATGCCGGCACCCGCCGGCACGGCTGGCATCACTCTAAAGGCCCGCACCTTTGAATGCATGGGAACGGTCATCGGCCTGACGATGCCGGTGGACTCCCCCGCGGAAGGGCAGCCGGGGCTCGACGTGCTCGCTGCCGCCACCGCCGTCGTCGAACGCCTGTTCCGGGACCTGGATGACACGTTTAGCCTGTACCGTCCCGAGTCGGAAGCCAGCCGGCTGGCGCGCGGTGAACTGAAGCTGCCCCACGCGTCGGCACAGATGCGGGAGCGTTACACCGAAGCCCATGAGTGGCGCCTGCGCACGGAAGGGGCCTTCACCCCTGAAAGGCCGGACGGGGTGCTGGATCTGTCCGGCATCATCAAGGGCCATGCCATCCGCGAGGCCGGGACGTCGCTCCTTGCCCTGGGCCGCCGGGACTGGTGCCTGAACGCCGGCGGCGACGTCCTGGTCAGCGGCTCGCCGCACCCCGGCAGCGCCGAGCCCTGGAAAGCCGGCGTGGTGGACCCTGCCGACCGCCAGACCCTCATCACCGGATATCCGCTGGGCGGCAACAGCCGGCACAGCGCGATGGCCACCTCCGGCTCCGCTGAACGCGGCGAGCACATCTGGCGGGTGGCGGGCGGGGCGCGTGACGCCGGGTTTGTCCAGGTCACCGTTGCCGCCGAGGATATTGTCACCGCCGACGTCCTGGCCACCGCCATCGTTGCCGGCGGGACACGGATGCTGGACCATGCCGCGGACAACTGGGACGTTGCCGTACTGGCCATCCGCGCGGACGGCTCAATGCTGGCGACTCCGGCGTTCCAGCCAGGGTCGGAAAGGCGCAGCCAGGACCCGCGCTAACGGGACCCGCGCTACAGCCGCGTGAGCTGGGGGTACTTGGCCTGCAGGTTGTCCCCCGAGGATTTGCCGGTGACGCGGCGGACCACCCACGGCGCCGCGTACTCGCGGAACCACTGGGCGTTGGCACGGATGGCGTCGGCCCCGCTCAGTTCCGGGACCGGAGTCATGGGCGGGACATCAATGGAGTGGTCATACTTGAGGACCTCAAGCACGCGCTTGGCCATGTTCGCGTGGCCGGCGGCGGACATGTGCATCCGGTCGTGGGCCCACATGCCCCAGTCGTAGTACTCGCTGAAGCGCCAGTAGTCCACCAGCAGGGCGCCGTGGTCCCCGGCGATCCCGCGGACCAGTTCGTTGTAGATGGCAGTGCGGCCGCGCATGGTGCCGAACACCTTCGAGCCCCGGGCGTCGAAACCCGTGAACATCATCACGGTGGCACCGGTGGCAGCGAGCTTCCCCACGGCGTCGTTGTATTCCACGAGGAGGTCATCGATGTCCACGCGCGGGCGGAGAATGTCATTGGCACCGGCGTAGATGGTCACCAGGGTGGGGTTGAGCTCGACGGCGGCGTCCACCTGCTCAGCCAGGATCTGGCGGAGCTTCCTGCCACGGATGGCAAGGTTGGCGTAGCCGAAGTCCGGGTCCGCGGCGCAGAGTTGTTCCGCCACACGGTCGGCCCACCCGCGGACACCGTTGGGACGTGCCGGGTCGTCGTCACCGACGCCTTCGGTGAAAGAGTCGCCAAGTGCCACAAACCGGGAAGTGAAATCCATGCGGTTAGTTTGCCACCCGTTGCCGGAAGCAACCAATCACCCGGGATGCTCCGCAGGTCAGCCCTGGGTTTCGCGCAGGATCCAGTGGTCCGAGTCCAGGCGTCCCACCACTTTTTCACCGATCCGCGCCAAGTCCAGCACGTCCTGTTCAGTCAGGGCATCGAGGAACAGGCCACGAACGTCCTCAACATGCGCCGGGGCCAGGCCCACGATGGTGGCCATGCCTTCCTCGGTGAGGTGCGCGGTGGTCACCCTCGCGTCGTGGGGGTGCGGGCGGCGTTCCACCCAGCCGCGCTTCTGCAGTTTGGTCACCACGTGTGAGAGGCGGGAAAGGGAGGCACTGGTGCGGGCTGCGAGCTCGCTCATGGGCAGGAACCGGTCCTCGGCTTCGGACAGCATGGCCAGGACCGTGTAATCGAACAGGGACAGTTTTCCCGCAGCGTGCAGCTTGGTGTCCAGGGCGGCAGGCAGCAGCGTATTGATGCTTACCAGTGCCAGCCAGGCGCGGCGTTCGTCAGCGTTGAGCCAGCGGGGTTCGGTCATGTTCCCTATTCTACGATTGATCCTTCAAGTAGCTGGTGCGCCGCCGGTAGGCTTGCCCCATGTATGTTGTCTCCCTCACCTACCGCGTGCCCCAGGAGATCGTCGACTTCCACAACGACGCCCACATGGCCTGGCTGCAGAAGGCGTTCGACGACGGCGTGTTCATCGCCGCCGGGCGCAAGATTCCGCGCACCGGCGGGTTGCTGCTGTCGCAGGCCGAACGGGAGACCCTGGATGCGAGCCTGGCGCAGGATCCGTTCTATACCAATGGGGTTGCCGACTTCGAAGTCATGGAGTTCCATGCAGGACGGGTGGCCCCGGGCTACGAAATCCTGTTGGACACCCCTCCCCAGCCCGCGCCCTAGGGCGTGCCGGCGCCGTAAGGTGTGCTGCCGCCGTCGTACGTTCCCGCGGCGAGCTTCTTCAACCCGCCCTTCCGCGGGACTTTGACCGGCTGGGGCCAGCGCGGGGTGAGGGTGTCCCCCAGCGTGACCCCACGGAGCTTGCGGCCGAAGAGCGGCAGGACCCAGTCGTGGACCCAGTGCCGCTGGCGCCGCTCCCACTCGCGCAGACTGGGCCGGGTGGGTGGTTCCCAGTCCTTGGGCTTGATCTTGTGCGGCACGCCCAGCTGGTCCAGCACCTGCCCTGCAAGGTATTTGTGCCCGGCTTTGGACATGTGGAGCCGGTCCGAGTCCCACATCCGCCGGTCGTGGAAGGCGTCCAGGGACCAGTAGTCCACCAGCACTGCACCGTATTTATCCGCGATGTCCCGGACCCGCTGGTTGTAATAGGTGTTCCGCTTCTTCAGCGGCTCCAGCAACGCGGACACCTTGACGTCGAAACCCGTGAAGAGGACCAGCGTGGCCCCGGTGCCGGCCAGCCGGGCCACCAGCTGTTCGTAGTCCGCCATGAGCGCCGGCATGTCGGTCTTCAGGTCCAGGATGTCGTTGCCACCGGCGTAGAGCGTGACAAGCGTTGGCCGCATCCGCAGCGCCGGTTCCAGCTGCTCGTCGACGATGTGCCGCAGCCGTTTGCTCCTGATGGCCAGGTTCGCGTATTTCCACCCTGGCTGCGCTTTGGCGAGTTTCTCGGCCACCCGGTCGGCCCACCCCCGCACCCCGTTGGGCAGCCGCTCATCCCGGTCCCCCACCCCTTCGGTAAAGGAATCCCCCAGGGCAACAAACACCCGCCGCCCGGAGTCAGGAAGCAAGGGATCAGAGGGCACCACGCTAACCTAGCCCCACAAAAGAAAGCGCAGGGAAAGCCGAGGTAAAGCAATGGTGACGAACCCTTGTAGCCGGAACCGGGGGCTTGCGTAGGAGCGCATCGCCGACAGGAGCGCAGTGAAGGCCGCCCGCGGCGGGAACGCAGCGGAAGGAGGTGTCTAAGCGACGGCAAGCCGCCGGTTCCGGCGTAGCCAGCAACGGGGCCGGGGCTACCCTTCGGCTTTGCCCTGCCGCCAGTACCCCATGAACGCCACCTGTTTCCGGTCGATCCCCACGTCGCGGACGAGGTACCGCCGCAGTTCCTTGATGACCCCTGCTTCGCCCGCCATCCAGGCGTAGAAGGGCAGGGCACCGGCGGGCAGGTGCGGGTTCCTGGAGCCGCTGATGACGGAGGATTCCAGGCGCCCGGGCGTCTCCCACAGGATGTCTTCATCCACGTTGACGTCATCGGGCTCCGGCCCAGCGCCGCCGTCGTCCGCCGTGATGCCCACCCAGCCGGGCACGGGGACGGCCTTGCGCACGGCTTCCTCAAGCAGCTGCCCGTGCGGCCGGGACCGTCCGATGGCGGCGCCGCGGGCCAGCCAGGTGATTTCGATGTCCGCCGGGGAGCTGAGTTCCAGGAAGTCGCCGGCCTGCGGAACTTCCAGGAAGGCATGGCCACTCATGTACGACGGGAGGGTTTCCAGGATCGCGGAGATGGCGGGGACGGCGGTTTCGTCGCCGGCGAGCAGGACGCGCTGGGCCATGCCGGGGCGCCACTCGATGCCGGAATAGGTTTCGGCGGTGACACAGTGCGCGGCGCGGTTGTTCGGGCCGATGATGGTGAGCGGGTCGCCGGGTTTGGCCTTGGATGCCCAGTCCGCGGCCGGCCCGGCGTGTCCGTGGTCGTCGGCGTGCATCACTAAGTCGACGTCGATCTCGGGGTACACCGCATCCAGCCGCGCCTCCCGGACCGTATACGTGCGCATCGAGCCGCGCACGGCCGGGTCCATGGCCAGCCAGTCCCGGTACCAGCCTGCGTCGCCCGTGTCGAAGGCGGGGACCGGCAGCGGCGCGCCGTCCGGGGCCTGTGACGGGATGACCAGCTTGACCCGGAGGTCCAGGGTGTGGCCGTGGACGCCGAAGTCTCGCAGGGAGTAGCCGCCGAAGGTGATCCTGCGGAACGTGGGGCTCAGCTGCTGGACGGCGGAGACGGTCACCTCGAAGGCAAGGCTCATTGGCTGGGTGGCGGCGCTTTGCCGGATCTTCATGAAACGAGCTCCAGTTCGGTGGTTGTGGCGTGGTGGCGGCCGATGGGAAGGATCAGCGGGGTACCGGAGACAGGATCCGGGATGACCCGGCTCTCCAGGCCGAAGACGTCTTTGACCAGGTCCTCCGTCACCACGTCCCCCGGGGAGCCCAGGGCCGCAACAGCGCCGTCCTTCATGGCAATGACGTGGTCCGCGTAGCGTGCGGCCAGGTTGAGGTCGTGCAGGACGATGGCCACGGTGGTGTCCCGCGTGCGGTTCAGGTCCGTTACCAGGTCCAGGACCTCCACCTGGTGGGCCAGGTCCAGGTAGGTGGTGGGTTCGTCCAGCAGCAGGACGTCGGTTTCTTGGGCGAGGGCCATGGCGATCCAGGCCCGCTGCCGCTGGCCGCCGGACAGTTCGTCCACGTCCCGCCCGGCGAGCTCCAGCGTTCCGGTGGCTTCCAGCGCGCGCTGCACCGCGGCGTCGTCCCCTTCACTCCAGCTGCGGAAGAAGCCCTGGTGCGGGTAGCGTCCCCGCCCCACCAGGTCGCGGACGGTGATGCCGTCCGGGGCGCTGGGGTGCTGGGGAAGCAGGCCCAGGGTGCGGGCCAGTTCGCGTGCCGGACGGGAATGGATGTCCTTGCCGTCCAGGGTCACGGCGCCATCGGCGGGTTTCAGGAGCCGGGACAGGCCGCGCAGCAGGGTTGACTTTCCGCAGGCGTTGGCGCCCACGATCATGGTCACCCTGCCTTCGGGGATCCGGACGCTGAGCCCGTCCACCACGCAGCGCTGGTGGTAGGCGAGGGTCAGGTCCTTGGCTTGGAGAACTGCCACGTCAGGCATCCTTTCGGTTGGCCGTGACCAGGAGCCACAGCAGGAACGGTGCGCCGAGCGCGCCGGTGACCACGCCCACCGGCAGCACGGTGCCGCCCAGGAGCAAGGGGGCCAGGTTGGCTGCGAAGTAGTCGGCCGCCAGGACAATCAGGGCGCCCACCATGGCCGACGCCGGCAGGCTGGCTTTGCCGGTGAAGCGGTGGGCGATGGGACCGGCCAGGAAGGCGACGAACGAGACCGGTCCGGCAGCCGCCGTCGCCACTGCTGCCAGCGATACCGCGACGACCACCAGTGCCAGGCGCGCGGTGTTGACCCGGACGCCCAGGCCGGCGGCTGCGTCATCCCCCAGTTCCAGGATGCGCAGCGGCCCGGCGATAAGCCCAGTGGCGGGAACCAGGGCGGCGAGCGCGAGGAAGAGGATGCCGGCGCGGTCCCAGTTGGCGGAGTTCAGGGATCCGTTCAGCCAGACCAGGGCGTCGGCCGCCGTGCGGATGTCGGCCCGGGTCATCAGGAAGCTGACCACGGCCTGGAGGGCTGCCGCGGTCCCCACACCGGCCAGGACCAGCCTGTTTCCGGCAGCGGTTCCCCTGCCGGTTCGGCGGGCGCCGCGGGAGATCGCGTAAATCAGGGCTGCCACCGCCAGGGCACCCGCCAGCGCGGCCCCGGACACCGCGGCACCGGATGCGCCGAAAACAACGATCGCAACAACCGCCGCCGCGCTGGCCCCGGAACTGATGCCGATGACGTCCGGACTGGCGAGGGGGTTCCGCAGCATGGTCTGGAACAGGGCGCCGGCCAGGCCGAACGCGATCCCGATCAGGAGGCCGATGACCGCACGGGGAAGCTTGTTCTCCATCACGATGAAGCTGGCGCCGGGAATCTTCACACCGCCGGTGAGGTGGTTGAAGACGATGGTGAAAAAATCCGGGATGGTCACCGTGTAGCTGCCCAGAAGGACGGACGCAAAGAACAGGAGCACGACGGCGGCAGCCAGCACCGCGGTCCGGTGCAGTCGCCCCCGTCCCCCGCGTTGCTCCATCACTTTTGGTCCTTGAGGACCGGTTTTGGCAGCCATATCTGATAGCGCAACGCCGGTCACAGGCCTGCCCCTTTCCCGCGGCGGACCAACCACACGAACACGGGGGCGCCGATCAGGGCGGTCATGATGCCCGCCGGGATTTCACCGGGAAGCAGCACCACCCGGCCAACGATGTCCGCGCCCAGCAGCAGCGCCGGGGCGGCCACCAGGGACAACGGCAGGATCCAGCGGTAGTCCGGGCCGGTGAGGAAGCGGACGGCGTGCGGCACCACCAGGCCAACGAAACCGATGGGCCCCGCCAGCGCGGTGGCCGTGCCGCACAGCAGGACCACCCCCAGGGCCGCCACAGCGCGGGACATGCCCACCCGTTGGCCCAGTCCGCGGGCAACGTCGTCCCCCAGGGCAAGGCTGTTGAGGGTCCGCCCGGCCAGCAGCACGACCAGCGCACCGGCCGCCAGGAACGGCAAACCCGGTAGGAGCACCGACCAGTCGCGGCCCGCGATGCCGCCCACCTGCCAAAAGCGGAACCGGTCAAGGGTGTCCTGGCTGGAGACCAGGATGACATTCATGAGCGATGCCAGCCCGGCACTCAATGCGGCTCCCGCCAGCGCGAGCTTCACCGGCGTGGCGCCCTCCCGGCCCAGCGAGGCGATGAGGTACACCACGACGGCCGCCGAGGCGGCCCCCGTGAACGCGAACCAGATGTAGCCGGAGAAGGTGGTCACGCCGAAGACGTAAATGCCCGTAACCACCGCCAGGGCAGCTCCGGCGTTGACTCCAATGATGCCGGGATCGGCCAGCGGATTATGGGCAACACCCTGCATCGCCGCACCGGCAAGGCCCAACGCACCGCCGGCCAGCAGGCCCAGGACGGTCCGCGGGATGCGGGCCTGCACCACTGCGTGGTCCCCGTTTGCGGGATCGAACGCTGTGAGCGCCTGCCACACAGTGCCGAGGGGAACATCACGGGCGCCCACGGCCAGCGATGTGCCGGCCAGGAGCACCAGCACGACGACGGCGGCCAGCAGCCAGGCGGGCCGCCTCCTACCCGGAGCATCACCGCGGAGGGTGCCGGGGACTGCCATGGCCTGCACCTGGGTGCCGTTGTCCGCTGCCGGACGCGCCGTCGTCGTACTCATCAAAGGGTGCCTACTTCACTGCATCCGCTGCTTTAGCCAGCTGCGGCAGGAACGTGTCCACGGACCAGGGCAGGCTCAGCGGCGACGATGCCGAGATGGAAAGGGTCAGGGTGTTGTCCGAATCGGCCACCAGGGCACCATTCTTGATGGCCGGGATCTGGCCGAGCAGCGGGTCCGCCTTGATGGCGTCGGTGGTGGAGGCATCGGGAACCCAGGTGACGAAGATGTCCGACTGCAGTTCATTGGCCTTCTCGGCGGACCACGGAATGTAGAACTCCTTGGAGCCCTTGGAGTTGTCCGCCACTACCGGGGCCAGGGTCATACCGATTTCGCTGAGGAAGCGGGGGCGGTTGTCGTTGGCGGTGTAGACGTTTACGCCGTCGCCCTTGGCGGGTTCCAGGTTGCCGTAGATGAAGCTCTTGCCTTGAATCTGCGGGTACTGGGCCACCTTGTCCTTGACCATCGACTCGGTGTCGGAAACCAGTTTGGTGGCTTCGGCTTCCTTGCCCAGGGCCTTGCCGATGATGGTGGTGGAGTCCTGCCAGGACGTTCCATAGGCCACCTCGGGGTGGGCCACGACGGGGGCGATTTCGCTGAGTTTCTTGTAGTCCTCTTCCGTGAGGCCGGAATAGGCAGCAAGGATCACGTCCGGGTTGAGCTTGGCGATCTCCGTGAAGTTGACGCCGTCCGCCTCGGAGTACTGCACCGGGGCCTTTTCGGAACCGAAGCCCGCGCCCAGCTTTTCAAGCGCGGCATCCTTCCAGGGGGTGGAGCCCTTGTCATTGCCGCCCCACTCGTTCCTGGGGACGCCAACCGGAACCACGCCAAGCGCGATGGCGACGTCGTCGTTTACCCAGGAGACGGTGGCAACCCGGGTGGGCTGCTTCTCGATGGTGGTACTGCCGTACACGTGCTCGATGGTGACGGGGAACGCGGTGCTGCTGCTGGAGCTGCCGGTATCCGCAACGGTGGTGGCAGGACCTGTGCTGCACGCAGACAGCGTGAGGGCCGCCGCGGCCAGCACTGTGCCGTCCTTAACGGCCGAGGAAAACAGCGTGCGGCGGGTGGGCGCCGGGCCGGGAAAGAGGGGGAACGTCACGGGGCTCCTTGAATCGGGCTGATCAAAACTTAAGTAAGGCTAACCTATATAAATCACCATTACGCAACACTTTTATCACCTAATCCATCAACGTGACGAAACCCACATTCTGCGGTTGGCTGCTTGGACAGGACCCGCATCGTTTGGCAGGATGGCCCTTGCTGGTCCGGCTCCAGAGACACCGGACGGCTGAACACGAAAAGGACAACGGGAACGATGCGCACGCAGAGGGCCAACTGGGCCGCCGCTGCCGTGGAGAGCGGGGTGGCCGCTCTGGCCTGCACCGCGGAGACTGACTGACTCCCCCGTTATCCCTCGGCCCGGCTCCGGGACGCCCACCCTTCACGAAAGTTTCAGCCATGCAATCAGTCACGTCCCAGCAGATCCGCTCATCCTTCATCAATGCCAGCCGCTCGGAAGCCGCAAAGCTGACCCTGCCCAAAAACTTCGACTCCCTCGACTGGGACAGCCTGGAGTTCCTCGGCTGGCGGGATGAAAAGATGCCGCTGCGCGGCTACCTCGTGGTCCCGGGACAAAAGGGCCTCACCGGCATCATGCTCCGGGCACCCGAGGGAGGGGCCAAAAAGAACCGGTCGGTGCTGTGTGAGCTCTGCCGGGATGTGTTGTCCAACGAGGACGTGTTGTTGTGGGTCGCCAAGCGGGCAGGCCAGTCCGGGCGGAACGGCAATACCGTCGGCACCCTGATCTGCGCCGACTTCGTCTGCTGCGGCAACGTCCGCAGGGAGCCGCCCGTCAATGAGATCAATCCCGATCCCGCCGCCGTGGTGGAACGCCAGATCAAGGGCCTGCAGGACCGCACGGCGCTGTTCCTTGCGCGCGTTCAGGCCAAGTAGAACGTCAGGAGAAGCAGGCGGGGGAAGTTCCGTTACGGCCGTGAACGGGACTTCCCCGCCTGCCGGTCAGCGGTAGGAGAAGCTCATCAGCACCGCCTTCAGCGTCTGGCCTTCGGCGCCCCAGTACCAGGCCTTCGCCGCGTCATCGTTGGCGAACGGCTCTCCGGTGAACAGCACGTCTGCGGCCAGGATGCGGTCGCCAAGCATGATGGGGGCGGCCTGGATCTTGCCGTCAGGTGATACGGGAAGTCCCGCAGTGAGCCCCATGCGGTACTGGACCGCTCCGTTGACATGATCAACATAGAACGACGAATGGGGCGTGGGAACGGTCCGGCCCACCAGGCCCGGCACGGGGTCCACCTCCAGGAGAAACCTCGCGGCTGGTCCGGCCCCGGCGTCGCCAACCTGGCTGTAGTAGATGTTGATCTGCTGCTTGCCGGCATCATCCAGCACGGTGGCTGTTTCCACCGAGGGTGATGTGGAAACCTGGTCGTGCTCCACACGCCAGCCTGCCGGGTGGGTGAAGGAAAGCCGGTCATCGGGGAAGGTGAAAGTCACTGGCGCCGCTGGTGACTGGATTGCCGGCGGGGGCGTTGCCGTTGCGGTTGCTGTAGCCGGGCCGGCGGAATTAGCCGCCACGCCGCCACTGGTCGAGCAGCCAGCAACGCAAAGCACGGCTGCGGTGAGGAGAAGCACGGCGCGCTGCGGGAGGCGCATGGGAATGCCTTTCAAGAGGACGCCATTGTTCTCTCGTGGAACAGCGCGGACCCAGCATCCCGCAGTACCTATGGGATTTATTCAGGCGAGGTGTGGTTGGTTATCCCAGATTGGCACAACGAAAACACCGGCCACCACTGCCGGGACAATAAATCCACCAATTTGTTATTCAGCGGATATTCCGCGGTGTCCGGTTACCGCAGGACGATATCCACCGGGTTCGCCTCCGACCGCCACACGCCCTCCTCGCCGGCCCGGGGACGGATCACCGGCGCGGTGAGGACACCGGAGCGGTTGGTGCGCCGGTCCCGGAGGATTTCGGTGACGGAGCCCAGGTGCCGGGACAGGTCGATCACGTTTTCAGGCGCGGCCAGCAGCAGCTGGAAACCGAATTCGTGCAGTGCCTTGATCCCGGCGCCGGCGAACTCCTCGGACGCGAGCACAAAGGCCTCGTCCATCATCACGGTGCCGTAGGTGGTGAAGCCCTGCTCGGCGATGCCCAACTGGTAGCTCAGGGCCGCGGCCATGATGAACGCGGTGAACCGTTGCCGCTCGCCGCCGGACATGGACCCGGTGTCGGCGTGCATGAACACCTCGGTCTTCTTGCCGCCACGCGGACCGGTGACTTCCCGGTGCTCCTTGCACTGGATGAACAGGTGCCCGCGCACGTCCAGCACCTCGGCCCGCCATCTTCGGTCCTCGGGCGCCTGGGAGCCAAGCCGCTTCACCAGCGTCTCCAGGGATTTGTAGCGGGCGGTGAGCTCGCCGTCGTCGTCCCCCTCAGCGCCGGATCCCTCCGCCCGGGCGGCCTCCGTTTTGGCGGCTGTGCCGGGCCTTCAGCGCGTTCTGGATGGCGTCCTTGAACTGCTTGGCCGTGGGCGGCAGTGTCTGTTTGATGTCCAGCTCCAGGTAGCTGCCTTCGTGGAAGTTCACCTGCGACAGGATGCCGTTCAGGGGCAGTATGCGGCTGGTGATGGAGCGGCGTTCCTCGTCCAGCAGGTGCAGCAGGGTGCTGAAGGACTCGTGCGTGCGCTGGTTGAAGAACTGGCGGAACTCCGCCTCCTGCGCGGGCAGGCCGTCGTTCACGATCGCGTGGTAGCGCGCCTCGAACTCGCTCGCCGCGCCGATGCTGGTGCCGTGGTCAGCAGAGATGGCGCTGCCCCACTCACGCACGAAGCCTTCGAAAATTCGGGTAAGCCGCTCCGCCGTCGACTGCCCCCGCGACTCCGCGGTGTGCAGTTCACCCAGCAGCGCGGTCCGCACCCGGTTGGCCAGGTTGTCCAGCTCGTGCATTTCCGTGATCTCGCCGAAGTCGGCGAAGTAGGGTTCCAGGGCTTTAACGGTGGCGTCCGACGGCGGCGCCTCGGCCAGGCGGTCACGCGCGGCTTCCAGCAGGCTGTCGGCAGCCGTCAGCTGGCGGTCGAGTGCCTTGTATTCGCTTTGCAGGACCGCTGCGGACTCGGTACTGGACTGGTGCTTGTGCCGGACTTCCTCGATGGTGGCGCGGAGCGGTTCCAGGTCCGCCTGTGCCGCCAGGGCATCCTTGAGCCGCTGCTCGATCCGCGCCAGCTCATCGGCGGCCACCGCGGCAGACACCTGTTCCCAGGGACGGTCGTCTTCCGCGATCCGGCGCAGTGCGTCAAGCTGCCGGCTCATGCCCTGGTGCGAATCCTCCCGGCTCTGCGCCAGTTCGGCGGCCTTGGCCACGTCCTGCCGGAGGTCCTCCACCTGCCCGGCCACGAGCTCCAGCTTGGCCGCATTGTCAAAGCCCAGGACGTAATCCTGGCGGCTGGTGAACCGGTCATCCTTCTCCACCGTGTGCCGGTTGCGCTTGACCACGCCGCCCAGGCTGAGGCCCTTGTCCAGGGCGGCCAGTTCGTCCGGATCCTCCACGCAGGGGTAGGCGAAGTCCAGGGCGATCCGCTCGCGGACCCACTCGCCGGCCTCAGCAGCCGCACCCGAGGCGAGGATGTCCAGCTTGGTGAGCAGGTCGCCGTCGCGCGCGTCCTCCACGGCGAGCGCACCGCCGGCCAGCGGCTTGGAGACATCCACTGCCCGCAGCGCGCCGCGGACGTTGTGGTCATTGAGGTAGCGGGTCACGGCGCCGAAGTGCTCGCCGGGAACCAGCAGGGTGGTGGCGAGGTTGCGGAGCGCACGTTCGGCAGCGGGGCGCCACCGTTCCTCCCCGTCGGCGAGGTCCATGAGCTCACCGGCGAAGGGCATGCGGTCCTCGGGGATGCCGGTTGCGGCGGCAATGGCGGCGCGGTTTTCGATGCTCGACGGCGGCAGCAGGGATTTGCGCGTCTTCAGCGAGATGAGTTCCTGCTCAGCCGCGGCCAGTTCGCGTTTCCGGGTGGCGTGCGCGTCGAACGCCTCGAACCGCAGCTCCTGCAGGGCCTGCGAATCATCCTTCAGCTCGGCGGACCGGACCGCCGCCTGCTCGTGTGCCTGCTCCCAGCCGGCGGCGCTCCACTCGAGCTGCAGGCCGGCGTCGGCCAGTGCCTGCTGGGCCGCCTCCTCCACCTGTTGCCTGAGTTTCAGGCCAACCCGGGCGTTCTCCAGCGACTGCTCGATGGCCGAGATCGCGTTGCCGCCCTGGTTGTTGTAGTCGGTTTCCAGCTGCCGCAGCTCCTTGGCCAGGCCGTCCCGGACCGCACGCTCGGCGCCGAGTTCCTTGGCCTTTGCCTGCGCCAGCTCGCGGAAACGGACCAGGGTCTTCTGGTGGACCGTGACGGCCAGCTGCTGCCGGTACGCCTCGAACTCCCCGCCCACCAGCTCACGGAGCCGGTTCGCGTCCAGCAGCGACTGCGCGTATTCCCGGTTCAGTCCCGGGACCGGAGCCAGCTGGTCCCGCTGCTGCCGGACGTCCTCGAGCCGCTGGCGGATCGACATCAGGTTGCTGAACTCCTCCACCACATCGTCAGCGGCGGCCAGCGTTGCCGGCGCGTCGAGGACCTGGTCGCGGAAGAAGGTGTTGACGCTGCCGCCGAGGCCCTTGCCGGCCTGGATGACGCGCAGCAGGGGCAGCGCCTGGTCCGAGCTGATCCCCAGCAGGCGCCGGAACCGCTCCGCGAACGCCTTGTGCACGTCGAACACCTGGGCGTGCGGGAAGAGCGCCTCCAGCGCGCCCTTGGTGAAGCGCTTGTCCGCGATGCCCTCCACCGCCTCAAGGTCCAGGGGCACGTTGTCGATCAGGTAGAACCGGCCGACGCTGGACTCGGTGCCGTTCTTGGGCAGGTCGAACAGCGCCGAGACCGTCACCCGCGTGCCGGCGGCGTTATCGAACGTCAGGGCGACGGCGGACCAGGTGGCACCCGGGCGCTGGAACGCGCTCGCCGAGCCCTCGCCCACGGCCTTGTCCCCCACCTTGCCGCGCATGTACGTGAAAGTGGTCCGCTTGTCCTCCACGGCACCCGAACGCTGCGCGGCGGCTTCGTTGGACCGTGGCCGGGCATCGAACACCCGCAGCATCGCATCGAAGAGCGTGGACTTGCCCACGCCGGAGTTGCCCGTCAGCAGGGTGCCGTTCCGGTCCACGTGCATCGTGTGCGCGCCGTGGAACGTCCCCCAGTTGACCACCTGCACCAAGGCAAGCCGCATCTGTCCCGGGTTGGTCACGTCCCCCAAGGGAAGCATGCTCGCGATTGTCACTGTCCTGCCTCCTTAGCTGTGGTTGGGAACGACGACAGCGCTGCTGCCCCCGCCCCTTCGCCGGGCAGCATTGGTCCCGCGGACCATGCGCCCCGCTCCGACAGGCCCGATGCCACTCCCGGGGCGGCAGCGCCGTCGTCGTCATTCTCGTCCCCACCTTGGGCGTCAAACTCCAACAGTGCTTCCGTGCCTGTGGGGTCCGCCGAGGCTGCTACCAGGGCCTCGATGTGGGCCGGGATGTCGCCGATGTTTTCGAACGGGAGGGCCAGGGGCAAGGCGTTGGAGATGGTGTAGACGTCATCCAGTCCGGTGGGGAGCAGGAGCTGGCGGGCCAGGAGCTTGGTGATGGCGCGGGTGACCACGTCGGAGTCGCGGAGGGCGTCCTGCTGGCCGGCGGGCTGGTAGTGCGCCACCAGGTCCGTGATTTCCTCGCGGGTGATGGTGGGGTCCGTCTGGGCCGTGACGTGCCGGTCCAGCAGCAGGCGCAGCCGGAGCAGCACGATGGTTTCCACCCGGCTGAGGGCGCGCTGCTGGCGCAGGATGCTGGACCGGGTGCTGCCGCCGATCACCTCCGGATCCACGGGGCGCAGGACGGCGATTTTCCGCTCATGGTCCAGCTGCAGGGTCAGGAACAGCTCGGAAAGGCGGCTGCGCAGGATCACCTGGTTGTCCAGCAGCACTGTCCAGAGCTTTTCGTCCCGGCCGCCGTCAATGTAGGGGCCCTTGAGGAGCTTCACCAGGGCCTGCCGCACCTTCATCGACAGGACTCCGGTGTCGCCGGGGAACAAGGCGGCTCCGTCGACGAAGGTGTCGCGGGGTGAAACAGGTCCGGGGTACCCAGCGCCCGGTGCCGTCCTGGTTTCAACCTGCTCAACCAACGACTCATCCAGGTGTTCTCCAGCCGGGGTTTCCGCGGACTCAACTACCGGCGTCGTGCTTTCCTCAGTCATCTGAATCCTTTGCGAGCGTGACCACCGGCAGGTAGGCCCTGCGGGTGGAGCCGTCTATCTGTTCGAAGTCCAGGCCATCCCAGGCGCGGCGGTCGAAGTCCGCCCCTGCGTGCAGGGCTTCCGAGAGGAGGGCGCGGATGGTGTTGATGTGCTGCTCTTCGGGCGGCAGCTGGTGCCAGGCATCGGCAAGGGTTGCAGCTCCTGCCATGGCCGCCCGGACTACCGCCGGTTTGGCCTTGCCGGTCCGCGGCGAGCGCACTCGGTCCGAGTCCGTGAAGGCGATGGGATCGGCCAGGCGGGGCGGTGCCGCGAACTCGTCGGGATCGAAAAGCTTCACCATGGACAGGGACTCGAAGCCGGCGTTGTAAAGGACCGGCCCGGGTACCAGGCCGGGGCGTTCCCGCTCGTACGGGAGGGAACGGATGGCCTGCTCCGCTTCCCGCAGGACCTGCCGCAGCCGGACCGACTGGCGGAAGTCGTCGCTCTGGACGTAGGTGTTGAGGCTTTCGCTGAGCTTGCCGTAGATGCGCTGGATCTGGCTGTGCTGCTGGCGGAGCTCGGCCACCAGGTTCTTCAACGTTTCCCGGTCGTCGGGCGAGAGGTCGTCGGCGAACTGGCGGCTCAGCACCTCGCCGATGGCCGACCGGAACCTCAGCTGCTGCTGCGGATCCTCCAGGAATGCCGTGAAGGACCGGAACGTCCTGCCCTCGGGACTTTGCCGAAGCCGCTTGTCGGCCTCCAGGACCTGCGCCATGGTGGCGCCCTTGGTCAGGGACTCCTCGATGATCTGGTTGCGGAGGCCGCCCACCAATTCCTCGATGCGGTCACGCATCTTCTTGTAGTCCGCGGGCAGGCTGGCCGCCAGGTCCAGGATGTTTCCGGCGGCCTCCACCGCTTCATCGTCATCCAGCAGGCCGTCAAACTCGCCCGTACTGATGTCCTGGATGAGCTGCTGCCGCTCTTCGATTTCCTCTTCCAGGGCCTCAAGCCGGGCGCTCTGGTCCGGGTTCGTTTCGTTGGCGAGCTTCTCCACGTCGCCCAGCAGGGTGCCCAGGCGGGAGCCGTTCAGGGTGGAACGTTCGCTGGAGAGGCTGTCCAGGAAGGCGAGCACGCGCGCTGCCGGCTCGGTTGCCTCATAAACGATCTGGCCTGACTGGTTGCGGCGGGTCAGGAACTGCCGCCGGGTCCATTCGTCGCCGAAAGCCTTTCCGTTGGCCCCTCCCCCCAGCCCGGGATCCTGGCGGCGGAGCTCCTCAAGGAAGGAGTCGACGTCGGCATGGAATTCCTCGAGCGGAACCTGCGGCCGGGTGCGGGTGAAGGAAGCCTGGAGCACCGCAATCACCCACGGCGCCGAACGGGTCAGGGCCCAGGCAGGCCCCTTGGTGAGGAGTTCGAGGTCCCGGAGCCGGGCGCTGATGGCGTCAGCGGATGACCTGGCGGAGCGGGGCACACACTCTCCTTGGGCTGGTGGGCGGGGGCTGGGCAGGGGGTGCCCGAAGTGGACGGACCGGAAAACTGCCAACTACAAGGTTAACGCAGGCCGCCGCGACCGCTTCGTGACCTACCTGCGGGTAGTGTTTCAATCCCGTATCAACAGTCACATCAGCCCCATCCAGCACTGGCTGGGGAGGCATCCGTCCCCCTACGCTTCTGCTACTGGTCTTCGCCACCGCAGTCTTATGCACAGCAACGTCGCAGCAGGGGGATTCATGCAGTTCGATCTAAGCTCAGTGGAAACGTCAACTTTGGTCTTCATTGGGACACTGGTATTTGGTGCATTATTGGCCGCCTTCGTCCTCACGGCCGGGCTGGTTGCCCTGGTAGTGCTGGGGGCAGGGAAGCTCACCTGGATGGTGGTGGCCAATACCCTGATGGCGGTGGTCCACGGAATCAACTCCGCCTGGGACAGGCTGGTCCACCGCGCCTCGGCCGTCGAGCTTCCCGGCGATTTCCAGCCCCAGCCATCCCCTAGCACCGGAACCTACCCGCGGGTAATCTTGAGGGACAGCTGAAGGGTTCTCCAACCCGGCGGATCCATGGCTACACCGGCCAATCCGGCCAAGGAGATAACCCATGACCTCCGCAACTGACAGCCAGGCCAAAGACGCCCCGGCTGAAGAAACCCCCGTCCCCGCCGGAAACATCGGCGCCGGTGCTACCGCCGAAGATGCCCGGGCCGTCGCCGAGGCCGCCCGGGAAACAGGCTGGGACCGCCCCAGCTTCGCCAAGGGCCTCTATCTGGGCAATTTCGACCTGGACCTGGTCCACCCGTGGCCCGCCGCGGACCCCGCCTCCGTGGACCGGGGCGAGGCGTTCATGTCCCGCCTCACCGAGTTCGCAAAAACCATGTCCGGCCGCGTCATCGAACGGGATGCGAAGATTCCGGACGAGTACATCAAGGGCCTGGCGGACCTGGGTGTCTTCGGGATGAAGATCCCGGAGGAGTACGGGGGGCTGGGCCTCTCCCTGGTGTACTACGGCCGGGCCCTCGCCCTGCTGGGCAGCGTGCACCCCAGCCTTGGTGCCCTCATCTCCGCCCACCAGTCCATCGGCGTGCCGGAGCCCGTCAAAGTCTTCGGCACGCCCGAACAGAAGCGCGAGTACCTGCCGCGGTGTGCCGCAGGCGCCGTCACGGCCTTCCTCCTCACCGAACCGGACGTGGGGAGCGACCCTGCCCGCCTGGGCAGCACCGCAACGCCAACGGACGACGGCGACGCGTACCTTTTGGACGGCGTGAAACTTTGGACCACCAACGGCGTAATCGCCGAACTGGTGGTGGTCATGGCGGTGGTCCCGGCGCACACCGATCCTGACGGCACCCGGCACAAGGGCGGTATCAGCGCCTTCGTGGTGGAGATGGATTCTCCCGGCATCACGGTGGAGAACCGCAACGCGTTCATGGGCCTGCGCGGCATCGAGAACGGCGTGACCCGCTTCCACCAGGTCCGGGTGCCCGCCGCCAACCGGCTGGGCCGCGAGGGCCAGGGCCTGAAGATCGCGCTCACCACGCTCAACACCGGCCGCCTTGCGCTGCCCGCGCTGTGCGTGGCGTCCGGGCGATGGAGCCTGAAAATCGCCCGGGAATGGTCCAATGCGCGCACCCAGTGGGGCAGACCCGTGGGCGAACACGAGGCCGTGGGCAAGAAAATTGCCTTCATCGCGGCCTCGGCCTTTGCCCTGGACGCCGTATTTGAACTGTCCGCCGAACTTGCCGATGCCGGGCAGAAGGACGTCCGCATCGAAGCGGCGCTCGCAAAGCTTTGGGCCACGGAGATCAGCTGCCGGATCGCCGACGAGCTGGTCCAGATCCGGGGCGGGCGGGGATTCGAAACGGCCGAGTCACTGGCCGCCCGCGGGGAACGTGCAGTGCCGGCGGAGCAACAGCTGCGGGACCTCCGCATCAACAGGATCTTCGAAGGTTCCTCCGAAATCATGCGGCTGCTGATTGCACGGGAAGCCGTGGACGCGCACCTTGCCGCCGCGGGCGATCTTGCCTCCCTGGATGCGAGCCTGGCCGACAAGGCAAAGGCCGCCGTCGGCGCTTCCGGCTTCTACGCCAAGTGGCTGCCCAAGCTGGTGGCGGGGGCCGGCATGGACCCCCGCTCGTATGGTGAGTTCGGCAGGCTGGCCAGACACCTTCGCTTCGTTGAACGCTCGTCGCGGCGGCTGGCGCGGCAAACCTTCTACGGCATGGGCCGGTGGCAGGCCAAGCTCGAACGCAAGCAGGCGTTCCTGGGCCGCGTCGTGGACATCGGCGCGGAACTGTTTGCCATGACAGCGTGCTGTTCCCGGGCCGAGATGCTCCTCAAGACCTCCCCTGACAAGGCCGCCGGCGCCTATGAGCTCGCCGACGCTTATTGCGAGCAGGCGAGGGTGCGCGTGGACGAATACTTCGACCAGCTGTGGCGCAACACGGACGACGCCGACCAAACACTGACGCGCAAGGTCCTCGCCGGCGATTATGAATGGCTGGAAGTGGGGGTCCTGGACCAGTCCGAAGGCACCGGTCCCTGGATCGCAGATGCTTCCCCGGGACCTTCCGCCAAAGAGGACCTTCACCGGAAGTACCGGTAAAACCGCAGGTCACAAAATAGTAAGCACGCTTGCTATCACCCGGGGCGGGTGGTTGAGTTGAGCCATGAGCAGCTCAACGGACCCAGAGAACCTGCCTCCCCGCCGTGCCCGGGAGGATGAAACCACCCGGGGCGGAAGCCACCGGGAAGCAGCCGCGGATGATGCCGCCACGCGTTCGATGGACCAGGCACCGGTTCGCCCAAGGGACCGCGACCGGGACGTGGACCGGGACTACGTGGCGCCGACGGCGGAGCGGACGTATGAACCCGCCCCGACTACGGCGACACCTGGGGTGGCGCCCGTGGCGGACCCAACGCTGGCAAACCGGGAAACCGCCGTGGCGCGCCAGAAGGAGCGGTTCGGGGGCATCAAGGTTGGCTCTGCCTTCTTTGGCTGGCTGACCGCCACCGGCATGGCCGTCCTGCTGACCGCACTGGTGGCAGCAGCCGGGACCGCCGTGGGCCTTGCCAGCAACACGGACGTCAACCAGGCCGTGAACCAGGCGGCGCAGAACAGCGGCACCGTTGGACTGGTGGGAATCATTGTTCTACTGGTGATCCTGTTCCTCTCCTATTACTGCGGCGGCTACGTGGCAGGCCGGATGGCGCGCTTCAACGGCGCCAAGCAGGGGCTCATGGTGTGGGTGTGGGCGTTGATCGCGGCCATCGTGGTGGCCGTGCTGGGACTCGTGGCGGGGCAGCAGTTCAACGTCCTGGCCAACCTGAACAGCTTTCCGCGCATCCCGATCAATGAGGGACAGCTCACCACCACCAGCATCATCGCCGCGGTCGTCGTTGCCGTGGTGGCCCTCGTGGGTGCGGTGCTGGGTGGCCTGGCGGGCATGCGGTTCCACCGGAAGGTTGACCGTGCCGGGTTCACCCCGGACAGCGAGTTTTACGACGACGAGGAGTAGTCAGGCGAGGATGTCGCCGTCCACGTACAGCCAGTGTCCGCCCTCCCGGACGAACCGGCTGTTCTCATGAAGGACGCCGCGCTCCTTGCCGTGCCGGTAGAACGCCTTGAATTCCACGGTCCCTTCCGCGTCGAAGGGGCCGCCGTTCCCGGTGGCCACGATGTCCAGGCGGCGCCATTCCATGGCAGGGTCCAGGTCCAGGGCTGCCGGCGCGGTGGACGGATGGTGTGTGCGCAGCAGGTAGGCCTCGTCCAGCAAGGCAAAGGCGCTGTACCGGGACCGCATCAGCTGTTCCGCCGTTGCGGCCTCCGCCCTGCCGGAATGGAACCGGCCACAGCACGCCGCGTAGGGATCTCCGGACAGACATATGCAGTTTGCGGAATCTATTGATGCGGTCACCCGGCGATGCTGTCACATCGGGTAACAGCTTCGCTACAACCTGGCACCGCGCCCTGCCCACCCGGGCACGGCCGGACAAAAATCCGTATGGTGGAGAAGGAACTTTGCGCCCGGCCCTGTGCGCCGGACGCAGGCCCAGGATGTGGATGTTGGCCAGAGAGGAGAAGACGTGGAGAACCCGGACACCCTCGTCCTCAACCTGACCTTCCTGGGCACGATGGGCGTGGCTCTCCTGATGTTCCTGGTCCTCTTCCTGCTCGGAGTTATTACCCTGGTCCTCGCGGGTTTGGGGCGCCTCACGGCCGTCGTGCTGATGACGCTGCTCGGGCGGGCGCCAGGCAAACGGGATTCCGCCGGTTTCGTAAGCACACCCGCCCAGCAGGTGCACCCCCGGATGACGTTCCGGGAACGTGCCGCCGCGCTGAAGCCGGACCGCCTGAAAGACTCGCTGCGCACCGCCGTCGTACGCCATCCGAAACTTGCCGCAGCCCGCCCTGAACCGCAGGTCCTCGCCGAAGACTGGGCCTCCGCTGTGGCGGAGGCTGACAAGCGCGCCCAGGCCAGGGCGCGCGCGGCTGCGCCGGAAATCAAACTGTCCGTGCGGGATCTTCCGGATCCGGCCGTGCCTGCGGACAAGGTCTCCGAGGTAGCACCGCTGGTGGAATCCGCCCTGCACAACCACCGGCCGCCGCACGAGATGCCGCGGTCCTTCAAGAAGCCCCAGCCGCTGCATCCGATGCCGCCGCTGGACACCGGGTCCCTCGTTTCCCTGGTAAGCCCGCAGCAGGTGCTCAAGGAGCAGGCCAAGGAGAATGGCTAAGCCCTTACCTCGGGCAACCATGTGGGTTAGCGTGAACACATGGAATTCAGATACCTCGGAAACAGCGGCTTCAAAGTCTCGGAAATTACGTTCGGCAACTGGCTGACCCACGGCTCCCAGGTGGAAAACGACGTCGCAACCCAGTGCGTGCGCGCGGCCCTCGATGCCGGCATCAGCACCTTCGACACGGCGGACGTCTACGCCAACACGGCCGCGGAAACCGTCCTGGGCCAGGCCCTGAAGGATGAGCGCCGCGAGTCCCTGGAAATATTCACCAAGGTTTTTGGCCCCACCGGCCCCAAGGGCAAGAACGATCTTGGCCTGTCCCGCAAGCACATCATGGAATCCATCAACGGTTCGCTGCGCCGGCTGCAGACCGACTACGTGGACCTCTACCAGGCCCACCGCTACGACTTCGAAACACCGCTGGAAGAAACCATGCAGGCGTTCGCGGACATCGTCCGGCAGGGCAAGGCGCTGTACATCGGCGTGAGTGAATGGACCGCGGAACAGCTCCGCGAGGGCCACAGGCTGTCCAGGGAACTGGGCTTCCAGCTCATCTCCAACCAGCCGCAGTACTCCATGCTCTGGCGCGTGATCGAGGCCGAGGTGGTCCCGGCGTCGGAAGAGCTGGGCGTGTCCCAGATTGTCTGGTCGCCCATGGCCCAGGGTGTCCTCAGCGGCAAGTATTTGCCCGGCCAGCCCGCCCCCGAAGGCAGCCGCGCCACGGATGAAAAGGGCGGCGCCAAAATGATCCAGCGGTGGATGCGCGACGACGTCCTGGCAGCCGTGCAGGAACTGAAGCCGATTGCCCAGGAAGCCGGGCTCACCATGCCGCAGCTCGCTGTGGCATGGGTGCTGCAGAACCCCAACGTGGCGTCCGCCATCGTGGGCGCCTCCCGTCCCGAGCAGATTGCCGACAGCGTGGGCGCGGCCGGCGTGAAGCTGGAGGCGGAGGTCCTCAAGCGGATCGACGACGCCGTCGGTGGCCTCGCCGAACGCGACCCCGCACAGACCAAGTCGCCGGCCACCCGGGAAGCCTAAGTGGCGTCCCCGACGGAACTGCCGGACCTGCCGGACCTCGCTGTCACCGGATCCACCGGAGGCCTGGGCGGAATGGTGGCACGGCAACTTGCCGCGTCCGGTTTCGCCCAGCGCCTGCTGGTGCGCGACGCCGCACGAGCCCCGCAGCTGGATGATGCGCATCCGGTGGTGTGTTCCTACGGGGACGGCGCCGCCTCCCGCCAGGCGCTGGACGGCGCGAAAGTCCTGTTCATGGTGTCCGCCGCCGAGGCCGAAGACCGGCTGCAGCAGCACTACGCATTCGTGGACGCTGCTGCGGCTGCCGAGGTGGAGCACGTGGTGTACACCTCCTTCTACGGGGCGGCACCGGATGCCACCTTCACCCTGGCCAGGGACCACTACGCCACGGAGGAGCGGATCAAGGCGTCCGGGATGGCGTACACCTTCCTGCGCGACAACTTTTACCTCGACTTCCTGCCGTTGATGACCGGCGACGACGGCGTGATCCGGGGTCCTGCCGGGGATGGCGTTTTCTCCGGGGTAGCCCGGGAGGACGTTGCCCGCAGCGCCCACGCCGTGCTGCGGGATCCTGCCATCCACAAGGGCAAGACCTACCACCTGACCGGCCCGGAGGAACTGAGCATGGCGCAGGCCGCCGAGGTGCTGAGCGCCGGCACGGGGCGGACGGTGCGCTACCAGCCGGAGACGGTGGAGGAAGCCTACGCGTCCCGGGCTTCCTACGGCGCCCCGCAGTGGCAGCTGGACGCGTGGGTCAGCACCTATACGGCGATGGCGGCGGGCGAGATGGCAGGGCTTTCGCCGGATGTGCATGGACTGACCGGGCAGGACCCCATCAGCCTGGCCGAGTTCCTGACCCGGCCGGTGCTGTAGCCCGGTTAATTTCATTGACGGGCGGGTTGGCCCGGCGTAGACCTGTGGCGGGGGGCCTTTAGTCCGCCGAGCAGAATCGCACCGCCATGAATCCCAGCAACCAACAGTCCACCCGGCAGGAGTAAGCACACGCTCCGGCGCCGGCTGCAGAGCCTTCCTCCGGCCCGCTCACCCAGGAGGAACTGCAGCTCGCCGCCCGCAACCATTCCATGCCGCTGGAGGCACTGCGCCGCGAGGTCACGCCGCCCGGACTCCATTACGTCCTCACGCACTTCGACATTCCCGACCTGGACGTTTCCTCCTGGCACCTGCGGATCGGCGGTGCGGTGGAACGTGCCCTTGAGCTGAGCATGGCCGCGCTTCGCCGCGACCCGGCCATCACTGTGCCCGTCACCCTTGAGTGCGCGGGCAATGGCAGGTCGCTCCTTGAGCCGCGGCCCCTCAGCCAACCCTGGGTCCTGGAGGCGGTGGGGACCGCACAGTGGACCGGTGTGCCGCTTGCCTATCTCCTGGGCAAGGCCGGTGTGCTGCCGGACGCGGCGGAGGTGGTGTTCACCGGGGCCGATGCCGGGGTGCAGGGCGGCGTCCCCCAGCGCTACGCACGCAGCCTGCCGATTCGCGAGGCCCTGCGTCCCGACGTCGTCCTTGCCTACAAAATGAACGGAGCCGTTCTGCCGCCGCAGCATGGTTACCCGCTGCGGCTGGTGGTCCCGGGCTGGTACGGGATGGCCAGCGTCAAGTGGCTGGAGTCCATCGAGGTGGCCAGGGCGCCGTTCACCGGGTTCCAGCAACAGGTTGCCTACCGCTACCAGAGCTCCGCGGACGACGGCGGGAGCCCGGTTTCGCGGATCAGGGTGCGTTCGTTGATGGTCCCGCCCGGTGTCCCGGACTTCTTCACCCGGCGGCGTTTCCTCCGTGCGGGCCCGGTGATGCTGGAGGGCCGGGCATGGTCCGGGGAAGGTGCCGTGACCGCTGTCGAGGTGGGGATTGACGGCACCTGGTTGCCAGCCCACCTGGATAAGCCTGCAGGTGGTTTCGCGTGGCGGAGGTGGAGCCTGCCCTGGGTCGCGGACCCGGGCGAACACGTCCTGGCCTGCCGCGCCACGGACATTACCGGTGCCACCCAGCCGCTGGAGCAGAACTGGAACTACCAGGGAATGGGCAACAACGTGGTGCAGCGGGTCAACGTGACGGTGGAATGAAGGCGGTCTTCACAACATGCTTGCCGGCAGCATGACGAGCACCACCAGGGCCAGGATGGACAACCCGACAACAGCGGGGCTTACCACAAGCATCCACGAAGTGGCCGGGTACCCGCGGTAACCCCTGCCGCGCAATGTACTCATCCAAAGCGCCCCGTAGATGATGCTGGCAATCACGTAGGGAAGGCCCAGAGCGGGAAGTGCCAATCCAACCCAGACGATCCCCTGCAGGAAGGCCACAGTGCTGTCATGGTACAGATCGCCTCCGACCCTCGATGTGGCCATCGTCAGCAGAAGCAACAGGAGCAGGAGCAGGATGCCGGCCAGGACCAGCAGGGTTGTGCGGAAGGCCCGGGCCCAGCCCGGCAATGGCGGCTTCTGCATGGAGCCTTGCCGGGAAAGGACATAGTCGTGCTGGTACGGGCTGTGGGGCTCCACGGTGCTCTCTTCCTGGCGGGTCTTCACAGTTTTGCATGAAGAGCGGCATGGGGTGACGCCTGCGGGGCTATACTCGGTGCCAATCATGACCAGCCTCCCATCCGCTCCCGCCAGTGTCCGAATCGATGCGTGGCTGTGGGCCGTCCGCGCCTACAAGACCCGGTCTGCCGCCACTGCAGCCTGCCGCGCAGGGCATGTCCGGCTGAACGGCAACCCCTCCAAGGCTTCGGCAACGCTGGTGACCGGTGATACCGTCACGGTCCGCATGCCAGGGTACGAGCGCATCCTTGAGGTGCGGCGGCTCATTGCCAAACGCGTGGGGGCCGAGGCTGCGTCGCACTGCTTCACCGACCACACTCCCCCGCGGCCCGTCCTTCCGGCGCTTGGGTTGCCGCAGCGCGACCGGGGCGCCGGACGGCCCACCAAGAAGGACCGCCGCGAGATGGAGCGGTTGCGGGGCCCTGCCTAGCGGACGTGCTGCCGCGTCAGGCACCCGCCTTGGTGCGTGCCTGCACCAGGTTGGCGAACGGCAACCGGCCATATTCCTCCACGAAGGCAGCGTGGTAACCCGCTTCCGTGCTGCTCAGCTGGCCGTCCGGAAGTTCCTTCCACGCAACGGCCAGTGATCCCGCGTCGGCGAGCTGCCAGATAAGCCGCCCGTCCCAGTGGCCGGGCGGCTTTCCTTGCCCAAAGTCAACGAACTCCTGGATCTGGCGCCTAAGCCCCCGGTTACCCTTGCTTCCGGGTCCGGCCTTTCCCACGTAGAGAACGACCGCGGCGTCCACCCATTCGGTGGCCAACACGGCTTCGGGGAGGGAAGGGTCCTTCTTCTTGAAGACTCCGGCGGTGCTTTTCGTGAGAAAGCGCGCCTGGAAATCTTCCGGCGCAATGACGGCGAAGAGGCCTGTGCCCTGCGGAATCCTCATGGTTTCGAGGTTTCGGATAGGCCGGAATCCGGCGAAGCCTTCGACCTTCAGGCCCTTCCTGGTGAACTGCATAATTCATTGAACAGCATGGCCCGGGCCGTTGCTGCGTTTGCGTTTTCCACATAGGGACTTTGGGTGGCCGGGATTGTCACACCCCGGTGGAAGACTTTGGTCATGGAAGCGGTTTTGGAATCGGCGTCAGTACAGCAGGGGGTGCGGTGCGCCGAACCTTCCGCTGTTGGTGCCACGCCATACCCGCCCGCCGCACCTTCCATAGGGGATGTCCTGATCCTGCTCGCGCGCGTTCCGGTCCCTGCGGATGGTGCGGAAATGATCGATCAGATTCGTGGGTTGGAGGACCTGAAGTCGCTGGCGGGTGCCCGGCAGGCTGATACTGCTGTTGCGTTTGATTTATCCCAGCGGCGGGAGCAGGCCGATGCCGGGGTCCCGGCCGACGGGCAGGGCGCCGGGGTCGCGGCGCAGATCGCGTTGGCCCGGCGTGAATCCCCGGCCCGGGGTTCCCGGCTGCTGGGCCTGGCCAAAACGTTGGTAAGCATGCCGCACACGTTCGAGGCGTTCCGGGCCGGTTTGTTGAATGAGTGGCGGGCCACCCTGATCGTGAAGGACACCATCTGCCTGTCGGCCCAGGACCGGGCCGCGGTGGATGAAGAACTCGCCGCCGACACCGGAGCCCTGGACGGCCTGGGAGACCGCGCCGTCATCGCCGCGGTCCGCGCCGCCGCGTACCGGCGGGACCCCGCCTCGGTCGCGAAGCTCGCCAGCCGGGCCGTGGCCGAGCGGTGCGTGAGCCTGCGCCCGGCCCCGGACACCATGACCTACCTGACCGCGCTGCTCCCCGCCGCCCAGGGCGTCGCCGCCTACGCCGCATTATGCCGGGACGCCGACACCGCCCGAAGCGGCGGGGATGATCGGTCCCGGGGGCAGGTCATGGCGGACACCCTCGTCGAACGCGTCACCGGCACCCCCGGCGGAATCAGCGGGGTTCAGATCCAGCTCGTCATGACCGACCGCACCCTCCTCCACGCCGACACCGAACCCGCACGGCTGCCCGGCTACGGCACCATCCCCGCCGAACAGGCACGAAACATCGCCCTCACAGCTCCCGGTGACAACGACCTCAACCTCTGGGTGCGCCGGCTATACACCGCCCCCGGCGCCGGTGAGCTGGTGGCGATGGACTCCACAGCCCGGCTCTTCCCCGCAGCACTGAAACGCTTCCTGCAGATCCGGGACAACACCTGCCGGACCCCCTACTGCGACGCCCCCATCAGGCACCACGACCATGTCACCGCCTGGCACCACCGCGGACCCACCACCATCGGAAACGGCCAAGGCCTCTGCGAAGCCTGCAACCACACCAAAGAAACACCAGGATGGGCCGCACGAACCATCCCCGGCCCACGCCACACCGTGGCAACCACCACCCCAACCGGCCACACCTACCACTCCACAGCACCACCACTCCCCGGCACCCCACCTGCAGGAATCGCACGGTCATGCAGCTCTCAGGAACGGCGGCTAGCCTTGGCGCGTGCCACCCCTTGAGATCCTTGTTTCTTCCTGGCAGTTCGACTGGGCCGCCGCGGCTTTCGCCGCCGTGGCCGGCGTTCTGTACGGGTGGGGAATGCGGTCAGCCGCGCGCCGGGGCCGGGGCTGGCCGGTGTGGCGGGCGGTGGCGTTTTACGTCCTTGGCCTGGGCTCATTCATTGTCCTCACCTGTGGGTTCACCGGGGTTTACGGGGGGCAGCAACGGTGGGCCTTCACCATCAAAATATCCCTGCTGCTCTTTGTCGTCCCGCTGCTGATCGGCCTGGGCAAACCCCTAACCCTGGCGCGGGCAGCACTGCCGGCCATGGGCACAGCAGGCTTGGACAAGGTCCTGTCCAGCAGGCCCGTACGGTTCGTCAGCAATTCATTTGGCGCACCCCTGCTGGGTCTGGCCCTCTTCTCCACGTTCCTCACGCCGGCCTTCTTCACGCTGCGGACCGACCCCCTGGCAGGCGCCCTCCTCACGGTTGGCGTACCGCTGCTGGGCATGCTGATGGCACTGCCGATCATCGAAGAGTCCGACTTCCAGCGCTCCAGCGCCTACCTGACCCTTGAATTCATGTTCGTGTTCATCGAGTTGCTGATCGACGCGGTCCCCGGCATCCTGCTGAGCCTCAACGGCCAGGTGCTCGATCACGTGATGTCCGTTCCCAATCCTCAATGGTGGTTCCGGGATGCTCTCCAGGACCAGCAGTTCGCAGGAAATTTACTGTGGTTCATCTGCGAGGTACTGGATCTGCCGTTGATCATCCTCATGTTCGTCCGCTTCTCACGCAGCGACAAGCGGGAAGCAGGCGCCTTCGACGAACTGACCGACGAGCAGTTCGACGAACTTCAAAACCAGCACCTGCGTGGGCGGCAGTAACCAGCCCACGCCCGCTGCCCGGCCCCGGGAAGGGTAGTGCGAAATTCGGTGTGCCCACCCTTTCCCGGGGAAGCGTAGAGTGACATAGGACGCCTGATTCTGGACGCCTCGCTGCCAAGGGAGAAATCGTGACGATTGATTGGGACGAAAAAAAGGCCCTGCTACAGGAACCGAATATCGCGAAGGTAACCCAACTTTGCGATGAGCTGATGGAAAAAAAGCCCGGTTCCACTGTCCCCTATATCGACCCCGTCCACGACGAGGACGAATGCAGGATCATCAGCCTCCAGGCCAGCCCCGGCAAAGGGACCGAGTCCGGATTTGTCTCCCACAACAACGACGACGAAGCTGCCCGTCGCGCCACGCAGATCTATGAGCTGGCCGAGCTGGACCCCCGCTACGTCATGCCCTGGAATGCATACCCCTGGGTGCGTGAGAGCGGCAGCCCCTCTGCGCTGAGTGTCCAGGAAAAGACCGATGGGCTCCGCCCGTTCCGCCAGTTCCTGAAGATCAATTCCCGTGTTTCGGCCATCATCGCGCACGGCACGGACGCGTCCACGTTCCTGACGCTCTTTGAGAAGACCTATCACTCATCGCTGAAGAACAGCGGCATCAAAATCTACAAGGCCTCCGCCCTCGGCGGCAGGGCCTTTGCTGTTTCCGAGGCCAAGCAGGAAGAGCTTCTCGCCAAGAGCGTCGAAACCTACCGTGATGCGATGCAGCGGGCGGGCATCCAGCACCTGTAGACCGCGCTTTACTGTATGAACGAAAAACTGCGCGCACCTTGAGCCTCTCTTGATGAGTCCTTGCTTCTCCATCTCCAGCATTAGTGGAGTAAACACTCAGGATTCTCCGAGGTAGAGCATTCGATCGGCCTCGTTTCCTGAAACTGGGGGAACTTGGCATGAAGAAACTGATAATTGCATCGCTGGCGGCCACTGGCCTGGTCGCAGGATCATTCGCTGCGGGTGCAGCTGCCAACGCCGGCACCGGCACCGTGGTGCGCGTGGTCGACGGGGATACGGTGGTGGTTTCCATCAACAATGGCGATCACACCATTCGGTTGCTGAATATTGACACCCCTGAAACCAAGGATCCGAACCAACCCGTCGAATGCCTCGGACCGGAGGCCTCAAAGTACCTTGAGGGCCTGCTCCCGAAGGGAACCCAGGTCAGACTCGAGTTCGACGCCGAGCGCCACGACAAGTACGGCAGGACTCTCGCAGGAGTCTTCACAGCCGACGGGTCCCTGGTCAATGCCAAAATTGCGCAGCAGGGACTGGGGATCCCGGTCGAGTACGGCGGCAACAGAAAATTCCTCCCGCCTGTAACAGCCGCATACGAAGAGGCCAGAGCGGCTAAGGCCGGGCTCTTCTCCGAGAGCATTGGCTGTACCCTTCCGGCTCAGTTGGCTGACACAACGAAGGGGCTGGAAACCGCCACCGCGGCTTCACCAGCAACAACATCTGCCGCGGCGGGTACGGCCGCAGGCGTACTCGCAGCCAAGGTGGCCGCGGCGAAGGCACTGCGAAAGGTCCTCAACGGGGACAAAGCAACGGAGCGCGCCCTTCTGTGGGCAGGGCTTTCAACTGCCGTGTTGGCCAAGCACGTATCAAATCTGGATAAGAAAATCACCGCCGCAGAAACGAAGGCGGAAGATACGAAGGCCCTGAAAGCCACCTTGGCCGCGGCAGAGAAGAAAGCCGAGGAGGAGCGTGTGGCGGCTGAAGCAAGGGCGGCTGCCGACCGCAAGGCAGCAGAGGAACGGGCTGCGGCAGAGAAGAAGGCAGCAGACGAGGCTGCTGCGGCCGCGGCTGCAGCAAAAGCTGAAGCCGATGAAGCAGCCCGGAAAGCGGCAGCTGAGGCAGAACGTCTACGCAATCTGCCCGTGCCAGCACCAAACCCGGCACCATACGTTGCGCCAGCCCCGCAAACGTACGTTCCGCCTGCACCCTCCACCAAGTACACTGGGCCGCGCTGCTACGCGCCCGGCGGCAAAACGTGGAGGCCCTGCTGACCATGGCGGACCGCTTCGGTGAGAACCGAGAGCCGGACTGTCAGGGATTTTTCAGGAGCACGTGGGCATACTCGTAGGTACCCTGACCGGCGAAAGAACCAGGCTGAACCTTGACGTCCCACACCCACCGTTCCCCCGAGGCGGCATCCCCAGCAGAGGCTGCGGCCGTACGTATGGCGGCCCTCCCCCAGCTCCGGCACTGGATTGCCGTGCCGGTCACGGCGGCTGTCCTGATCGTGGCTGCCGGCCTGGCGCTGCGGTTTATTCCCGCGCTGACATCCGCAGATATGTCCGTGGATGCCGAGCTGAGCCATGATCACACGGCGCCGCTGACGGGTGTGGCCATGTTCATCAATGTGGTGTTCAGCCCGGCAGGCGGCGTGCTGATGATCGCCGCCCTGTGCCTGTACCTGCTGCTGGTACGCCGCAGCCCCGTGAATGCGGTGGCCACGGGCTTAGTGGCGGCCGGTGGCTGGGTCAGCAGCGAACTGTTCAAAGTACTCGTGGCCAGGCACCGGCCGGACTCCACCGCCCTGTTCAACCCGCTGATCCCCGAACCGGGAACGGACAGCTTCCCGAGCGGACATGTGGCGCTGGCCTCCGCGCTGGCCATCGCCGTCTTCCTGCTGGCCCGCGGCACCAAGTGGCAGCGGCCCGCGGCCATCCTCGGGATCGTCGTGGCGGTTGCCGTCGCATTCTCCCGCGTCTACCTCGGCGTGCACTATCCAACAGATGTCACGGCGTCCTTCCTCACCGCAGCAACCGGTGCGGCGTTCCTGACGGGCTTGTGGAACCGGTTCGGCCTGGCGCTGCTGGCCCGCATACCCTTCCTGGCGAAGCTCGGCCCCGTCCCGGCGCCCCGAGCCTGATCCACTGCCATGACGGGCTTCATTGACGGACTCCTGAACGTCAGCCCGCTCGTGGCGTACATCGCCGTCTTTTGCCTGGTGTTCGCGGAGGACGCCTTGTTCGTAGGCTTCGTCATCCCCGGCGAAACCGCTGCCGTCCTCGGCGGAGTGGTGGCCAGCCGGGGCGAAGTGCAGCTGGGCACCATGATGGCCTTGGTGGTGGCCGCGGCCGTCATTGGCGACAGCGTGGGATACGAGGTGGGCAAGCACCTGGGCGCCCGGCTCATGAAGACAAGGCTGCTGGCCCGCCACTCCGGCAGGCTGGAAAACGCGCAGGACTTCCTCCGGCGCAGAGGCGGGTCCGCCGTGTTCCTGGGCCGCTTCACCGCCTTCTTCCGCGCCGTCATGCCCGCCCTGGTAAGCACGTCCCGGATGCCCTACGGCCGCTTCATCGCCTACAACGCTGCGGGCGGCGTGGCCTGGGGCGTCGGCTTCGTCCTGCTGGGCTTCCTCGCAGGCAACTCCTACGAGACCGTGGCCCAGGCAGTGGGCCGGGACCTCGCCGTCGTGATCGCCTTAGTGGCAGTGGCGGCACTCATCGCCTGGCATGTCCGTTCACGACGGCGGCAGCAACGGCGGCGCACGGCCAACCAGCGGCAGGACAATGCCCCGAATTCATAGGAGGGTTTGACAGCAACTGTGACCAGTGCCATATTTAAGGCGTGAACCTGTCAGACAGCCGGACAGCAGGACAGCCTGCATCGTTCCGTCCCCTTGCCCGGCTGAGCGCTGCCGAGGCGGTGTTCAACGCCATCCGCCAGGACATCGAATCGGGCAGCATCCCGGTGGGGAGCAAACTCAGCTCGGAGGCCACCCTTTCGCAGCAGTACGGAGTAAGCCGCTCGGTGATCCGGGAAGCCCTCCGCTCCTGCACCGCCCTGGGCCTGACGGTAACCCGGACCGGCAAGGGCACCTTTGTCATTGCCAGCAAGGTGGCCAACGACCTCACCTTGGGCCAGTACTCCGCCCGTGACCTTACCGAAGCCCGCCCCCACATCGAAATTCCCGCCGCCGGACTTGCCGCAGAGCGTCGAACGGAGGAGGAACTGGACACCCTCCGCCACATCATGGGTGCCATGGCCACCGAAACGGATCCCGAATCCTGGGTAGCCATGGACTCCAGCTTCCACGCCACCATCGCCCGTGCCAGCGGCAACAAAGTGTTCGCAAGCGTCGTGGCTGACATTCGGGACGCGCTGGCGCATCAATCCGAGACGCTGAACATGGTGGCGGACCGCCAGCATGCCTCCGATATTGAACACCAGCAGATCCTTGCCGCCATCGAGACCGGTTCCGCGGAGGAGGCCCGCGCTGCCATGGCCCACCACCTGGAAGCCGTGGGCGTGGCCCTGGACTCCATCCTCAACAGCTAACAAGATCCAACCAACCTTTCAAGGACCCCATGCCATCCCCCGTGTTTTCTGCTGCCCACACTGCTGCCCCGGCGGGGTTGTCCCTGCCGCAGCACACCCCACTGGTCGCCGCCATCCGTGACGGCCTCGTGGAGAGCGTCCACTACGGCTCCGCGCTTGCCCTCGCGGCTGACGGCTCAGTGGCGGCATCGGCAGGGGACCATCTGGCACCGTTCTACCCCCGGTCAGCGCTCAAGCCCCTCCAGGCAGTGGCCATGGTCCGCGCCGGCCTTGAACTTCCCGCCGACCTCCTGGCACTGGCCGCGGCAAGCCATTCAGGTGCGGCAGCGCACCGCGACGGCGCGCTGCGCATCCTCGAACTGCACGGGCTCGCCCCCACGGACCTGGAGAACAGCACCGACCTGCCCTACGGCACGGCCGAGCAGGAGGACTGGCTCCGCACCGGCGGCAGCGCTACCCAAATCACCCAGAACTGCTCCGGAAAGCACGCTGCCATGGTGGCCACCTGCGTGATCAACGGGTGGCCCGTCCAGGGTTACCTCGATCCCTCCCACCCGCTGCAGCAGCTGGCGGCCCGGACCGTCACCGACCTCACCGGGGAGGAGCCGGCCGCCGTCAGCACGGACGGCTGCGGCACTCCCTTGTTCGCCCTCACGCTGCGCGGCATGGCCCGCGCCTTCGGCCGGATCGCCCAGGCCGCCGCGGACGACGACGGCAGCCCCGAAGCCACCGTCGGCCTCGCCATGCAGCAGCACCCCGGGATGGTGGCCGGTGACGGCCGCGACGTCACCGGGCTGATGCGCCTGCTGCCCGGCGCCGTGGCCAAGGACGGCTTTGAAGGCGTGCAGCTGGTAGGCCTGCCCGACGGCAGCGCCGTGGCCGTCAAGATTTCCGACGGCGGCGACCGCGCCCGGATGCCCGCCACCGTCCGCCTGCTCGAGGCGCTGGGCGTGGATACGGAGCCGCTCGCCGGCATCGCCACGGCCCCGGTGATGGGCGGCGGCCATGAGGTGGGCCGGCTGCTGGCCACCGACTTCCTGAATCACCTGTCCGCACCCGTCAACGAAGCCCTGTAAGGACACCATGACAACCATCGAAACCGCCGCACCCGCACAGGTCCGGTCCGAGCACGACCTCCTCGGCGACCGGGACGTGCCAGTGCACGCCTACTGGGGCGTTCACACGCTCCGCGCCGTGGAGAACTTCCCCATCACCGGCCAGAAGCTGTCCTCCAACATGCACCTGGTCCGCGGGCTTGCCGCCGTGAAACTGGCCGCCGCCCGCACCAACCGCGAGCTTGGCCTGCTGGACGCCGAACGCGCCGACGCCATCGAGCAGGCATGCCAGGACGTGATGGCCGGTCGCCTGGCCGACCAGTTCGTGGTGGACGTCGTCCAGGGCGGTGCCGGGACGTCGTCGAACATGAACGCCAACGAGGTCATCGCCAACCGGGCGCTGGAAATCCTGGGACACCCCAAGGGCGACTACGCGCGGCTGCACCCCAACGACCACGTCAACCTCAGCCAGTCCACCAACGACGTGTACCCCACGGCCGTGAAGCTCGGCACCATCTTCGCCGCCCGGGAACTGCTGGCAGCACTCGAAGAACTCGAGGACGCCTGCGCTGCCAAGGCCCTGGAATTCCGCACCGTGGTGAAGATGGGCCGCACCCAGCTCCAGGACGCCGTGCCCATGACCCTCGGCCAGGAGTTCGGCAGCTACGCCGTGACCATCGGCGAGGACCGGCTGCGCCTGGCGGAGGCCGAGCTGCTGATCCACGAGATCAATCTCGGCGCCACCGCCATCGGCACGGGCCTGAACGCCCCTGCCGGCTACGCCGCAACAGCCTGCCGGCACTTGGCGGAGATTACCGGGCTGCCGCTGGTGACCGCCGTGGACCTCATTGAAGCCACCCAGGACGTGGGCGCCTTCGTGCACCTGTCCGGCGTGCTCAAGCGCGTGGCCGTCAAGCTGTCCAAGATCTGCAACGACCTGCGCCTGCTCTCCTCCGGCCCGCGTGCCGGCTTCGGCGAAATCAACCTGCCGGCCGTGCAGTCCGGGTCCTCCATCATGCCCGGCAAGATCAACCCGGTCATCCCGGAGGTGGTCTCCCAGGTGGCCTACGAGGTGATCGGCAACGACGTCACCATCACCATGGCCGCCGAGGCCGGACAGCTGCAGCTCAACGCCTTCGAACCGATCATTGTCCACAGCCTCCACAAGAGCATTTCCCACCTCGAGGCAGCCTGCCGCACCCTTACGGCGCGCTGCATCCGTGGAATCACCGCCAACACCGACCACCTGCGCCGCACCGTGGAGCAGTCCATCGGCCTGGTCACCGCATTGAATCCCCACCTCGGTTACGCCACTGCCACCGCCATCGCGCAGGAAGCACTTGCCACAGGCAAGGGCGTGGCCGAGCTCGTCCTCGAACACGGACTTCTCACCGACGCCCAGCTCCAGGAACTCCTGAGCCCCGAACGCCTGGCCAACCTCAGCAAGTAGTCCCCACCTCCCCCAAAGGACACCCCCATGACAAATACTCCCCTTCCAGACCACTTGATTGATGGTGGTCACGCGCATGCGTCCGAGACCTCCCTGCACGCGGAGGACAAGGGTTACCACAAGAACCTCAAGCCGCGGCAGATCCAGATGATCGCGATCGGCGGTGCGATCGGTACCGGCCTGTTCCTCGGTGCCGGCGGCCGGCTCAACGCGGCGGGCCCGTCCCTGGTCATCGCGTACGCGGTGTGCGGGTTCTTCGCGTTCCTGATCCTGCGCGCCTTGGGCGAACTGGTCCTGCACCGGCCCTCCTCGGGCTCGTTCGTTTCCTACGCCCGTGAATTCTTCGGGGAAAAGGCCGCGTTCGTCTCCGGCTGGTTCTACTGGATCAACTGGGCCACCACCACCATCGTGGACATCACCGCCGCCGCCCTCTACATGCACTTCTTCGGCAACTACATCCCCTGGATGGCCGAGGTCCCGCAATGGGCCTGGGCACTGACCGCCCTCGTCGTGGTCCTGGCCCTGAACCTGGTCTCCGTGAAGGTCTTCGGCGAAATGGAATTCTGGTTCGCCCTGATCAAGGTCGCCGCCCTCGTCGCGTTCCTCATCATCGGCACCTACTTCGTCATCTTCGGCACCCCCGTGGACGGCCAGCAGGTCGGCATCAGCCTCCTGTCCGATAACGGCGGGATCTTCCCCAACGGCCTGCTGCCCATGATCATCCTCATGCAGGGCGTCCTGTTCGCCTACGCCTCCATCGAACTGGTCGGCACCGCCGCCGGCGAAACCGAGAACCCCGAAAAGATCATGCCCAAGGCCATCAACTCCGTGGTCTTCCGCATCGCCGTGTTCTACGTCGGCTCCGTGATCCTGCTGGCCCTGCTGCTGCCCTTCACCTCCTACCAGAAGGGCGTCAGCCCCTTCGTGACGTTCTTCGGCTCCATCGGCGTCCAGGGCGTGGACGTGATCATGAACCTCGTGGTCCTCACCGCCGCCCTGTCCTCGCTGAACGCCGGGCTCTACTCCACCGGCCGGATCCTGCGCTCCATGTCCGTGAACGGTTCGGCCCCCAAGTTCGCCTCCCGCATGAACAAGGCAGGCGTCCCCTACGGCGGCATCGCCATCACCGCCGTCGTCTCCCTCCTCGGCGTCCCGCTGAACTACCTCGTCCCGGCCGACGCCTTCGAGATCGTGCTGAACATCGCCTCCGTGGGCATCATTATGACCTGGGCCACCATCGTCCTCTGCCAGATCCAGCTCAAACGCTGGGCGGACAAGGGCTGGGTGGAGCGCCCCTCCTTCCGGATGTTCGGCGCCCCCTACACCGGCTACCTGTCGCTGGTCTTCCTCGTCGGCGTCCTGGTCATGGTCTTCATCGACTCACCCCTGACCATGCTCGTCACCGCCATCGCGTCCGTGCTCATGGTCATCGGCTGGTACGCCTGCCGCCACCGCATCCGCCAAATCGCCGAAACCCGCGAAGGCTTCACCGGGACGTCCCCGGTAGTCGCCAATGCGGCGGCTGACACCTTCAAGAAGTAACTGCCTTAAACGTCCGACGGCGGCACCTGGGTTCTGGAAGTCCGGAACCCAAGTGCCGCCGTCGGGGTTTTAAAGGTGCCTCAGCCCGTCACTTGGACGGCTTGACCACCATGGCCGATCCGCCGCCGCGCCTGACCGGCTCGGCTGCGGCCAGGGTCCGTCCGTCGTCGAGGAACTCGATGGCGGTGGCGGCCCCGATCTCCGAGGCGGACGTGAACGAGTCACCCGACGGCGTCAGGATGTGGCCGAACCGGGACGTCAGGGCCGGCCCGTACTTGTCGATGAACGCCGGCTCTGCGGTCACCTTCTCGGTGTTCCGCTGGGAAGCCCGGGGGGCCGCAATGGCATCCGGGATGCTCATGCCCAGGTCAATGCGGTTGACGATCGTCTGCAGGACGGTGGTGATGATGGTGGAGCCGCCCGGGGAACCCAGTGCCAGGAACGGCTTGCCGTCCTCCAGCAGGATGGTGGGCGACATGGACGACCGCGGCCGCTTGCCCGGCTCAATCCGGTTGGGGTCCTCGGCGCTGTAAACCGTGGAGAAGTCGGTGAGCTCGTTGTTCAGCAGGAACCCGCGGCCGGGAACAACCATGCCGGAGCCGCCGGTCTGTTCGATGGTCAGCGTGTACTCCACCACGTTGCCCCACTTGTCCGAGACGGTCATGTTGGTGGTGGAGATGTTCTCCGTGTCCTTCTCATCGGCGAGCGCCGCCGGTTCCGCCGGGCAGGTTCCGTCGTAGGAGGTGACGTTGCCGGGCTTCACGGGTTTGGGTGCCGCGTGGTTGGGGTCGAGCTCGCAGGCGCGTTCCTTGCCGAAGACGGGATCGGTCAGCGCTTCGGTGGGCACGTCCACGAAAGCGGGGTCACCCACGTATTTCCCCCTGTCCGCGAAGGCCAGGGCGCTGGCCTCGAGGTAGTGGTGCAGCACAGCCGGCTGGTCTGCCTTGAGGCCGGGCAGGTCGAACACGTCCAGGATGTTCAGCGACTCCCCTACCGTGGTGCCGCCGCTGCTTGAAGGTGCCATGCCGTAAACGTCATAGCCGCGGTAGTTCACGTGCGTGGGGTCCTGGTCCAGGGCCTCGTAGTAAGCCAGGTCATCGGTGGTCATGGAACCCACCGGGACGGGGAGCTTGGTGTCCGGGGACTTGGGCGGATTCTGCACCGTCTTGGCGATCTCCTCGGCGAGCGGGCCGGTGTAGAACGCGCTCATGCCCTTGCGGGCCAGCAGGCGATAGGTGTCCGCGAGGTCGTGGTTCTGGAAGACCGAACCCACTTCGGGCAGCTTGCCACCCTGCAGATACAGGTCCTTGGTGGAGGTGAAGGCCTCGAACCTCGCCTGGTTGTCTGCGGTTTGGCTGCGGAACGTCTCATCCACCACGAACCCGCGGTCTGCCACCTTGATGGCAGGTTTCAGTGCATCCCCCAGGCTGATGCTGCCCCAGCGTTCCAGTGCCCGCTCCCAGGTGGCGGGCGTACCGGGAACGCCCACGGAGACACCACTGGTGACGAGCTCCGGGGTGAACCGGTACGGCTTGCCGGTAGCGGGATCGATGAAGGCATCCTGCTTGATTCCTGCCGGCGCCGTTTCCCGGCCGTCGATGGTGCTGACCTTCCCGGACTTGGCGTCGTAGTAGACGAAATAGCCGCCACCGCCGATCCCGGCGCTGTACGGCTCGGTAACTCCAAGGGTGGCTGCCGCGGCAACGGCCGCATCCACCGCGTTCCCGCCCTTGCGGAGGACCTCGATGGCTGCCGCTGATGCTTCCGGGTCCACCGTACTGACCGCGCCGCCGTAGCCGGTGGCCGTGGGGTCCTTGTCTGTCTGCCGGGGATCGGCCGAAGCGGGGCTGATGGCCCCCGTGGTGACGCTCATTGCCAGCGCCGCAGTAACAGCTGCGAGCCGGCGTCCGAGATGTGGCATGGTGGCTCCTAAAGGGATATTGAGTGATGTGGGCCACGCTACTCTTCGGGTAAGACACACTCAACGACTCCGGAAGGAAGGGCACCATGCCAGGATCCAAACTCGCCGTGATGGGCGCCGCCAGCGTCGGCACCTCGCTGGCATACGCGGCACTGATCCGTGGTTCGGCCAGCAGCATCGCATTGTTCGATGTCAACGCGCCCAAAGCGGAGGCGGAAGCCCTGGACCTTGCCCATGGCAGCCAGTTCGCTGCGGCGTCGGCCACGGTTGCCGGCGGCGGGGATATCGCCGTCACGGAAGGCGCCGACGTCGTGGTCATCACGGCCGGTGCCAAGCAGAACCCGGGCCAGAGCCGGCTGGACCTGGTAAGCACCAATGTGCGGATCCTTGAACAGCTGATGCCGCCGCTGCTTGAGCGGGCACCGGACGCCGTCTACGTGCTCGTGACCAACCCGTGCGACGTCCTGACGGTGGCGGCCCAGCGGATTTCCGGGCTGCCCCCGGAACGGATCTTCTCCTCCGGCACCGTGCTGGATACGTCCCGGCTGCGCTGGCTGCTCGCCCGCCGGGCAGGTGTTTCCGTCTCCAGCGTCCATGCCAGCATGGTGGGCGAGCACGGCGACACCGAATTCCCGCTCTGGTCCGGCGCCACCATTGGCCCGGTGCCCATCCGCGAGTGGACAGAAGGCGGCGAGCGGATCTTCACGCCCGAATACCTCGCCGACACTGCCACGGAAGTGGTGCAGGCCGCCTACAAGGTCATCGCCGGCAAGGGGGCCACGAACTACGCCATCGGCCTGTCCGGCGCCCGCATCGTGGAGGCGCTCCTGCGCGACGACAATGCCGTCCTGCCGGTTTCCACGGTCCTGTCGGGGCTGCACGGGATCTCCGGGGTGGCCCTGTCCCTGCCCAGCGTGGTGGGCCGCGGCGGCGTGCACCGCGTCCTGGAAACGCCCATGGACGACGGCGAGCTGGCGGCACTGCGGCGCTCCGCGGACACCCTGCGCCACACCATGGACGCGCTGGGCCTCTGAAAGGGCGTCATGCAACGCCGCCGCAACCCTCCCGGGCGGCGGGTTCGCATAAGCTCACTTCCAGGTGCCAAACGCTGACCCGAACACGGCTGGCTCAACGACGAACCAACAGGAGTAAACCCATGACCAACTGGCGGATCAGGGATTTCCATTCGGCTGACCTGGACGGCATCCTGCACCTGTGGGAGACGCTGAAGGCCCACAACGTCGAGCCCGTCTATGCCCTGTCCGAGGTCCTCGCGTCCTGCGAGAAGGACCACGCCGTGGTCGCCGTGCAGGGCGAACAGGTGGTGGGCGCCGCCGTCGGACGTGCCGCCCACGACCAGGGCTGGATCGTGTTCCTGGCCACCCTGCCCGAGTACCGCGGCCGCGGCATCGGCACGTCACTGTTGGCCGCCGTCGAAAACCGCATGGCCCCGCACGGCCTGAACAAGCTCTCGGCGCTGATGCCGGAATCCGAAACCCGGGTGGAGGCGTTCCTGGGCCGCGGCTTCGCGCTCAAGAAGAACCTCCGCTACTTCGAACGCACCATCCCGGTCCAGCGCCAGGAGCTGGGCGCCCTTGGCCAGCTCGGCGGCCGCGTCCTGGCGCGTGATCTCTGGGAAAACGTGGCCGGCATGCGCAAGGAAAAGGAACTGCTCGAACGCCGCCTGGTGCTTCCGCTCGCCGAGGCGGACCTGGCTGATGAATTCGGCGTGGTGCCGCCGCGCGCCGTCGTCCTCTTCGGTCCGCCCGGGACCGGCAAGACCACCTTCGCCAAGGCAATCGCCTCCCGGCTCGAATGGCCATTCGTGGAAGTGTTCCCCTCCCGGCTGGTAGCGATCCCCAGGGACTGGCGGCGCGCTCCGCGAAACTTTCCTGGAGATCGCCGAGCTGGAGCACGCCGTGGTGTTCATCGACGAGGTGGAGGAGATCGCCTCCCAGCGGGCCGGGGACCCGCCGTCGCCGCTGCAGGGCGTGACCAACGAGCTGCTGAAGATCATCCCCGCATTCCGCGAACAGCCCGGCAGGCTCCTGGTCTGCGCCACCAACTTCATCCGCGCCCTGGACTCCGCCTTCCTGCGCCACGGCCGGTTCGACTACGTCATTCCCATCGGGCTGCCGGACCGGCAGGCACGCGAGGCCATGTGGCAGCGCTTCATTCCCGCCGCCGTCGTGGACGCTGTAGATGTGGAGCTCCTGGTGGAACGCACGGAGGGCTTTTCGCCGGCAGACATTGAGTATGCCGCCCGCAGCGCCTCCCAGCGGGCGCTGGAGAAAGCAGTGTACGACGACGGCGGGCTGGCCTCGGGGGGCGATGTTTCGGTCCGGGAGGCAGTCCGGAAGGGCCCCTCCACCCAGGACTACCTCGATGCCATTGGTGATACCCGGACTACCGTGAGCGCCGAAGTGCAGGCTGATTTCCTCGAGGACATCGAGGCGCTGGGGCGGGTCTAGCCGCCGGTTGTCCGGGCCGCCGCGCCGGGACTTTTGCCCCTTTGCCCGGTCCTGTCAGGACGCCAGAGTGGTGGGTATGGCAAAGATTCTGATCCCCTATGGGACCACCGAGGGCCAGACGGCCCGGATCGCCGAGTACATCTCCGATGTGCTGCAGGCCCGCGGCCATGAGGCCGGGACGCTGGACCTCAAGCATGCCGCCCACGACCTCCCTGGCGGCTATGACGGCGTCATCGTGGGTGCTTCCATCCACGCCGGAAAGCACGAGGGATTCGTGGCGGATTTCGTCCGCAGGAACCGGGATGCCCTGGAGCAGGTGCCGGCCGCCCTGTTTTCCGTCAGCCTCTCCGCGCATGGGGACCCGGAAGAGGCGGAGAGACGCGTTGCTGAGTTCGAGGACAGTACCGGCTGGCACCCCGCCAAGGTGGCGTTGTTTGGCGGGGCCCTCCTCTACACCCAGTACGGGTTCCTCAAACGGATGATGATGAAGAATATCGTCAGCGGCCAGGGCAGCACCGATACGGATACCGGCCGCGACTACATCTACACCGAGTGGGACGGCGTGCGGCGGTTCGCGGAGGAATTCGTGGCCCCCTTCGAGCAGAAGGCGCCGGAGTAGGCGCGGCCGCCTTACCGCTTGCCGTACTTCCGGTGGACGGCCTGCTTGCTGACGCCCAGGCAGAGGGCGATCGCTTCCCAGGACAATCCGGCCTGGCGCGCACTGCGGACCAGGGCCGATTCGGCCCGGCTCACTTCCCTCTGCAACTCCGCGACAGCATGCAGCGCCTCGGCCGGCCCTTTGCCGTCCATCGATCCAACCAGCGTCTTCATCCGGTCCACCTCCATGGCGTCAACATTAGTTGACGCAGCGGGGGGCGTCAACGTTTGTTGACGTCCAGGGGCTCCCAGACCCACGGCTCCCGGGGCAGGGCGGCGGGGCAGAATGCGGGCAGCGCCTGCTCCAGCGTCCCGCCCGGCAGCCCAACGGAGGCAAGCAGCCTGTCCCGGACCTCCTCCACCCCCACCCCGGAGTGAGCCAGGTCCGCAAGCGTGACCGCACCGTCGCGCTTGGCCAGCCGCGCGCCGTCTTGATTTACCACCAGGGGAACATGGGCATATTCCGGTATGGGAATGTTTAAAAGCGAGGCGAGATAGGCCTGCCGCGGCGTGGACGGGAGCAGGTCATCACCGCGAACCACCTGGTCGATGCCCTGCTCGGCATCATCCACCACCACGGCGAGGTTGTAGGCCGTGACGCCATCGTTGCGCCGCAGCACAAAGTCGTCCACCAGGCCGGTGAACCGGCCATGGAGGACGTCGGTCACGGTGAACTCGGCGACCTCGGCCCGCAGCCTGAGGGCTGAGGGCCGGATGGAGCGCTTGAACTCCAGCTCAGCGCGGTCCAGGTTGCGGCAGGTCCCGGGGTAGGCGCCCTGCGGGGCATGCGGTGCCGACGCAGCCTCCTGGATCTCGCGGCGCGTGCAGAAACAGTCATAGGTCAGGCCCGCGTCCTGGAGGCGGGCGATCGCTTCAGCGTAGAGGGGGGCGCGCGCCGTCTGCCTTACGGCGTCACCGTCCCAGGTGACGCCGATGGCGGCCAGGTCCCGCAACTGCTCCGCTTCCGCGCCCGTGCGGGCACGGTCCAGGTCCTCCACCCGCAGCAGGAAGGCGCGGCCTGTGGAGCGGGCGAAGAGCCAGGCGAGAATGGCGGTGCGCAGGTTCCCGACATGCAGTTCACCGGAGGGGCTGGGGGCGAAACGGCCGTCACGGGTCATGACACCAACCCTAGACCGAATAACACAAGAGCCCCTCAGCTACCGATGACTGCGGAAGTCCGACGTCGGTAGCTCAGGGGCTCTTGCCGTGTTTGCAGAGTGAGCATGGTGTGAACAAGTCTCATCCAGCGGCGGCCTCCTTGCGGGAAGCGGTGTCCAGGGCGCCGGGTGGTGTGCCGGGAAACCTGTAAGCCTGCGGGTTCCAGCGGTAGCTTTTGCCCTTGTTGCCACTATTTGAGCAGACCTCATACAGTTGGAACAACAAGCAGGACTTGGATTAGTCATTCTGATCAAATCCTGACGATGAAGCAGGCAGGAAGTGGTCAGATTGCAGGAACTGGACGCCACGGACAAGCGCATCCTGAACGCCTTGGACGAAGACCCGCGCATTCCGATCATGGTGCTGGCACAGAAGCTGGGCCTGGCCCGGGGAACCGTGCAGTCGCGGCTGGAACGGATGTCGGCGTCGGGGGCACTCCGCCCCAACAGCAGCCGCGTACTCCCGTCGGCCCTCGGCAGGGGTGTGGCCGCGGCCGTGAGCGCAGAACTGGACCAGAGCCACCTGAACGAGGCCATCGCCGCGCTGCGCAGGATCCCCGAAGTCCTCGAGTGCCACGCGCCGGCCGGTGATACCGACCTCCTCATCCGCGTGGTGGCCAAAAGCCCTGACGACCTCTACCGGGTCTCCGAAGAAATCCGGCTCTGCCCCGGCATTGTCCGGACGTCCACCAGCATGTTCCTGCGCGAGGTCATCCCATACCGCACCACCGGCCTGCTCGAAGGATAGCCCTCCCCATCGCCGCCGGCCGGCACGCGCCGCTAGGCTGGCATCCAGGAATTCACTGGGGGGACAACCATGGCGTGGGACTTTTGCGGCACAGACGTCGAAGCTGCGGGCATCCAGTGAGGCGCCTTCCGGCCGCCGCACTCCTGGCCAGCGTGCTCCTGTTGTCCGGCTGCGCGTTCATGCCGGCCGGGGAAAAAGCGCCCATCGTGGCTGACGGCAATTCCCAGTTCACACCGGAAGGCATCAACGCGATTAAGAGCAGCGGGAAGGTGGCCTTCGACTTCACCCGCCTGCCACTGGACCTGTCCGCCCTCGGGCTTCCCTCAGGATCCGACGGAGCCCTGGTGGCAGCGGATTCCGGCAAGCTGATCGATGTCAGCATGACCACGCCCCGCGGCGTGGTCGACATGCGGACCGACACCATCCGCATCCGTCCCGGCGCGGACAACACGGTGGACCACATCGACATTTTCATCAACTACCCGGACGCACAGGACGCCAACGCCGAAATCAGGCGGGCTGCGGATGAACTCGGGTTCGTCATTCTCCAGGACGCCGAACCTATCGGCACCGACTTCAAAGACGGTTCCGGCAAAAAGCAGTGGAATCCCGGAATGGGCAACAAGACGGGAACAGTATTTTCCGCCGAAATCCTCTCCAACCACGACACCGGCCGGATGACATTCATCTACTCCGTGCACCTCGCCGGAAAGTACTACACCCCTGAGGCCCAGGCCGGAATCGCTGCCACTGGTAAACCTTGGGCGGCTGCTACACCGGCGGCCCCGCGTTGGACTTCAGGTTCTTCATGACCAGCGTTGAGGTCAGCCGCTCCACCCCGGGCAGGGATGTGAGCTCGGTGTCGTAGAAGCGCTGGTAGGCCGGCAGGTCCGCCGCGATGATCTTCAGCAGGTAGTCCGGTGACCCGAACAGCCGCTGCGCCTCAATGATGTTGGGATTCTCCGCCACCCGGTTCTCAAAGATCTCCATCGTGGACCTGTCCACCTGGCGGAGCGTGACAAACACGATCGCCTCGAATCCCAGGCCCACGGCAGCCGGGTCGACGTCCGCCTTGTACCCGCGGATGACTCCGGACTGCTCGAGATCCCGGAGCCGGCGGTGGCACGGCGCCACCGTGAGGCCCACCTTCGCAGCGAGGGCGGTGGCAGTCATCCGGCCGTCCTCCTGGAGGTGGCGCAAAATATTTCTGTCAACTTGATCCAGCACGCAATAAATATACTGCGGTTGCCGCGGGGCGGGCGAAAACAGGACAGCACTTTTGGCCTGATTCTTCCTATGGTTGCTCCTGAGAGCCCTTAGACAGGAGAATCGCATGAACCCGCAGCTGTTCCTGGCCTTTTTGGTGGTGGCCGCCGCCCTGGCCTGCACCCCGGGAGTGGACTGGGCCTACACCATCGCGGCCGGTCTCCGGCAGCGCAGTTTTGTCCCCGCAGTCGCAGGGCTCTGCGGCGGGTACGTCCTCCACACGGCCCTGCTGGTGGCAGGCCTGGCTGCGGTGCTGGCCGGAATGCCCGGAGTCCTTGGCTGGATCACCCTGGCGGGCGCCGGTTACCTGCTGTGGCTCGGGGTGGGAACCCTCCGGTCATGGCGCGGCGCCAGCTTCAGTGCGGATGCCGCCGTCGGGCCCGGAACACAGCTGCGCACCTTCCTGCAGGGCATGGGCACCAGCGGCATCAACCCCAAGGGCCTGCTCTTCTACGTGGCCCTCATTCCGCAGTTCGTCAGCGCCGACGCATCGCTGCCCGTCCCGGTGCAGTCGGGCCTCCTGGGCATGACGTTCGTGGCGCTGGCAGGCCTGGTCTATACGGTGGTGGCCCTGTTGTCGCGCACGCTGCTGCAGAGCAGGCCCGGCGCAGCGCGGGCGGTAACCCTGGCCAGCGGCATCATCATGGTGGTCCTGGGGACTGTGCTGCTCGGCGAGCAACTGCTGCCCTTCCTGGCCAACCACTCGTAGGCCAACGGGTCCTAATCCCCGCTGAGTTCCTTCCAGTCCTGCTCCCAGATCCGGCGCATTTCCTCATCCTTGCGGATGGGCGCCGGAGCCTCCAGCTCCCGCTGGGGTTCAGGGTCCCCGCGCCGGCGTCCCCAGTCGCGCGGATTCAGCGAGCGGCGGCTCGATTCCAGGACCAGCAGCGCCCGGTCCGTCAGGGCGTCATTGCGCAGCGCAAGGTGAGTCTTGCGGCGGCGCAGGACCTCGACGATCGCCTGGTGGGCAGCGTCCAGCCGGCCTTCCCGGCGCAGGGCGCGGGCACGGACCAGCAGCAGGGCAGCGGAGAGGTCGTCCGCGTTCAGCAGTCCCTCCGTCCAGTCGATGACCGTGCGGCTTCGGCCCAGGCTGAGGGCAAGGGAGCAGCGTGCCAGGGCCATGGGAAGCGACGGCGGCAGCCCCGTCAGCGCGTCGAGCGCAGCCTCCGTGCGGCCGGTCTCGCGCAACGAGTGGGCCAGGGCCAGGAATACCGATTCCTCGCTGAACAGGACGGGGATTTCCACCCGCTCAGCCAGCTCGATCCGGGTGACGATCCTGGTGAGATAGGTGGAGGAGTACCTGTTGGCTTCATCGTCGTTCCTGGTGGTGAGCCCCCGCTGAAGGAGCTCGGAAGCGCGCAGATAGCCGCCGTGCTTGTACACCAGCAGCCCGGCCATCAGATAGCAGAGCCCGGCCCATCCGGGGTAGGCGCGCGCCAGGGTGATCAGGCGTTCCGGCTCGCGGCTGGTAAAGACGGCTTCGTGGACCGCTTTGGCAGGCTTGGGCAGCAGCCGCTTGAGCCGGGGCACCTCGCCGTCGATGGACAGCAAAGCGGGGTTGCGTCCGCCCAGGACACCGGTCAGCAGGCCACCCACTCCCCCGGCAAGGTCATGGACAGGAGTGCGCAGCTGTGCCTGTCCGAAAGGGGTGAGGTCGCGGCTGTCCCAGTAAATCGGTGCAGTCTCCCCGGCGCTCATCCTTAAATGCTAACCGGCAGCTGATGCCTGCTCGATGCGCTGCATCGCTGAGCACAGACATGGCGAAGGCCTTGTCCCGAACATCATTTTCAGGAAAGGTAGTAAGCACCCTTAGTAAATAAATCCCGTTGAGGAGAATGCCATGCAAATCGACAAGAACCAGATCCTTGAACTCCTGCGGTCCCAGGGAGAACAGGGCAAAGCCTCACAGGCAGAGTCGGAACTGCCGGACCAGGTGGACACCGAACAGCATGCCGGGCTGCTGTCCAAACTCGGCATCAACCCGGCCGAACTGCTCTCCAGGCTTCCCGGCGGACTCGGCGACAAACTTCCCGGCGGCCTGGGCGACAAGCTCGGAGGACTGGGACTCTAGTATCAGCCGTTCGCGGCGGCGGCGATCCACACACCGATCACCCAGGTGCTGGCAGCAAGGCAGGCGAGCCCGAATTCAGCGAGCATACCTACGCCGGTGGCCTTCAGTGCGGCCCAGCTGGACCTCGCCGCCGTCGTAAAGTTCCGCGTGCGGAGGAACTCGCTGGCCAGCAGGCCGGCAGCAAATCCCACGAAGAGCCCCACCACGGGGATGATGAACATCCCCACGACGCCCGCCACCAACGCCACCACGATGCTGCGGCTGGGAATGGCGTGCTGCTTGAGTTTCCTGCCGGTCAGGACGGCACCTGCCGTCATTCCCGCGGCGACAAAGATCATGGCCACCGCGAACACCACCCACCCCGCCGTCCCGGCACCGCCCCAGATGGCCCACGCCAGCAGGCTGACACCGATCAGCACGCTCCCGGGCAGGACGGGAATGATCGTGCCGGCTACCCCCACCAGGATCGCCAGGCCGCACAGGATGGTCACCACGGTCTCGGAGCTCATGATGCCCAGTCTAGGTGCCCTGGTTCAGCGCCCTAACGCCCGACGGCGGTGCCTCCTTCCGGGAAGGAGGCACCGCCGTCGTGGTTCCGGAGGAAAGGAGCCCTACTCCGCTTCCACCGCTGCGGCGACGGCGGCGGTGACCGCCGGGGCCACGCGCGGGTCCAGCGGGCTGGGGACGATGTAGTCCGCCGACAGGTCCTCGGCGGCAAGCTCGGCAATGGCACGTGCCGCGGCCAGCTTCATGGCCGGCGTGATGCGGCGGGCCCCTGCGTCAAGGGCACCGCGGAAGATGCCCGGGAACGCCAGGACGTTGTTGATCTGGTTGGGGAAGTCGCTGCGGCCCGTGGCCACGACGGCGGCGTACTTCACGGCAACCTCGGGCAGGACTTCCGGGTCCGGGTTGGAGAGAGCGAAGACGATGGCGTCCTGGTTCATGGAGGCCAGGTGTGCGTCGTCCAGCTTGGATGAGGAGACGCCGATGAACACATCGGCTCCAGCGAGGGCTTCAGCAGGGCCGCCGGTGATGCCGCGGGGGTTGCTGCGGCCGGCGATGTCCGCCTTCTTGCTCCCGGGGCTGGCGGCCAGGTCCTCCCGGCCGCTGTTGATGACGCCCCGGGAATCGAGCAGGACCACATCGGTGATGCCGGCTGCGAGGAGGATTTCGGCGACGGCGATCCCGGCCGCGCCGGCGCCGGACACCACGACCTTCAGCCCTTCCAGGCCGCGGCCGGTCACCTTGGCAGCGTTGGTCAGCGCAGCAAGGGCGACCACGGCAGTGCCATGCTGGTCATCGTGCATGACCGGGCAGTCCAGGGCTTCGATGAGCTTTTCCTCGAGCTCGAAGCAGCGCGGCGCCGAGATGTCTTCAAGGTTCACTGCGCCGAAGCTGGGACGCAGGCGGACCAGGGTTTCCACGATCTCGTCGACGTCGGTGGTGTTGAGGACCAGCGGGATGGAGTCAAGGTCACCAAAGGTCTTGAACAGGGCGGACTTGCCTTCCATGACGGGCAGCGAGGCGCTGGCACCGATGTTGCCCAGGCCCAGGACAGCCGTGCCGTCGCTGACAACGACCACCAGGCGCTCGGCCCAGGTCAGCGTGCGTGCGAGTTCGGGCTTGGCGTGGATGGCGCGGCTGACCTCGGCGACACCCGGGGTGTAGGCGATGGACAGGTCCCGCTTGTTGGACAGCGGAACAGTGCTGGTGACGGACAGCTTGCCGCCCTGGTGGGCGCTGAAGATCTCGTCTTCGGTCAGGGCAGTCGCTGCTGAGTTGTCGGTGGCGGTGATTGCGTCAATGGACACGTCGTTGTCTCCTGGTGCTTGCCGTGGGCGCACGGCACATGGGACTGGAGCCCGGCAGCGGGCCCAGCATGGAAAAGTAGTGCGACAGGAAACCCAGGGGTGGCCGGTCCGTGGGAACGCCGGGGATGTTTCCGCCCTGCCGCTCCTGTGCCTCCATGGTAGGCAGCCCCGGACTGCCTTGGTGGCACCTCTTGACAGCGGCGACGTCCGATAAAACGTTTTATCTGCCATATATGTGGCCCGCATCACGTGATTATGGCGGATTTAATCCGACTTTGGTCTAGACCAGTTACGCCGATCGACTCACTGTTAACCCGGCCTCGGCTCCCGGAGACAGCCGCCCGCAGGCCTTTTTAAGGTCTTCCTCGGCTTCGAAGAGCGAAAGCCGGCGGTTCCGCACGGACTGGACCAGACCAGTGACCGTCAGGAGGAGGACCCTTGCTCCCACGGCATCACCACAGGCGCCCGCTACGAGCTTTTCGCTGAGTGCATCGATCTCGCGCAGGAGTTCCGTGGTGTCCTTGTCCGGCAGGTACACGCCCCGGCTCAGGCATTGCTCCACCGCGGGCTGCATGACGCGCATGTGGAAAATTTCCATCAGCAGGCCGGAAAGTGCGCGGCCCCGGAAGCGGGCGGACGAGCCGCGGGAGCCTGCCTCCAGTTCGTCCAGCTGCTGCCAGTACAGCGCCAGCATCAGATGGGTGGGGGACGGAAAGTAGCGGTAGAGCGTGCCCAGCGGTACGTCTGCTTTTTCTGCGACCTGGGAGAGTTCCACGGCATCAAGCCCCGTGCGGGCAAACCCGGCGGCGGTATCAAGGATCCGTGCGTAGCGGAGGCGCTGGCGTGGAGCGGAAGGCCTGGCGGCCATGGGCGGATGGTCTGAAAAAGTCTCGGGCATCAGCATTCCGGGGTTGTGTCGTAGGGACTGCGGCCAGGAGCGCCCCCACTTCCGTACCGCCCTGCAGCCCGGTTCAACTATACGGCACAGGCACGTGCCCTAATTAGTCAGCGGCCTTATCTTCAGGCCCCCAAGGGGTCAGTCGACGCCCCTGATCTTCACCACGAACACGGCGCCCAGGAGGCCAATTGCAGCGGCGGTGAGGAACAGTGTCCGGTAGCCGCCCCAGTAGTTCACGGCCAGCAGCGCCAAAGCCGGGGCAACCACCTGCGGCAGCGAGTTGGCCACGTTGATGACGCCCATGTCCTTGCCCCGGCTGACGGCGAAGGGCAGGACCTGGGTCAGCAGCGCAAAGTCCACGGCCAGGTAGGCGCCGAACCCGATGCCAAGGACCGCGGCACCGGCCAGCGCGCCGGGCCAGACAGGAAAGAACGCCATGATGGCTCCGGCCATGGCGATGGTGGCGGAGGACCCGATGACGAAGGGCTTCCGCCGCCCCACCCTGTCACTCCAGGGCCCCGCGACGACGGCAGTGATCATCACCATCACGGCATAGATGCCGGTCAGGACCAGCACCCCCGTGGCGGGATCCCCGTGGTGGATGACGTCGCGCAGGAAGAAGAGGAGGTAGACGATGGTCAGCTGGTTGCCCACATTGACCAGGAAACGGGTCAGCCAGGCCCAGGCGAAGTCGGGGTAGCGCCGGGGGCTGATCCAGAAGCCCTTGATGAAAACCAGGGGGCGGAAAGCCGCCAGTTCCGACTTGGGAAGTTGGGGGTCGTTCCGGTGGAACAGGTACGGCAGCACGGAGAACAGCAGCGCACCTGCGCAGAGCCAGTAGCCCACCATGAAGTTCCCGGAGACCACGGCGCCAAAGACCGCCCCCGTGAGGATGCCGAGGGTCTGGCCCATTGCCGCGAGTCCGCCCACTCCCCCGCGCTGGACCACCGGCACCCGGTCCGGGACTGCGGCGGTGATGGCGGCGTAGGCGGCGTTTGCGCCCAGCTGCACCAGGCACCAGAAGAGAACCATGAGCGCCACCGCACCCGAGAAGGACATGGCCAGCAGCGCCGCGGTGGCAAGCACTGCCCCGGCCAGCACCCACGGCGCGCGCCGCCCGAACCGTGACGTGGTCCGGTCCGACAGCGCACCGAACAGGGGGTTGGCCACCAGCGACACCGCCGCGCCGCAGGCCGTGACCAGGGACAGGATGGCTTCCTTGGCGGGTGCATCGATGCTGATCGCCTGCTGGCCGATGAAGACGTTGATGGGGCCGAAGAAAGCGGCATTAATCCCCACGTTTACCAGCACCAGCCCGGTCACCCAGCGGGCAGTGACCCGCTCAACCGGTTCGGCGAGCGCCGCGGCCGGGACGTGGCCGGCGAAGGTGCCGTCCGGCGCGGGCGTATTGGACACACTCATTGGTTTGGCTCCCCCTGGTACGGCCGGTTGGCGGTGGGATCAGACTATCGTGGGCGGTAACGCGCCGCCCTGCGCCAGGCGCCGGATGTGCATAATCCACCACTACGCGAGGAGAGCCACGTGACCACACCAGCAGGAAACGGATCCGCACCGGCCATGAACACTGCCGATCTCTATGATGAGCGCGGCGACGCACTGGCATCGGTGTCCCTGCAGTTCCAGTCCCTGGGTGGCCGGTCCCATTTCAGCGGTCCGGTCAGGACCATCCGCTGTTTCCAGGACAACGCCCTGGTGAAGTCCACGCTCGGCTCGCCGGGGAACGGTGCCGTCCTGGTGGTGGACGGCGGTGGCTCGCTGGGCACTGCCCTGATGGGGGACATGATCGCCGAAAGCGCCGTCGCCAACGGCGGCGTCGTCATCAATGGCGCCATCCGCGACCGGCTGGCAATCGCTGAACTGGACCTCGGCGTCAAGGCCCTCGGGAGCAACCCCAGGAAGAGCCGGAAGGCCGGAGCCGGCGAGGTCGACGTGGACGTGGTGATCGACGGCGTGACGTTCCGCCCCGGAGCCACCGTCTGGTGCGACCCCGACGGCATCCTCGTGGAACCGTAAGGGCGGACGGGCAAAAGCTTCAGCAACAAAATACGCACGGCGGGGAACAGAAAGAACCAGTAAGATAGTTACTGAAAGCAACTATCGCTGCTTATATCCTTTTTCTTCCCTTGGAGCACCCATGTCCAAAGCCACTGCCGCGCCAGGCGCCGGAGAAACCCTGACGCGACGCCAGATCGTCACAGTGATGGTGGGCCTGATGCTGGGCATGTTCCTGGCATCCCTTGACCAGACCATCGTCTCCACGTCCATCTACACCATCGCCAACGACCTGGACGGACTCTCCCTGCAGGCGTGGGCCACCACCGCCTACCTGATCACGTCCACGGTCAGCACCCCGCTCTACGGCAAGCTGAGCGACATCTTCGGGCGCCGCCCGCTGTACCTGACCGCCATCGCCGTCTTCCTGGTGGGCTCGCTTTACGCCGGGTCCGTGCACTCGATGACCGAACTGGCCATTGCCCGCGGCATCCAGGGCCTGGGTGCCGGCGGCCTGCTGGCCCTTGCGCTGACCATCATCGGCGACATCGTCTCGCTCAAGGACCGCGCCAAGTTCCAGGGCTACTTCATGTCCGTGTTCGGAATCTCCTCGGTCCTGGGGCCGGTGGTGGGCGGCGCGTTCGCCGGTTCCGCCAACATCCTGGGCTTCGACGGCTGGCGCTGGGTGTTCTTCATCAACATTCCCATCGGCCTCGCCGCCCTGACGGTGGTGTTCCTGTTCCTGCACCTGCCCGCAAAGCACCTCAAGCAGAAGATCGATTACTGGGGCGCGGCAGCGATCACCGTAGCCATCGTTCCCCTCCTCCTGGTGGCCGAACAGGGCCGCACCTGGGGCTGGACCTCGCTGAACTCCTTCCTCTGCTACGGCCTGGGCGTGGTGGGCATTGCCTGGTTCCTGCTGGCGGAAAAACGCGCCGGCGACTACGCCCTCATCCCGCTGCGGCTCTTCCACAACGTCACGTTCGGCCTGTCCTCGCTGCTGAACTTCATCATCGGCATCGGCATGTTCGGCGCCATCGCCATGCTCCCGATGTACCTCCAGCTCGTGAAGGGCCTCACCCCCACCGAAGCCGGCCTGATGATGATCACCTTCACGGTGGGCATCCTGTTCGGATCCATCACGGCCGGTCGCACCATCTCCGCCTCGGGCACGTTCCGCATCTTTCCCATCATGGGTACCGGAATCCTGACGGCGGCGGCCCTGGTGATGGGCTTCTCGCTGGGAGTAGACACGGACCTGTGGGTGCCGGGCCTGATTGCGGTGTTCTTCGGAGTGGGCCTGGGCTTCTGCATGCAGCCGCTCACGCTGGCCATGCAGACCTCGGTACCGCCGCGGGACATGGGCGTGGGGACCTCCTCGGCAGCGTTCTTCCGCTCCATGGGTGGTGCCGTAGGAACCGCCGTCTTCATCTCCATGCTGTTCAGCCTGGCTGCCAGCCGGATCGCCGACAGCATGAAGGCCGCCGCCACGGACCCCGCCTACCTGGCCGTGCTCAAGGACCCCGCCGTCGCGTCGGACCCGGCCAACGCCAAGCTGTACGACTTCTTCAAGAACGGTGCGTCCAACGACTCCCTGAACGACACCAGCTGGCTGCACACCGCCAACAGCACCCTGACCAGGCCCATCACCGAAGGCTTCGCCACGTCCATTGACACGGTGATGCTGACGGCGGCAGCCCTGACGGGCCTGGCCTTCCTCATCAGCTTCGCCCTCCCCCGGAAGAAGCTGACCGACCAGAAGGAATCCCCGCAGGACAGGGACAGCATGGAGATTCCGGCGCACTAGCCGGGTGCCCCAGCCCGGGAGCGCACTGAACGGACGACGACGGCGGCACGGCCCGCCGTCGTCGTCCGGCGTTTCAGGGGACAGTCGCTTAAGGGGACAGGGGCGCCAAGTGGAACCTAGGGCGGTGACGTGCCACACTGTTTAGCGCGTGTGCGCCGGCCCCTTTGGCCGGTACCGCAGCCGACGACGTCCGCACCGCATCCATAAAACCCCAAACCCAGGGAGAACCATGCCCACTGCACAGGAGCAGACCACCACCGGGATTCCGCGGCGGGTGATCTGGCTGGCGCTCGCGGGGGCGGTGGGCGGATTCCTCTTCGGCTTTGACTCGTCCGTGGTCAACGGGGCCGTGGATGCCCTGAAGGAAGAATTCGCGCTCTCCGAGGCCGTGACAGGCTTCGCCGTGGCCATTGCCCTCCTGGGCTGCGCGGCTTGCGCCTTCCTGGTAAGCAAGGTGGCGGACCGGCACGGCCGCATCCCCGCCATGAAACTGGGCGCGCTGCTGTTCCTGGTCAGCGCCCTGGGCACCGGGTTCGCTTTCGGCGTCTGGGACCTGGTGTTCTGGCGTCTGGTGGGCGGGCTGGGCATCGGCCTGGCATCGGTCATCGCTCCGGCCTACATCTCCGAGATTTCGCCGCGGCAGGTGCGCGGCCGCCTGGCCTCGCTGCAGCAGCTGGCCATCACCACCGGTATCTTCGCCGCCCTGCTGTCCGACGCGCTCCTGGCCACCACTGCCGGCGGCGCGGACCAGCGCTTCTGGCTGGGCATTGAGGCATGGCGTTGGATGTTCCTCGCTGCCGCCGTCCCGGCCGTGGTCTACGGCTGGATTGCCTTCACCCTGCCCGAGTCCCCGCGGTTCCTCGTGTTCAAGGGCAAGGAGGACGAGGCCCGGAAGGTCTTCGCCTCGATCGCCCCCGCCGAGGACACCGACCGGCACATCCGCGAGATCCAGGAAGCCATCGAGGAAGACAAGGTGGTACCAGAAGGGCTGCTGCGCGGCAAGACCCTGGGCCTGCAGGCAGTGGTCTGGGTGGGCATCGTCCTGTCCGTGCTGCAGCAGTTTGTGGGGATCAACGTGATCTTCTACTACTCCACCACGCTGTGGAAGGCTGTGGGCTTCCAGGAGAAGGACTCCCTGGCCATCTCGGTGGCAACCTCCATCACCAACATTCTGGTCACCCTGGTGGCCATTGCCCTGGTGGACCGCGTGGGACGGCGGCCCATCCTGCTCGCCGGCTCCGTGGGAATGGCCGTGTCCCTGGGCGCCATGGCCCTGGCGTTCTCCTCGGCCATCGGCTCCGGCGAGAACATCACCCTCCCGGGTGCGTGGGGTCCGGTGGCCCTGGTTGCCGCCAACGTGTTCGTGGTCAGCTTTGGCGCCTCCTGGGGACCCCTGGTGTGGGTGCTCCTGGGCGAGATCTTCCCGTCCAGGATCCGCGCCCGGGCCCTGGGCCTCGCAGCTGCCGCGCAGTGGGTGGCCAACTTCGTGATCACCCTCAGCTTCCCGGTCATGGCGTCCGCGTCCCTGCCGCTGACCTATGCCATGTACGCCCTGTTCGCTGCCGCGTCCTTCTTCTTCGTCATGTTCAAGGTGCCGGAGACCAACGGCATGTCCCTGGAGCAGGCGGAGACGCTGTTCGTGCCGAAGGGTTCAGCGAAAGCCAAGTAACGCCCCATCACATCCCGCGGCTTTTCCGGCGACGCCCCATCAGCTTTCGCCGGACAACAGCAAACCCTCCATCACCTGGCGTGATGGAGGGTTTGCTGTTTACTGCCTAAAAGTGCGGCGGTTACACGACGTGCGGTTCGTGCGAGGACAGGTAGGCCCGGCCGCCGAACGCGATCAGGATGGCGATCACCATGGCCACGGCGCCGGCGAAGAACGGAACCTGCGGGCCGAAGTGCTCGCCGAGCTGGGCTGCCGCGAACGGGGCCAGCGCGCCACCCATCCAGCGGACGAAGTTGTAGCCGGAGGATGCCACGGGCCGGGGCGAATCGGAGACGCCCATGGCCAGTTCGGTGTAGATGGTGTTGTTGACGCCCAGGAGTGCACCGGCAACGATCACCAGCACGACGACGGCAGGAACCGAGTGCCCGGCCGCCAGTCCCAGGCTTACCAGGTCCAGCATGAGCAGGAACAGCGTGCCCGTCAGGACCTTCACGGCGCCGAAGCGGGCCTGCAGCGGCGGAGCCACGAAGACGGAGAAGACCGCCACGGCTACGCCCCAGCCGAAGAAGACTCCGCCGATGCCGTACGCGTCCATGCCCAGGATGAACGGGGTGAAGGCCAGGATGGTGAAGAAGCCGTAGTTGTAGAACAGGCCGCTCGCCGCCGTCGTCCGCAGTCCCTTGTGGCCCAGCGCCAGGAGGGGGTCCCGCAGCCGCACTTTGCGCTCGGGCAGAGGGGTCGTGGGCAGCAGGGCGATCAGGGCGATGAAGGCGGCGGCCATCAGGACGGCGGTGCCGAAGAACGGGGCGCGCCACTGCCAGCCGCCCAGGAGGGCGCCAAGGAGCGGGCCGAGCGAAATGCCCAGGCCCAGGGCGGCCTCGTAAAGGATGATGGCGGTACCGGCACCGCCGCTGGCCACGCCCACGATCACGGCGAGGGCGGTTGCCACGAAGAGGGCGTTGCCCAACCCCCAGCCGGCGCGGAAGCCCACCAGCTCACCGACGCTGGCGGACAGGCCGGACAGCGAGGAGAAGACGACGATGACGGCCAGGCCGATCAGCAGGGTCTTCTTGCCGCCGATCCGGGAGGAAACAAAACCCGTGATCAGCATGGCCAGCGCGGTGACCAGGAAGTAGCTGGTGAAGAGCAGGGATACCTCGCTGGGGCTGGCGTCCAGGTTGGTGGCGATGGCCGGGAGGATGGGGTCCACCAGCCCGATGCCCATGAAGGCGAACACTGCGGCGAGGGCGGTGGCCCAGACCGCCTTGGGCTGCTTCAGGAATGAGGCCTTTTCGGCCTGCAGGGTTGATTCTGGTGCCGGCAGGGTTTCTGCGAGCTGGCCGTCCATGGAGGGTACTCCTAAGTTCGTGGCTGATTCAGGGTGGGTGGCTGGTTCAGTTCTGGAGGGATGCATTGATCTTGTCGATGACCGGCAGGGCCTCCGACAGGGCTTTGCGGTCCTGGTCGGTGAGGGTGCTGAGGATGTCGGCCATCACCTGGTTGCGGCGCTTGTTGGCGGCGTCGACGGCGGCACGGCCTTCAGGGGTGAGGATCACCCGGACGGCACGGGAGTCTGCCGGATCCGGCTCGCGGCGGGCCAGGCCGGCGCGTTCAAGTTTGATGATCTGCTCGGTGGCGCTGGGCACGCGGACCCCGAGGTTCCGGGCGATTTCACCGACGCGCTGGCCTTCACCGAGCAGCATCTTGAGCGTGCTGAGCTGGGCGGCGCTGAGTTCACCGTCCGCGTCGAGGCGCCGGACCAGGTAGACGCTGTGGCGGAGGGCTTCGCGGAACCCGCTGGCTAGTTCCTGGAGCTGGGGATCATTGGTATTCATCGTTAGGTACCCTAACATTTAGGGTACCTAACGGTCAAGGCCTAGAGGGCCAGCTTCATGCCGACGTGGCTGGGCTCGAAGCCCAGCTGCTCGTAGAACCGATGCGCTGCCGTGCGGCTTCGGTGCGTGGTCAGCTGCATCAGGGTACAGCCGCGCCTCCGGGACTCCCCGACCGCCCAGCCCACCATCAGCTTCCCGAGCCCCTGGCCGCGGAGGGACGCGTCCACCCGGACGCCCTCAAGCTGCGAGCGCCAGGCACCCTGCCGCGAGATGCCGGGCAGGAAACTCAGCTGGAAGGTGGCAACTGCCGCGCCTGCGGCTTCGCCGAGCGGCACCAGTTCGCCCACCACCAGCAGATGGTTCCGGTCTGCCGCTATCGCGTCGAAGGCGCGCTCGTACGGTTCCATGTCCTGCGCGGTTTCGCGGCCTGCGCCCAGGGCATCATCGGCCAGGAGCCGCACCATGGCGGGGAGGTCGGCCCGGGTGGCGTGGCGGAGGCGGAACGTGCCGCCGTCGACGTCGGCAGTGAACAGGGCAGGAACGGCATCTTGGGCAGGGATCACCTGCCCAGCTTTGCACAGGAAAACCGCGACGCCGGCACCCGCGTGGGTGCCGGCGTCGCGGTTTGTCGAGTACGTCGGTTAGTCCGGAAGGCGGCCCGGTCAGGCGGGGGTGCCGGCCAGCTCCGCCTGCCGCTCCTCCACCAGGGTGGCAACGGCATTGAACAGCGGATGGTCTTTCTCGAGCCCGGTGATCTTCGCCGTGGCATCGGCCGGGCTGGCCGAGCCCAGGATGCCTGCCAGCTCGGTGGCCTCGGCATCGCCGGGATCCGTGAACCGCAGGGCGGCGGCAATGGCGCCGAGGAGGGCCTCCGGCACCACGCCGCGTTCCGCCAGCTCCGCCGCCGGGCCGATGAAACGTTCGTGCCGGCTCAGCTTCCGCAGCGGCGCACGGCCCACCCGGGTCACGGTGTCCGGGAGGTACGGGTTGGAGAACCGGACCAGGATTTTCTGGACGTAGGCCTCCTGTTCGTCGTTGCTGAATCCGTGCTTGGCCACCAGGAGCTGCTTGGTTTCCTCGAGCACCGCACGCACGTCTTCGGCCACATCCTGGTCCGCCATGGCGTCCGAGATCTTCTCCACGCCCGCTTCGAAGCCGAGGTACGCGGCAGAGGCATGCCCGGTGTTCACGGTGAACAGCTTCCGCTCAATGTAGGGCGAGAGGTCATCCACGAAGGTGGCTCCCGGAATCACCGGAACGGAATCGCCGAAGGCGGTGCGGTCGATGACCCACTCGTAGAAGGTTTCCACCGTCACGTCCAGGCCCTGCCCGGCCTCCTGGTTGGGCACGATCCGGTCCACGGCGGTGTTGGCGAAGACTGCCTTGCCGTCGAGCACTGCGGCGGTGACACCAGGCTGGGAGGCCACCTCTTTGGCCAGGATGTCCGTGGCGTTGATGGCGTTCTCGCAGGCCATCACCTGGAGGGGCGCAAGCCCCGGTTCCCTGGCAACGATGCCCTTGGCGATCACGGGCGCCACGAACTTCAGGATGTGCGGGCCAACCGCCGTGGTGACGATGTCCGCCGTCGCGATTTCGTGGACCAGCTCCGCTTCCTGGGCGTTGGAGTTCAGCGCCCGGAAGTTGTCCACGGTGCGCACGGCGGGGTTCTCCCCCACCTCGTGCACCGCATAGCTGTCCGCCTGCGAGAGCCGGGTGATGAGTTCCTCAGCCACGTCCGCGAACACCACCTCGTAGCCTGCGTCATGCAGGAGCAGGCCCACGAAGCCGCGGCCGATGTTGCCGGCACCGAAATGTACAGCCTTCACTATGCGTTGACCTTTCCGAAGAGCTCCAGGACTTCGTCCTCGGACGTGGCAGCCTCCAGCCGGGCCACCTGCTCCTTGTTGGTGAACACCTTGGCGATGGAGGACAGGATGTGCAGGTGCTCGTTGTTGATGCCTGCCACGCCCACCACGAACTTCACTTCCTTGCCGTTCCAGTCGATGCCCTCCGGGTAGCGGATGACAGAAACCGCGGACTTGCGGATGTGGTCCTTGGCGGCGTTGGTGCCGTGCGGGATGGCCAGGAAGCTGCCCATGTAGGTGGACACGGATTCCTCGCGCTCGTGCATGGCGGTGATGTAACCCTCATCCACGGCGCCCCGCGCCAGCAGGAGCCGGCCGGCCTCGTCGATGGCGGCATCGCGGGTGGTGGCCGAACCGGTGAGCACCACGCTCTCGCGGGCCAGGATCTCGGAGGTTCCGTTGGCGGCGGCTGTTCCGCCTGCCGTCGCCGCACCTGCAGCTGTTCCCGCGGCAGCGGGCGTTGCGTCCACGGGGGCGTCTGCGGCGTGGGCACCGTGGGTGGTGCCGGCGTCGGCCGTTCCACCCTCAGTGTTGCTGTCGCGGACCAGCTCGACGATCTCGTCATAGCGCGGGCTGCTCATGAAGTTGTCCACGGAGTAGTGGACGGCGCTGGACGTGGCCGGCTTGGCGCGTTCCGTGAGGTCCTGGTGGGTGACCACGACGTCGTAGGTGTCCGTGAGGTTGGCGATGGAGGCATTGGTGACCTTGACGTCCGGGAAGCCGGCAGCCTTGATCTTGTTCCGCAGCACCGAGGCGCCCATGGCGCTGGAGCCCATGCCGGCGTCGCACGCGAACACGACGTTCCGCACGGGGCCGGCAAGGACGCCCACCCCGCCGCGGCCGGCGGCAGCGGCACCGGCACCGGTCAGGGTGGAGGCGACGGAGCTCTTCTTGCCCTTCATGGCCTCCATGCGGGCGGTGGCGTCGCCCAGGTCGGCCTCATCGCTGTGCTTGGTGGTGCGGAGGATGACCGAGGACACCAGGAAGGAAACCGTCGCGGCGAGCACCACGGAAAGGATCACCCCGAAGTAGCTGTCGCGGGAGGTCTGCGCCAGGACGGCGAAGATGGAGCCAGGCGCGGCGGGTGCCACCAGGCCGGAGTTGGTGATGGCCAGGGTGGCGATGCCGGTCATGCCGCCGGCGATGGTACCCAGGATCAGCAGCGGGCGCATCAGGACGTACGGGAAGTAGATCTCGTGGATGCCGCCGAGGAACTGGATGAGGGCTGCACCGGGAGCCGATGCCTTGGCGGCGCCGCGGCCGAAGAACGTGTACGCAAGCAGGAGGCCCAGGCCGGGACCGGGGTTGGCTTCCAGCAGGAACAGGATGGACTTGCCCTGCTCCAAGGACTGCTGCACGCCCAGCGGGGTGAGGACGCCATGGTTGATGGCGTTGTTCAGGAAGAGGACCTTGGCGGGTTCGATGAAGATGCTGGTCAGCGGCAGGAGGCCGTTCTGCACCAGGAACTGGACGAAGTTGCCGGCGGCCGTGCTGAAGGCGGTGACCAGCGGGGAGATGCCGTAGAAGCCCAGCAGGGCCAGGAGCGCGCCCCAAATGCCGGCGGAGAAGTTGTTCACCAGCATTTCGAAGCCGGGGCGGATCTTGCCGTCCCAGATGGAGTCGATCTTCTTCATGGTCCAGCCGCCCAGGGGGCCCATGATCATGGCGCCGATGAACATGGGGATGCCGGCGCCCACGATCACGCCCATGGTGCCGATGGCTCCCACCACGCCGCCGCGGACGTCGTAGACCATCTTGCCGCCGGTGTAGCCGATCAGCAGCGGCAGGAGGTAGGTGATCATGGGGCCTACCAGGCCGATGTTCGGCTTCCCGCCGGTTTCACCGAAACCACCGAGCTGCGGAACGGGCAGCCACCCCTTCTCGATGAAGAGGGCGGTGATGATGCCCCAGGCGATGAACGCGCCGATGTTGGGCATGATCATGCCGGACAGGAATGTCCCGAACTTTTGGACGTGCACGCGCGCGCTGGTGCGGGGTTTTGCAACTGTCTCTGTTGCCATGTGATTTCCTAACCGTCATTCCTGCTGCTCCGCAGGATTGGTCCGATGATTACGACGACGTACTGCTGGGTAATGCGGGGTTGTGGGGCTATCCGGCCGGGCTGGTGGAGATCCGGTGGAGCCATTCGAGGAAAAGCTTGAGTTCCGAGCTGGAAAGCTGGTCAGAGTGCGAGGCCTGAAGTGCGGCGTTCAGGGCGATCGCTGCCACCACCACCGAGGACTTCCCGGTGCCGCCCGGGGCCGGGCCGCTGGCGGGCTCGGCAGACACCGCGAAAATCATGGCGTCCCGGGTCATGGTGGACAGTTCGAGGTTGCGTTCGGTGGCGGGCTCCGCGATCAGCATGAGCGTCACGCCCACGTTGGCCGCCAGGATGGACCTGGCCGCTTCCCTGGGCTGGACGTTCAGCTGGCCCGCCGCCGCTGCTTTATTCAGCATCTCTTCCATCAGCGCCTCGGCATCCGCCACGATGGCGGGCCGGCTTTCCGGACGGATGTTGCCGAACATCACCAGGTACAGCTCGGGCTGGTTCAGGCCGAACTGGACGTGGTTGTCCCACATTCTCCGGATGTCCTCAAGGGGCTGTCCGGAGGGGGCGAAATCCCTTTCGCCCGCGACATATTCCTCAAACCCTGCGGCGACGACGGCGTCGAACAGACCTTCCTTGTCACCGAAGTGGTGGTAGAGGGTGGGAGCCGAAACCCCTGCCAGCTGGGTGATCTGGCGGGTGGAGACCGGAGCTCCGGCCGAATTTGCCAGCAGTTCCGCGGCAGCACGGAGCAGCCGCATTTTGGGGGGAAGCTGGCCATCCAAACTCATAACCGCTACCCTAGCACCTATAGCGTTGCTATATGAACTGAATCACATACAATTTTTTCAGGCACGTTTCCCGCCCCTGGACGTAGCAGTCCTCCGGCGGACCCGGCACGGCGCCGGAGAACTTGGCGGGCCTGTCTACCGGCAGAGAATGAGGACCTTCAGTGCAGAACTTCCCAGGAGTAGGCGTCAGCCCAGGCCGCGTCATCGGCACCATCCGGCAGATGCCCAAACCCATCAGTGAGCCTCCCGCCGGTGAACAGCTGGCTCCGGACACCACTGCCGAGGAAGCCACCGCAGCGCTGAAGGCAGCTTCCCAGGCGGTGCACGACGAGCTGAAGGAGCGCGCCGCGCACGCCATCGGCGACGGCAAGGCTGTCCTGGAGGCCACTGCACTGATGGCCAAGGACACCATGCTGATCAAGGGGGCGGCCAAGCTGGTGGCCCGGGGTGTTTCTGCCGAACGCGCCATCTGGGAATCCGGCTCCTCTGTGTCCGAGATGCTGCACAACCTGGGCGGCTACATGGCAGAACGCGCCACCGATGTCCTGGACGTCCGTGCCCGGATTGTCGCCGCGCTGCGGGGCGTGCCCGCGCCCGGCATCCCCGCCTCCAACACCCCGTTCGTGCTGGTGGCAGAGGACCTTGCCCCCGCGGACACGGCAACCCTTGACCCGAACAAGGTCCTGGCGCTGGTCACCGCAGGCGGCGGCCCCCAGTCCCACACTGCCATCATCGCCCGCTCCCTCGGCCTGCCCGCCGTGGTTGCCGCGGTGGGCGTCGACGAACTGCCGGACGGCACCGAGGTGTACGTGGACGGCGCCGGCGGCAGCATCACCGCTGAACCTGACGAGACCCTCCGTGCAACGGCGGAAGCGTGGGCAGCCACGGCGTCGCTGCTGGCTGAGTTCACCGGCACGGGCACGACGGCGGATGGCCACCAGGTGCCGCTGCTCGCCAACGTGGGTGGCGGCAAGGACGCCGAAGCCGCCGCCAAGCTCGGAGCCCAGGGCGTAGGCCTCTTCCGCACCGAGTTCTGCTTCCTGGAACGGGACACCGAACCTTCCGTTGAGGAGCAGGCGGCTGCCTACAAGAGCGTCTTCGATGCCTTCCCCGGCAAGAAGGTGGTGCTGCGCACGCTCGATGCGGGCGCGGACAAGCCCCTGCCCTTCCTGACCGATTCCACGGAGCCCAACCCGGCCCTTGGTGTCCGCGGCTACCGCACCGACTTCACCACCCCCGGCGTCCTGGACCGGCAGCTCGAGGCCATCGCCCTGGCCCAGCAGCAGTCCCAGGCTGACGTCTGGGTAATGGCACCCATGATCTCCACCGCGGAGGAAGCCTCGCGCTTCGCTTCGATGTGCGCGGACGCCGGCATCAAAACCCCCGGCGTCATGGTGGAGGTTCCTTCCGCGGCCCTGACCGCCGAGGCCATCCTGCGCGAAGTCAGCTTCGCCAGCCTTGGCACCAACGACCTCACGCAGTACGCCATGGCTGCCGACCGCCAACTCGGCCCACTGGCCAACCTGAACACCCCGTGGCAGCCCGCGGTCCTGCGCCTCGTTGGACTGACCGTCGAAGGGTCCCGCGCGGAGGGCCACGACAAGCCCGTGGGCGTCTGTGGTGAGGCTGCCGCCGATCCCGCCCTCGCCGTCGTCCTCACCGGCCTTGGCGTCAGCACCCTGTCCATGACGGCGCGGTCCCTTGCCGCGGTGGCAGCGGTCCTGAAGACCGTAACCCTGTCCGAAGCCCAGGAGCTGGCCAAGCTGGCCCTGTCCGCGCCGAGCGCCACCGAAGCCCGCGCCTGGGTGCGGGAAAAGCTCCCGGTCCTGGAGGAACTGGGGCTCTGACGCCTGCGGGCACGCCGGCCACACCCGGGATAGGCTACGTCCATGGCACTGATAGCCCCCCGCGTCACGGCCGGCCTGCCCGCCGGCGAGGCCCGCAGCCTGACGCGCGCCCTCGAGGACAGCAATGACATCACCGTGTTCGTGGACGGCACGGTCCACCGGCTGCCCGGACAGGCGAGGGACGCCGTCGTGGATCTCCTCGCCAGGCTGGGACGCGGCGAAACGGTGACCGTGAGCAGCGTGGAGGAGATGCTGACCACCTCGCAGGCGGCCGAACTGGCCGGGATTTCGCACACCTACCTCCGCAACATGACGGACCGCGGCGAGATCCCGGTGGAGTACCGCGGATCGCACCGCCGGATCCGGACGGCCGACATCATGACGTGGCTGGAGAAGCAGAAGCTTGCGGAGCAAAAGCGCAAGCACGAAAAGGACGCCGGCGGGCACGCCGGCACGGCCGGGTAGTGCGGCCCCGCATGGCGTGGCCGCGGCGACGGAAAGACGTTGCACTTCGCTCCGCCGACGTGGAAGCAAACGGTTTACGGGGCCGCATCTTCTGGGCTGACGGGACGCCCCCTCCCCGGCCGGACGCTGCCGGAGCCCCCGCAGGGCCCGCCTATGTCCTCATTCACGGCATCGGCGTCTCCCACCGCTACCTTCGGCGCCTCCACGGCGAACTCGCCGCCGTTGCCCCAACTTATTCGCTGGACCTGCCGGGCTTCGCCGGGACGCCCAGGCCGGAGCGGCAGCTGTCCGTTGCCGACCATGGCGCCTTCATCGCCCAGGCCCTGAAGGCAAGCGGCATTGGTTCCTACATCCTGGTGGGACATTCCATGGGCGTGCAGTTCGCCATCGAAGCCGCCCTCTACGCCCCGGGGCAGGCACACCGGCTGGTGCTCATGGGGCCGGTGGTGGACTCCCGGTACCGAAGCGTGCGGCGGCAGGGGCTGGCGCTTTTCCTGGACGCCCTCCTCCGCGAAAACGCGTCCTCCAACTGGCTCGTCTTCTCGGACTACTTCCGCTGCGGGCCGCGCTGGTACTTCACCGAGCTCCCCGTGATGATGGCCTACCCCACGGAACGGCGGCTGGCCGGAATCAATGTGCCCGTCCTGGTGCTGCGCGGTAACCACGACCAGGTGGCAGGCGCCGACTGGTCGCTCCGGCTTTCCGAGGTGGTGCCGGAGGGAAGCTTCGTGGAGATTCCCCGGGCGGGCCACGTGGTCCAGCACGTGCGCCCGCGGCAGGTGGCGGCGGCCATCAAATCCTGGGCCGCGCCGCCCACCGCCGCATCTTGAGGGCGGCGTGCAGTTCCAGCCGGGGCATTCCCTTCAGCGGATCCACCCCCAGCAGCTGCCGGATCCGCCCCAGCCTGTTGTAGATGCTGCTGCGGTGCAGGTGGAGCTTGGTCGCTACATCCTGGACTGAGCCGTCATTGTCGTAGAGCAGCTCCAGGACGGGAATGAGCTCGCCGTTGCGGTCGTGGTCCTCGAGCATCCGGAAGTACACCGAGCCCGAGTCGGCCCAGGCCCCCACCCCTCCCCCGGCGGACGCGAGCAACTGGTACACGCCGGTGGCCCTGCAGTCCACCAGCTCGCCCAGCTGGGGATCCACCGCGGCGGCCTGGGCCGCCATCCGTGACTGCCTGTATGCCTCGGAGAGCTGGCGGGTCTTGGCGAAGCCTTCGCTGATCCCCAGGATGATCCGGTGCACCGGGCGGCCGGAGCGCTTGGCCAGCTCCAGCTGGTAGTGCACCAGGACCTGGGCATGGTTGGCCCGGCCGGTCGATTCGCGGAACAGCACCACCGAATGCGTCTCCGTGCCGGCACTGAAGAGGGCGGCATCCACCCCCACCGTGGCCTGGAGCGCGGTGGACCGGTGGATCAGGGTGGAAGCGATGGGGTCCGGGCCGCTGGCCCAGCCGTCCGCGTCCAGCACCGTGACCATCTGCCAGGGACCCCTGCCCTGGACTTCCTTCCACCCGGCCACAGCTGCCACGGCATTGGGTTCTCCGGCACAGGCGGCCAGGAATTCCCGCTCACGGCCCCGCCGGAATTCCGATTCGGCCGTGTTCGAGTCGAGCAGGAGCCCGGACAGCAGCTCCAGCTCGTGGTTGACGCCGGGCAGTTGGGTGAGGATCGCCGTCGGGCTTTCCTCCGCTGAATCCTGCTGCACCCAGAGGTAACCCACCCGGAAGCCGCGCACCATCAGCGGGACGCACACCCGGCCCAGCATGCCCAGGTCCGGGTTGGCCGGAACCACGACGGGCCGCACTGCGGTGGCGATCCCATGGGAGAGCTGCCACGCGCTCACGTCCGCCGGAACCTTCTTGCTCAACAGGAAGTTCACCCGCACGCGGTCGGCATGGGATTGGTTGGAGCTGTAGGCAAGCAGCAGTCCGTCCAGGTCCTCAAGGGACAGGCCACGGCCCAGCTTCTGCGCCACCTGCTCGACGAGCTGTTCCACACCCTGCTGCTGCATGGGCCAACAGTACTGCCCCGGCGGCCCCGCGGACGAACGGACACGAGGCGACACCTGACGCTTCAGGACTCGACATATGTCGACTTGGAACAGCCAAAATCCGGTGAATGGCGCGGTTTTGACCCACCGGCCCTTGCCGCTTCATGTCGCCTGGCTCACAGCGGGATTTATCGTTGAAACACGAAAATCCTTCCGCCTTTTCGGCCTACCGGCCCCAAAAACTGGAGCAGACGATGATCATCGGCGTCCCCAAAGAAATCAAGAACAACGAATTCCGCGTGGCCATCACCGCGGCAGGCGTCCACGAGTTCCTTACCCACGGACACACCGTGCTGGTGGAGCGCGGGGCCGGGCTGGGCTCGGGCATCACCGACGAGGAATACTCGATCGCCGGCGCCGAGATCGTCAACGAGGCCGATGACGTCTGGGCCCGCGCGGACATGGTGATGAAGGTCAAGGAACCCATCAAGGCCGAATACCACCGCTTCCGCAAGGGCCTGATCCTCTTCACGTACCTGCACCTGGCCGCCGAGCCGGAGCTCACCACGGAGCTCATCAACTCGGGCGTCACCGCCATCGCCTACGAAACCGTCCAGGAGGGCCGGGCCCTGCCCCTGCTGGCACCGATGTCCGAAGTTGCCGGTCGCCTGTCCGTCCAGGTCGGCGCCACCTCCCTGATGGCGCCCGCCGGCGGCAAGGGCGTCCTGATGGGCGGCGTTCCCGGCGTCCGCCCCGCCAAGGTCGTTGTCCTGGGCGCCGGCGTGGCCGGCACCAACGCCGCCGCCATGGCCCTGGGCCTGGGCGCCGACGTCACCATCCTGGACATCAACATCAACCGCCTGCGCGAACTGGACGCCCAGTACCAGGGCCGGTTGAAGACCGTTGCCTCCAACACGTACGAAATCGAAAAATCCGTGGTGGACGCCGACCTGGTGATCGGTTCTGTCCTCATCCCCGGCGCCAAGGCCCCCAAGCTGGTCACCAACGACCTCGTGGCCCGGATGAAGCCCGGCTCCGTCCTGGTGGACATCGCCGTGGACCAGGGCGGCTGCTTCGAGGACACCCACCCCACCACGCACCAGGAACCCACGTACAAGGTGCACAACACCATCTTCTACTGCGTGGCCAACATGCCCGGAGCCGTACCCAACACCTCCACGTACGCACTGACCAACGTCACCCTGCGCTACGCGGTGTCCCTGGCAAACCTGGGCGTCAAGGCCGCCTTCGACCGCGACCCGGCCCTCGCTGCCGGCCTCAACATCGCTGCGGGCCACGTGGCACACCACTCCGTGTCCGAGGCCCACAACCTGCCCCTCGTGGCTGACTGGCACGAGCTCGTCTCGGCCTAAGGCCCCTTCATCGATTGCCCCGTAATCGTCCTTTTGAACCCTCAGAACGGCGCTTACGGAGCAATCGATGAGTCATTTAACCCAGCTCCCTTGCCCTCTCGATAATTTTGAGGACCTCGACGGCGTCCTCCGGGTTCACGGGGAGGGGCAGGGATGACTGTGCGCCGCCGTCGAGGATCTTGGCTGCCAGCAGGCGGTAGAACTCCGGGTAGTTCCCGCGTTCGGTGGGCAGGCGGTCCAGGTGTCCGTCGCGGCCCAGGAGCCCGGCCCACTCGGGTGCCTCCACGCCGTAGTCCCCGTCCAGGGGGCTGCCACCTGCCACGATGTAGGGCTCCTGCGGGTCCACGCCGTTCTTGGTGAAGCCGCCGATCGATCCCAGCACCCGGAAGCGTGGCCCCTGCTGGGCGCACAGCACGTTCATGGCCAAATGGCTGATCACTCCCGACTGGTGCCGCAGGACCAGGAAGACGTCGTCGTCAGCCCGCTCGTCGGACCGCCGCGCCTGCAGTTCCGCGTGGAGGACGGCGGCCGGGCCGAACAGCTGCAGGGCCTGGTCGATCAGGTGGCTGCCCAGGTCGAACAGGACCCCTCCGCCGTCGGCAGCGGTGGCCCGCGCCTTCCAGGCTTTGGCGATGGCCGGGGACCACCGCTCGAACCGCGACTCGAACCGGGTCACTTTGCCCAGGGCCTGGGCCGCCAGCAGCTTCCGGAGGGTCAGGAAGTCCCCGTCCCACCGGCGGTTCTGGAACACGGTCAGCACCCGGCCCAGTTCACCTGCCAACGCAATGAGTTCCTGTCCCTGCGCGCTGGTGACCGCGAACGGCTTGTCCACCACCACGTCCAGCCCCGCCTCCAACGCAGCCTTAGCCAGCGGGTAGTGGGTCATTGGCGGCGTCGCCAGGACCACGAGGTCAAGGTCCGCTGCCCGCCTGACGACGTCGGCGGCGTCGCGCACCACCTCCACCCCCGGGAGCCGGGACGAGGCACTTGCCTGCCGCCCGGCGTCGGACGTTGCAATGACGTCCAGCGAGTAGCTGGTGTTGGCTGCCAGCAGCGGTGCGTGGAAGACGCTGCCGGCAAGCCCGTAGCCGACAACGGCGGTGCGGATGGTGCGGGGGTCGCCTTCAGTTCCGGTCATGGAAGCAACGCTACCCCCGGTCCCGCGTGGTTAAAACGCCTGGTTAAAAGAAGCCGGCACCCCTGGAATACCAGGGGTGCCGGCTTTTCGATCGGGCTGCGGGTGGTTACTTCTTAACCCAGCCGATGGTGGTCCAGTCCGGGACCTGCGAGGTGCTCTGGAAGAGCGACGGGCCGTAGTTGGCCAGGCCGGTGCGGACGAAGGAGATCTGCGGGCCGTTGAAGACCACTCCCATGGAGTAGTACTTGGCCATGTGCTCCTTCTCCACGTCCATCGCTGCCTTGTTGCGGGCTGCGTTGTCCTCGATGGAGGCGAGGTCGGCGATCTTCTTGTCCAGCTCGGCGTCGCCCAGCTTGTTTTCGTTGACCTTGGAGTCGTAGTACTGCTTGACGGCGTCGGTGGCATCCGGGCCCACGGTGTAGCCGGAGATGCTCAGGTCGAACTCGCGGCTGCCCAGCACCTTGCCGAAGTCGGCGGAGGCGCGCTGGTCAATGCCCACATCCATGCCGCCGGCCTGGAGCTGCTTCTGCAGGGTCTGTGCCACGGCCAGGGTGGTGGGGTCGTCGCCGAAGTTGCTGATCTTGAAGGCGGCGGGCTTGCCGTCCTTCTCCATGATGCCGTTGGCGTTGGCCGTGTAGCCGGCGTCGGTGAGGACCTTCTTGGCCGCATCGGCTCCGGTTTCCTTGACCGGGTAGTTGTCCTGGTAGTACTCGGAGAACGGCAGCAGCATCATGGAACCGCTGCTGGGCTCTTCCCAGTTCAGGCCGTTGAAGCGGACCTTGCGGAGGGCTTCGCGGTCCACGGCGGCGAAGATGGCCTTGCGGACGTTGACGTCGGTGATGCGCTGGGCGTTCAGGTTCAGGCCACCGGCGAAGAGGCGCTGGCCGCGGCGGATGTCCGAATCCTTCGTGCCGTCCAGCTGCTTGTACAGCGAGATGGTGTTGGCGGACATGGCGTCGATTTCACCGTTCTTGAAGGCGGCAATCTGTGCGCTGGTTTCCAGCTGGCGGAACGTTACGTTGGCCAGGACCGGCTTCTGGCCCCACCACTTGTCGTTCGGAACCATGGTTACCGTCTTGGCTGCGGTGTCGTACTGGTCCAGCTTGAAGGGGCCTGCCATCCACTCCGGGTGCATGTTGCCGTTGAAGCCCTCGTTGAAGATCTCGGGGGTGTTGACGGCGGGGTGGATGAGTCCGAAGAAGAGCGAATCCACGGGGAAGACCGGGCGGCTGGTCTTGACGATGACTTCCTTGTCGCTGCTGCCGGCCTCGACGGAGTCAACGAACTCATAGGCGCCCGAGCTGACGATGTCGTAGCCGGCGTCGGGGCTCTTGAGGATGTTCCAGGTGTTCTTGAAGGCCTTGACGTCGATGGGAGTGCCGTCGTTGTACGTGGCCTTGGGGTTCACCTTGATGGTAATGGTCTGCTTGCCGTCCTTGACCTCGCTGTCCACTGACTCGCAGAAGTCGGGGTTGGGCGTGACCTTGCCCTTGAAGTCCACCTTCCAGCAGCCGCCGATGCCGCCGCTGTTCATGGCGACCGGGTTCATGGGGATCTGCAGGGCGGAGTTGTCCGCGCTGTTGCCGTTGTTGGAGAACCCGTTGAAGTCCGGGCCGATGTTGCCCAGCGGAAGGGTGACCTTGCCGCCCTGCTGGAGGTCGGCTGCCGGCTTCTCGTTGATGCTGATCAGCTTGGACAGGTCGCTTCCGGATTCCTGTCCTTTGGCTGTTTCGGGGCCGCTGGCACCGCCACCGCCGCAGGCCGTCAGCGCCAGGGCCGCAGCAACGGCTGCAGCTCCGCCGATCCTGTTCAGTTTCCTCATGGTTTTCCCTTCATTGGTGCGAGTGGTGGTGCTTTGGGGTCGAAAAATCCTAGGGCGCATGGTGGTCTACCGGTTCGTGGACCACCAGCATGTCCTCGTCCAGCTCCCCGTCCGGGAAGAAGCAGGCGAACTGCTGGTCAGTGGCGGAGGACGCCGATTCCAGGGGCGGTTCAAGGGTGAGGCACTTCTCCTGCTTGGCCGGCGGGAGTGCGGCGAAGACGGGACAGCGGGTGGCAAAATTGCAGCCCTTCGGTGCCTGCAGCGGCGAGGGCAGGTCGCCCTGGAGGATGATGCGTTCGCGGGTGCGTTCCAGCTGGGGGTCCGGCACCGGAATCGCGGAGAGGAGGGCGCGGGTGTAGGGATGGCGGGGATTGTCGAACACCCGTTCCACGGCGCCGATCTCCACGATCTTTCCCAGGTACATGACAGCCACGCGGTTGGAGATGTGGCGGACCACGGAGAGATCGTGCGCCACGAGCAGGTAGCTCAGGCCCAGTTCGGCGCGCAGGTGGTCCAGCAGGTTGATGACACCGGCCTGGACGGAGACGTCGAGGGCCGAGACGGGCTCGTCCAGGACCACCAGCTTGGGGTTCACCGCCAGTGCGCGGGCTATCCCGATCCGCTGGCGCTGGCCGCCGGAGAACTGGTTGGGGAAGCGGTTGACGTGGTCCGGCTGCAGGCCCACGAGCTTCATCAGCTCCATGATCCGCTTCCTGACCGCTGCCCGGTCCATCCCCGCGTTCTGCAGGGGCTCGGCAAGGACTTCGTACACCGTGAACCGCGGATCCAGTGCGCCCGTGGGGTCCTGGAACACCATCTGGAGTTCGCGTCGCATTTTGGCTTTGGTCCTGGCATCGGCTGCCTGCTTGTTGCTCAGGCCGCCAATCACCACCTCACCGTCCTGGTCCGGATGGAACTCCATGATCTCCAGGAGCGTGGTGGTCTTTCCCGATCCCGATTCGCCCACGATGGAGAAGCATTCGCCTTCGCGGATATCGAAGCTCAGGCCGTCCACGGCCTTAACAGTGCCGATCCTTCGCTTGATCAGGGCGCCCCTGGTCAGCGGGAAGTGCTTCCGCACGTCCGTGAGCTGCAGGACGGTGGACCGTTCCTCCCTGGGAATGGCGTCGAAGCGGGACACCGGCACGGGCGGGGCGGCGAATACGTCGTGCACATCCACGGTTCCGCCGAGTGAGCCGGACTTGATGCAGGCCGCGCGGTGTTGGGCGCCGTCGTCAACGGTTGCCAGTGCGGGCTCGCCGTCCAGGCAGGCCTCCGAGGCCAGGGGGCAGCGGGGAGCGAACGAGCAGCCTGTGGGGGCGTGCAGCAGGTTGGGCGGCATGCCCTCGATGGGAACGAGAGAGGATTTCTCTGCCACATCCACGCGGGGAACGGCGCCCAGCAGGCCCATGGTGTAGGGCATCCGCGGGTTGTAGTAGATGTCATCCACGGCACCGGTTTCCACCGGCCTGCCTGCGTACATGACCATGATGTCGTCTGCCATCCCGGCCACCACGCCAAGATCGTGCGTGATCATGACGACGGCGGCTCCGGTCTCCTCCTGCGCCGTGTGGAGCACCTCAAGGACCTGGGCCTGGATGGTGACGTCCAGGGCCGTGGTGGGCTCATCGGCAATCAGGACGCGGGGGTTGTTGGCGATGGCGATGGCGATCATCACGCGCTGGCGCATGCCGCCGGAAAATTCGTGCGGGAAGGCCTTGAGCCTGTCCTTGGGGCTGGGAATCCCCACCATGGCCAGAAGTTCGACGGCGCGGGCTTCCTTGGCGGTCCGGCTCATGGTGGGGTGGTGGATAGTGAGTGCTTCGATGATCTGGGTGCCCACGGTGAACACCGGGGTGAGGGATGACAGCGGGTCCTGGAAGACCATGGCGAGGTCGTTGCCGCGGTACTTGCACATGTCCTTGTCGCTGAGCCCCAGCAGCTCGCGGCCCTTGAGCCGGACGGAGCCGGAGACCTGGGCCGTGGGCGGGAGCAGCCCCATGATGGCCAGGGACGTCACGGACTTGCCGGACCCCGATTCGCCGACGATGCCGAGCGTCTTGCCCGGCATCAGGTCGAAGTCGACGCCACGGACGGCGTGCACGACACCGTTCTCCGTGTTGAAGCGGACGTTCAGGTCGCGGATCGACAGGACGGCGTCGCCGGGGGCGTGCAGCCCTGCCACGTGCAGGCGCTCCACGGTTGGACGTGATGAATCCGTGGCTCCGGTGGTGGTTTCGCTGCTCATGCCGCCTTCTTTTCCGCGGTGATCTTCCGGGTTTTGGCTTTCTTTGCTTTGCCGCTGGATGTGGAGCTGGGGTCAAAAGCGTCGCGCAGGCCATCGTTCATCATGGCCAGGGAGCCGGTCAGCAGGAACATCACGGTGAGCGGCACCCAGAACATCCAGGGGAAAGTCTGCACCTGGGAGGTGGCCTGGCCGATCAGCACGCCCAGGCTCACGTCCGGGACCTTGATGCCGATGCCGATGAAGGAGAAGGCGACCTCGGCCAGGATGGCTGCGGTGACGCCGCGGGTGATGTCCAGGATCAGCAGCGAGCCGATGTTCGGCACCAGGTGCCGCCAGACGATCCGGCGCGGCGGGACACCCATGTATTGGGCCGCCTTGACGAAGTCACGCTGCATCAGCGACATGGACATGGAGCGGATCAGGCGGGCGGTGCCCATCCAGCTGAACACCAGCAGGACGATGATGAGCAGAAGCCACGAGGGAAGGTCGCGTTTCAGGCCGGCACCGCCGCCGCTGGTTGCTACAGCAACCACCAGGAGCGCCGGCATCATGATCAGCGCTTCGAGGATGAACAGCATGACCTTGTCCACCTTGCCGCCGAAGTAGGCCATGGTGCAGCCGTAGACCGCGGCGATCAGGACCGACACCAGGCCCACCACCAGGCCGATCAGGATGGAGATCCTGGTGCCCTCCACGGTCATGGCGTACAGGTCGATCCCTGCCTGCGACGTCCCGAGGTAGTGGTCGGCCGACGGGGGCATGCCGATGTTGAAGGGGTCGATGGTTTCCTTGTCCCATTGGGTGAAGAAACCGCCGATGAACGAGAAAACGGTCAGGGCCAGGAAGATGGCCAGGCTTACCACGGCGGTCTTGTTGCGCAGGAAGCGGCGGAAGATGATGGTGGTTTTGCCAATGACGACGTCGGCGCTTTCCAGGTGCGCGTCCTGCGCCACTGCTGCCGGGTCAACGGCGTTCAGGTTGGTCATGGCTACTGCACCCGCACTCTCGGGTCGACAAGCGTGGTGGCGAAGTCCGCGAGGATGGCGCCCAGGGCGAAGATTACGGAGCCGTATGCCAGGGTGGCCGTGGCCGCGTTGACGTCCTGCAGCGAGATGGCGTCGATGCTCCAGGACCCCACGCCTGGCCAGGCGAAGATCTTTTCGGCGAAGAAGCCGCCGGCGAAGATGGCCGGGATGGTGAAGGCGATGCTCTGGGCCACCGGAATGAACGAAACGCGCAGTGCGTGCCGGGCAATGGCCTGGTTGCGGGTCAGCCCCTTGGCGCGTGCAGTGCGGACAAAGTCGGCGTTCACGTTGTCCAGCAGGTATTGCCGCTGGGCAATCTGGTACGCGCCCCACCCCACAAGGGTGATGGCCACCGTGGGGACTGCATAGTGGGCCAGCATGTCCACGAACTGGGCCCAGCCCGGCGCGATGCCGGGGGTGGAGATGCCGGTGACGAAGAAGATCCGGTCGCCCACGGATTCGTTGATGTTGATGGCGCCCAGCTGCACCAGGAAGTAGGCGATGGGTGCCGGCACGATGTAGGCGAGGTAGCTGTAGGACGTGATGACCCGGTCCTGGAACTTGTACTGGCGTGCCGCCGAATAGACGCCGAGCGCGACGCCGATGACCAGGGTCAGGATGATGGACGCCAGGAAGAGCCGGGTGGAAATCCAGACCCGGTCCCCGAACTCGGCGTTGATGTAGGCGCCGTTGGGGCTGCGGCCCCAGTCCCAGCGGGTGACGATTCCGGTGAGCCAGTCAACGTAGCGCTCCCACGGGCTGAGATCCGGGTCCAGGCCCTTCAGCCGCATGGAATTGGCCACCTGCTCCGGGGTGGGCCGGGGGATCCGTTCCTGCTCGAGCAGCGCCGGCTTGAGCGAGCTGACGGCCAGGAAGTAGCCGGCGGACGTGGTGAGGAAGATCATCACCACATAGGTGATGGCGCGCTTGGCGAGGTACTTGAGCATGGGCGCTGCTGGATCCTTCCGTCTTCCCCGGACAAGCACGGGTTGTGCCGCCTCACCGGGTCCTGCACCAGCGGGTAGCTGGCCTCCCGCAGCCCTTAGGGCGGGTCCTGGTGGACTATGTCGCGGGTCACATTCCAGAGGAAACTATCACAAGCCCCAAGCCGAAAAGTGCCGGAATCCCCGGAAATTGGACGCGCCGTATCAGATCGTTATGAATAGTTCTGTGAAGCCCGCGTGACTGGACGCGGGAGCATTCCATCACGTAACCTACGCGCCCGTGACAACCCGTGTCACAAGGTCACGCCATGATGTTGCCAGCCGTTCGCGTGTCACGCCATGTTCACGGATAAGGTGCAGGAGCCGCTTGGGGTCGAGGGTGGCGTTGAGGGATCCGGCCATCAGCCAGGGTTCCGGGGAGTCGATTCCACCTTCGCGCAGCAGCATCTCCACATGCCGGTCCCAGAGGGCGGCGGCGGGTACTTCGAACTTTCCCCTGGAAGCATTTCCGGCAGCAAGCACCAGGTCCCCATATTCCACCACGTAGGCGATCCGCTCGGTTCCGAAGGCGATCAGCCGGTCGAGCGGCGGAGCACCGGGCCCCAGTGGCGGCGGTCCGAACAGGAACCGGGCTTGAAACGCGGCCTCGGAGTCGTTCAGTAAGGAGAGCATCACCCCGGCCCGGCTGCCAAAGCGGCGGAAGACAGTGCCCTTGCCCACGCCGGCCTGCCCGGCCAGGCGGTCCATGGTGAGCGCAGCGGCTCCGCCCTGCTCGATCAGTTCCCGGGCAGCCAGCAGGAGGCGCTCCCGGTTCCGGGCAGCATCGCTGCGTTCCGCGGCCGTTGCCGGGGCCATACCCGGCCGCACTGGGATGGAACTCACACAGACAGTGTAAGCATGGGGAATACAACCGGACTACGGTCCGTTTAGTCTGGTGAAGGCTCCGCGAGCCTGAAGTTTGACCGATAGCGGCCCCCGCCGCTCCCCTAGCCAGGAGTTCCCATGACCAAGAGCACCGTACTTACCCTTGTCGGCAGCCTCCGCGCCGAGTCCACCAACCAGAAGCTGGCCGAAGCCATCCAGCTCAACGCCCCGGAGCAGGTGGACGTGGTGATCCACGAGAGCCTCGGCAACATCCCGTTCTACAACGAGGACATCGACGTCGAGGGCCAGGTCCCTGCCGCCGCCGCAGCCCTGCGCGCCGCAGCCGAAGAAGCCGACACCGTCCTGCTGGTCACCCCCGAGCACAACGGCACGGTTCCTGCCGCCCTGAAGAACGCCATTGACTGGCTGTCCCGCCCCTTCGGCGCCGGCGCCCTGGCAGGCAAGCCCACCGCCGTCGTGGGCACCGCGTTTGGCCAGTACGGCGGCGTCTGGGCCCAGGATGAGGCCCGCAAGGCCGCCGGCATTGCAGGGGCCCGGATCCTGGAGGACGTCAAGCTCGCCGTCCCGGGTTCCATGGTGCGCTTCGCCGAAGTCCACCCCAAGGACGACGCCGAGGTTGTAGAGCAGATCAAGGGCATCTTCGACACCCTTGCCGCAGCAGCTCCCGCCGCCTAGTCCCCCGCGGCGCAGCGCCCGGCACGCCTCCCGCGTGCCGGGCGCTGCTGCATCCGGCGTTGCGGGGTTGCCGTGACCAACTCTTGTCCCAACCGGTACCGTGCGGACATCTCCGCCGGCAGGCGCCGCCGTAGCGTTAATCCCCTGGACCTACCGGATCGGATTGCGGTGCCGCATGGCAAAAAGATGGAGCGGGGACGGGCGTGGGCGCGGTGCCCTGGCTGCGGTGGCCGGCTGCCTGGCGCTTCTGCTCTCCGGCTGCACGGCCATCGGGGGCAGCGCCGGATCCAGCGAGGCCCCGCTGGCCCTCCTTCCCGCCACGGTGCCGGCTACCCCTTCCACCGGTACGGCCGGAGCAACAGGGGAAAGACCGGACAGTCCGCCCGCCCCTCCGGACCCCGGTGCCAATGCCGGGCCAACGGCTCCCCCGGTGACGGCATATTTCGTGATGGTGGACGACGGCGGCAGGCACGGCGTCCGCTTCGGCTGCAATGACAGCCTGGTTGGCTCCGGCCAGCCGGGAGGCACCGGGGACGCCCGGCTCAAGGCGGCAATCGGCGCCCTGCTGGGTGGCGGCCGCCCGCCCGTGAACGCCTACAACGCGCTGGGCTCTTCCCGGCTGACGTTCCTCTCCGGGAGCTTCGACGGAACCACTGTCAGGGTCTACCTTTCGGGAACGCTGAACCAGGGCGGAACATGCGACCTTCCCAGGATCGAGGCCCAGCTCACCCAGACCGCCCTCGAAGCCGTGGGTGCCGTCAGGGCCGACATCTACATCAATGGGGAAACGCTGGCGGACTATCTGAGCCTGGATTAGCGCTTCGCAAGCCGCGCATCCCCTTGAAACATATGTTGCCTTGGAAGCAACAACGGGCTGTATCCTGACTTTGTGACCCACGAAACACTTGACGCCTCCGCCGGAACGCTGCCCGCCGAAGCCATCGATGCGATCGAGCGCGCGGCCACGTCCGCCCACCGCCACGAGGGACTGTTTTCCGAGCGGGCGGCCAACATCCGCCAGTCGGCCGTCCGGGATGTTTTCGACATCTCGATGCGCCCCGGACTGGTTTCCCTGGCGGGGGGAAGCCCGTACCTGCAGTCACTTCCCCTGGACCGCCTCGCAGCGACGGCGGCGAAAATCATTGCCGACGACGGACTCACGGCCCTTCAATATGGCGCCGGGCAGGGAACCGCGGAGCTCCGGGCGCAGATCTGCGAGGTCATGGCCGCCGAGGGAATCCTGGATGCCCTGCCGCAGAACGTGGTGATCACCGCCGGCTCACAGTCGGCCCAGGACGTGGCCACCAAGCTCTTCTGCAATCCGGGAGACGTGGTCCTGGTGGAGGATCCCACCTACGTCGGCGCACTGAACACCTTTGAGGCCTACCAGGTGCGGGTGGAGACCGTGGAGATGGACCAGTACGGCCTGGTCCCGGAGCTTCTGGAGGCGCGGATCGCGGCGCTGCAGCTCGCGGGCAAGAGCATCAAGTTCCTCTACACCATCCCCAACTTCAACAATCCCTCAGGGATCACGCTGGCCCGGGAACGGCGCCAGCAGGTGGTCGATATATGCCGCAGGGCGAATATTCTGGTTCTTGAGGACAACCCCTACGGACTGCTGCGCTTTGAAGGTGAACCCTTGCCTCCCCTGCGCGCAGCCAACCCGGACGACGTCATCTACCTCGGTTCCTTTTCCAAGATCTTCGCCCCCGGCCTCCGCATCGGCTGGGCCCTGGTGCCTGAGCACCTGCAGCGCCGGTACTACCTCGCCGCGGAATCGGTGACGCTCTGCCCGCCGGCCCTGAACCAGATGCTGGTGTCCGCCTACCTGCGCGACTACGACTGGAAAGGCCAGATCGAAACCTACCGCGGGCTGTATGCCGAACGCTGCCGCGCCATGCTGGCAGCGCTCAAGGAGTACATGCCGGCGGGGACCACCTGGACCAGCCCGCAGGGGGGCTTCTTCGTCTGGGTGACCCTGCCCGAAGGTGTTGACACCTACCCGCTGCTGCACAAGGCGATCGATGCCGGCGTCGTGTTTATCCCCGGCGCCGCCTTCACGCCGTCGGACGAGCCGTCCAACAAGCTGCGGCTCGCGTTCAGCGCCGTTCCCTCCGACGCTATCGCCGAGGGGGTGCGCCGATTGGCGCCGGTGCTGCAGGAAGCCATGGCGGCGCTGTAGCGTAAGCCACACGAACGCCGAAAACCGAGCAAAGGAGCATGCATATGGGTGGAATCATCGTTGTAGGGGTTGACGGCAGCGAGACCGCGAAGAGGGCGGCGGAGTCGGCCCGGAACCTGGCTGCAGGACTGGGCGCTTCACTGCACGTCGTGTCAGCCTTCGACAGCGACCGGACCGAGGTCTTCGGCAGCGGCAGCGACCGGTGGATCGTGTCCGACGCCGACGCCGCAGAGCAGGTGGCACGGACCGTGGCTGAGTCGCTGGGCCGCGACGTCCCGGTTACGTATTCGGCAGCCCGCGGACGGCCCGCAGACGCCCTCATCAAGGAAGCCGTCCGCATGGATGCCCGCGTGATCGTCGTGGGAAACCGGCGCATGCACGGCATCGGCCGGGTCCTTGGCAGCGTGGCCAACAGCGTGGCCCACAACGCCCCGTGCGACGTGTACATCGCCAACACCTACGACGCCGACTAACGCGCGGAAGCCCTCCTGGGGTAACGCAGGACACCCCCCGTGGTGGCGGATATCGCTGCGGGGGGTGTCCGTTCTCACCGCCATATCACCGTTTCAGCTGCTGGCGCAACGATAAAATTGAATGGGCCCCCAAAGGCGTGGACACTGCCGAATCCACCTCCAGCGAAGGGCTCCCCTTGATCACCTTGCAGCGCCGCCAGCTTGTTGGCCACGACATCCTCCTGGCCCGCCACGGCAACCACATCAGCTCCATGCGGGTGGACCGCAGCAATGACCGGGTGGTTGCGCTCCTTGATGACGGCAGCCTGGACAGCGCACCGAACCTCATAACCCCCGGGCTCCAGCTTCCGCAGACCGTGCGCAGCGTCCTGCGCGAGGACTGGAAGCTCCTGAGCGCCTGGGCCGGCATGGCCGCGCTCATGGGCGGCCTGATGACCGCAGCCGCTGTTGTGCTGGGAACCACCGCGGATCCGGCCATGCTCGAGGCTTTCACGGCATACGCCGCCTACTAGGCCCGTTTCGGCGCGTGGACGTTCAGGCCACCAGCCAGCCCTGCAGCAGCCACCAGATCCCGGCCATCACCAGGCCGCCGAAGAGCGATCCGGCCACCACCTGGGCCAGGGAGTGGGCCCGCAGCACCACCCGTGACCAGCTGACTGCCGGGATCAGGAGCAGCAGCGGTGCCCACGCGGCGCCGAGCATCAGCACGGATACGACGGCGGCGCAGGACACGGCAGCGGCGTGGCCGCTCATCTTCCAGAACGGACTGACCACAGCCAGTACCGCCACGCCCCCCACCACCGCCAGGACCATCGCAAAGACGCTCTCCGGCGCATCCACGGCGCCCAGTACAAGCAGCCCCACAGCGATGCAGCCCAGCGCCATCAGCAGCACGGGTGCACGCTGCTTCCGGTCGCTTACATGGTGGTCCGTGACCTTGCCCAGCCTGACCAGGACCAGCAGCACCATCAGCGGAAGCACGCACACGAAGAGGGCCGCCAGCGCGCCGTAGCCGATGGTTTCCGGGAAACCCGGCTGGGCCAGCGGGCTGATCAGCAGCTGCAGGGAAACCACCACGGGAGGCTGGAAGACCTCCGTCAGCCACCTGGCTGTGCGGTTCCTGGCCCGGATTACGTCGTTGTTTACTGCCACGTCCTGACCCGGCGCCCTAGTCCAGGAGGAGCGCGGGCTCCTCCAGGATGGCTGCGACGTCGGCCATGAAACGGGCGGACAGGTCACCATCCACCACGCGGTGGTCGAAGGATCCCCCGAGCGTGGTGATCCAGCGGGGAATCACCTCTCCGTCCAGGACCCAGGGCTTCTGCTTGATGGTTCCGAAGGCAACGATGGCCACCTCGCCCGGATTGATGATCGGCGTACCGGTGTCGATGCCCAGGGCGCCGATGTTGGTGATGGTCAGTGTCCCGCCCTGCATCTGCGCCGGCTGCGTCTTCCCGGCCCTGGCCGTGGTGGCCAGGTCGTTCAGCGCCAGGGCCAGCTCCTTCAAGGACAGGTCCTGCGCGTTCTTGATGTTGGGCACCATGAGGCCGCGCGGAGTGGCCGCGGCAATGCCCAGGTTCATGAAGTGCTTGACCTGGATCTCGGCGCTGCCGTCCTCGTTGTCCACCCAGGCTGCGTTCACGCTGGGGTTCCTCGCGGCGGCCCAGATGACGGCCTTGGCCAGGATGAGCAGCGGCGAGACCTTGATGCCCTCGAAGTCCCGGGAGGCCTTGAGCCGCTTGACGAATTCCATGGTGCGGCTGGCGTCGACGTCCACGAAGATGCTCACATGCGGTGCTGCGAACGCCGATTCCACCATGGCCTTTGCCGTGGCCTTGCGGACGCCCTTGACCGGAATGCTTTCCACGCGCTGGTCCTGCGGCTTCCCGGCCTTGCCCCAGAAACCGTCCGCCTTGTCCAGTTCGGCGTCGCGCTGCGCCTGGTAGCTCACCAGGTCCTCGCGCGTCACCTCGCCGCGGGAACCGGTGGCCACGACGTCAGCGAGGTCGATGCCCAGGTCGCGGGCAATCTTGCGGACCGGGGGCTTGGCCAGCACCCGGTTGACCAGGCCCGTGATGGTGCCGCCAAGGGTTGGGCGGGCGTCGACGGCGGCAGGTTCGGCGGCGGAAACTTCGGCGGGCGTGCGGGGCTGGACAGGTTCAACTTCGGGGGCGTTGAAGGTCACGGCAGCAGCCGGTGCAGTCTTCCGGGGACGCCGCTTGACGGCGTCGGCCTTGGGTCCTGAACCCACCAGGGGAGCGGCGGACGGGGTTCCTTCACTCCCGGTCTCCCCCGCATCCGCTGACAGCTTGCCGTAGAGCGGCTGGGCAGGAAATTCAGCGGGAGTACCGGCGGCGGGGACGGCCTGGGGCGCGCGGACATCGGCGGGAGTGGGGTCGCCGGAAACTTCGTCGCTGACGCTGATGATGGCGGTCCCGACGTCGACAGTCACCCCTTCCTCCACCAGCAGTTCGGTGACTGTTCCGGCAAAGGGGGACGGCAGCTCCACGATCGACTTTGCGGTTTCGATCTCGCAGATGACGTCATTGACGGCGACGGTATCGCCGGGCTTGACCTTCCAGGAGACGACTTCCGCCTCGGTGAGGCCCTCGCCGACGTCGGGCAGGTTGAACTTGTTCAGGGTCATGGTGTCCTCAGTAGGAGAGGGCGCGGTCCAGCGCCTCCAGGATGCGGTCGATGTCCGGAAGGTAGTCTTCCTCCACCTTGGCAACGGGGTAGGGCATGTGGAACCCGCCGACGCGGATCACGGGCGCCTCAAGGGAGTGGAACGCCCGCTCGCTGATCCGGGCTGCGATCTCGCCGCCGATGCCGCCGAACGTGGGAGCCTCGTGCGTGACGATCAGCCGCCCGGTCTTTTGGACGGAGGCGGTGACGGTGTCGAAATCGATCGGGGAGATTGACCGGAGGTCGATGACCTCGACGCTCCTGCCGTCCTCCTCCGCTGCGTTCGCGGCTGCCAGCGCCACGGGCACCAAGGGGCCGTAGGCCACCACGGTGGCGTCGGTGCCCTCGCGAAGGACGTGGGCCTTGAACGGATCCTCCGACGGCCCGGGTGCCTCGACATCAACGTCGCCTTTGAGCCAGTAGCGGCGCTTGGGTTCGAAAACGATGACGGGGTCCTGGCATTCCACGGCCTGCTGGATCATCCAGTAGGCGTCATGCGGGTTGGACGGGGTGATGATGCGCAGGCCCGCCGTGTGGGCGAACAGTGCCTCCGGGGATTCGGAATGGTGTTCAATGGAGCCGATGCCCCCGCCATACGGAATCCGGATGACCACGGGCACGCTGAGGTTGCCGTTGCTGCGCGAATGGATTTTGGCGAGCTGGGTGGTGATCTGGTTGAAGCCGGGGAAGACGAAGCCGTCGAACTGGATCTCGCAGACCGGGCTGTATCCCCGGAGAGCCAGGCCGATGGCGGTGCCGATGATCCCGGACTCGGCCAGCGGCGTGTCCACCACGCGGTCCGGGCCAAACTCGCCGATCAGCCCGTCCGTGACCCGGTAGACGCCGCCCAGCGGCCCGATGTCCTCGCCCATCAGCAGCGATTTGGGGTGTGCGGCCAAAGTGGCGCGAAGGCCTTCGTTGATGGCCTTCGCGATGGTCATGGTGGTCATCAGTGGCCTGCCTTTGCTGCCTGCCCGGCGGACTCTTCCTCGCCGGCGAATCCTGCGCTGTATTCCTCGAACCACGCCAGTTCCTCGGCGACCAGCGGGTGCGCCTCCCTGTAGACGTTGGCGAAGGCCTGCCGGATATCCGGGTTTTCAAGGTCGTGGGCGGTACGCCGGACGTACGCGGCCAGTTCGTCGCCGTCGGCCTTGACCTTGGCGAAGTAGGCGTCGTCTGCAAGGCCCTCGGCACGCAGGTACTTCTCCAGGCGCGCCAGCGGGTCCTTGGCGCGCCATGCGTCTTCCTCCGCCGACTGCCGGTACTTGGTGGGATCGTCCGCCGTGGTATGCGCCCCGACCCTGTAGGTGAAGGCTTCGATGAGGACCGGCCCCTTGCCCTGGCGGGCGTGCTCCAGCGCCCACCCGGTGACGGCGTGCACGGCGATCACGTCATTTCCGTCGACCCGGATGCCGGGGAACCCGTAGCCCTTGGCCCGGTTGGACAGCGGAACCCGGGTCTGGACGTTGGTGGGCACGGAGATGGCCCAGTGGTTGTTCTGGCAGAAGAACACCACGGGGGCTTTGTAGGAGGAGGCGAACACCATTGACTCATGGACGTCGCCTTCCGAGCTGGCGCCATCGCCGAAGTACGCGATGACGGCCGCATCCGGCTCCCTGCCTGCCGGGTTCGATGCGGCGGCGAGCTTCTGGTCGCGCTGGATCCCCATCGCGTAGCCCACGGCGTGGAGGGTCTGTGCAGCCAGGACCAGCGTGTACAGGTGGAAGTTGGTGTCCTTGGGGTTCCAGCCGCCGTTGGAAACACCGCGGAACTGGCGCAGGAGTTCGGCCAGGTCCACGTTGCGCGTAAGGGCCACGCCGTGCTCGCGGTAGGTGGGGAAGATGTAGTCCTGCGGCTGGCTGGCCCTGCCCGATCCGATCTGTGCTGCCTCCTGGCCCGTCAGCGGGACCCAGAGCGCCAGTTGGCCCTGGCGCTGGAGGGCGGTCGCTTCGACGTCGAACCGGCGGATCGCGGCCATGTCCGCGTACAGGCCGCGGAGATCCTCAGGGGTGAGTTTGTCCGCGTAGTCGCTGAAGACCGGATCGGTGCCCAGTTTCCCGTCGGGACCGAGCAGCTGCACCATCTGGGCCGCGGGCTCGCCCATCACGGCTTCAGCATCGGCTTCCCGCTGGTCGTCTACCGCTGTTCCGTCGAACTCGGTGGAAGGCAGATGAGTGCCCATACCGTCTCCTTGCTTGCCGCATCCGGATGCAATGCAATGTCGCTGGGATATATGCCGCACGGGGAATACATTCCCGGCACGGCATATACATTGGCTTACTGATCCTAACTTTATCTTCGGTAAGTAGCGGGAGGGCTACTTGTTAAGTGCTAGGAAGTTGCGGGTGCCTTTGTATAGTCGGCACACAACTGGAGGAATCGGGTGTTCGCCTCGGGTTCTCCGATACTGACCCTCACGCCCTCTCCGGCGAATGCCCGGACGGACAGGGCGCGTGTCCCTGCCATCTCTGCGAAAGCGGTACTTTGGGCGCCAAGCGCGAGCCAGACGAAGTTTCCCTGGGCATCCGGGACCGCCCAGCCGAGGTCCCGGAGACCCTCGGTGACCCGGGTCCGCTCATCCACGAGTTTTTGTACCCTTTCCACAACCTGGGCATGGTTCTCGAGGGAAACGATTGCTGCCTTTTCAGCTATCTGGGAGACCGCAAAGGGTGTTGCGGCGACCCTTAAGTACTGGGTCAGTCCGGGGTTGGAGACGCTGTAGCCAACGCGTAGCCCGGCCAGGCCGTGCGCTTTGGAGAAAGTACGGAGCACCACCACGTTGGGATATTTCCGGTAAAGGTCGATCCCGTCCACGGCGTCCTCCGCCCTGACAAACTCCTGGTAGGCCTCATCGATGACCACCACAACGTCTGCCGGGATGGAGCGGATAAACGCTTCGGTTTCGGCTGCAGTAAGAGCCGGGCCGGTGGGGTTATTGGGCGTGCACAGCAGGATGACTTTGGTGCGGGCACTCACCGCGGCCGCCATGGCCTCCAGGTCATGCCGTCCCTCGGCGGTCACCGGGATGCGTACGCTCTCCGCCCCTGCCAGGCCCACGCTGATGGGGTACGCCTCAAAGGACCGCCACGCATAGATGACCTCGTCCGCTTTACCGTCCTCGTTCTGCCCGGCAAAAGCAGCCAGGATCTGGTTCAGGGCGCCCAGGCTTCCCGCTCCTGTGACGATGTCATCCGCCGGTACGCCCAGGAAATCCGCGAGCGCCGTGCGAAGCTTACTGCTCAGCGGGTCCGGGTACCGGTTGAAGTCCGTCTGGCCGGCGATGGCCTCGAGGACGGCCGGGATGGGCGGCAGCGGGTTTTCGTTGGAGGACAGCTTGTAGCTGGCAAGACCGCTGACGGCGGCCGGCGGTTTTCCTGCCGCGTAGCGCGGCAGCCGGTCCAGCACCGGGCGCGGTGCGATGCCGCCCGCCCTGGTATCAGATGAAGTCATGGCTCCTAGCCTACGTCCAACGTCCCGGGGGAATCCGGGGAGCCAGCCCCGAAAAATCGGGGCACGCCGCCGTCCTCCCCCGAGGAGCGGTATGGAAGCATGGTGCCATGGGTTCATTCATCCTTCGGGTCACCGTCAATGCCGCAGCCCTGTGGGTGGCCAGCTGGCTGCTGCCGGGAATGGACATCTCCAGCACAGCGGCATCTGATGCCGTAGCCAGGACCGGCATTTCACAGGACACCGGGACGATCGGCATTGTCCTGGCCTACCTGTTCATCGGCCTTATCTTCGGCGTGGTCAACGCCTTCGTGCGGCCGCTGGTGCGGCTCCTCGCGCTTCCGATCACCATCCTGACGCTTGGCTTGTTCGCCATCGTCATCAATGCCGCCATGCTGTACCTGACGGCCTGGATCAGCAGTTACACGCCGGTGCACCTCACGATCGATTCCTTCTTCTGGACTGCGCTGCTGGCCGCGGTCATCATCTCCCTGGTGTCCCTGGTGGCGGGTTTGCTGCCGGGCGGCAGGCGCTGACCCGGCAGATCGCCCCTCTTTCGAAGCCCCCGGGAAGCCTGCCCTACCAAGTAGGAGGACGGCGGCGAACAGGTACCCATTAGGTACGGCTCCCCGGAACAGCAGGAAAAACTCCAGTACCTGCCACCCATGACCCCCACGGGACCAGCCGCTTAGGCTTCAAACCGGGCCCAAAGAGGCCCGTTGCTGTCAGTTCCGGAAAACGGGGGCGCACAATGAAGCCCATAAGGTTGGTGCTCGCGGCCTGCCTGCTTATGACATGGCAGGCCGGCCCCGCCCATGCAGAATCAGACCCCGCCCTGCAGGGCGGGGTCCCTTTGGGCAATGACATCTCCTGGCCGCAGTGCGGCGCTGATCTTCCGGCGCCCCCGGCATTCGCGATAGTGGGCGTGAACGGCGGCCGCCCGGACACTGTCAACCCGTGCCTGGATGCCCAGTTGGCGTGGGCGGACCAGAGCGCGGAGTCGGCCGGAGGAACGCCGGCGGCGGTGTATGTGAACACCGCCGCTACCGGGCCCGCGGAGTGGTTGTGGTGGCCGGCGGACAACACCTACGGGGGCGGCGCGGTCAGCAACCCGTATGGATTGTGTGACGGCACCGCGTCCCCGGCCTGCGCTTACGTTCACGGCTACGCCATGGCTGCCACTGATGCCGCAATCCTGAAGGGAGTGGACGGCGGCGGGGCACGCCGGCTGTGGTGGCTGGACGTTGAAACCGGAAACAACTGGTTATGGGACAAGGCAGCAAATGCAGCTGAGCTGGAAGGCATGACCGCCTACCTGCAGGGGACCGGGGCGGAAGTGGGCATCTATTCCACTTCCTACCAGTTCGGCGAAATTGTGGGCGGGGTAAGTCCTGGCAGCAACCTGTACGCCCTCCGGAACTGGTTGGTAAGCCCCGACTCGGCCTGGTCCGCAAAAGAGTATTGCGCGTCCGACCCCCTGACACCAGGCGGGACCGTCACCACAACCCAGTTCACCGAGAACAACCTGGACTACAACTACCGGTGCCCGGCCGCCGCTCCGCCACCCACTCCGACGCCCGTTCCAGTGACTCCTCCGCAGCCTGCCCCGCAGCCCTCCCCACCTGCCCCGCAACCCGAACAGCCCAGGTCCACCCGGTACGTGGAACTGCACGCCGCACAGATTGCGTGAGGGCGGCGATAGCCAGGGACAAACAAGACTTACCGGGCACCCGGCTGCGGCCGCCCGGAAAAAGGATCCCTGCGGTCCATCGGTGGAGCGGGCGGCGGGGGCTTCGACAAGGAGAAACGGGTGGCAGTGGCAGCCCCGCCGGCGCCCAGGACCCCGCCCAGTACAGCGGTGGACTGGACCAACGACGGATCCTTGCTGGCGCCCACAAGCTCTGCCGCCTCCTCGTAGCCGGTCAGGCGGTGCCCGGGTCCCAGGCCGGCGTCTTCTCCGCCGCGCACGTACAGGTCATTGGTCACGGTCACGGTGACCTGGTTCCGGGCGTCCCGGTTCGGCAGCCCATCAGTGCCCGGCACCCAGTCCGTGCGGTGTTCCAGGTGAAGAGTGCTGACCTCCGGCGCGGGCGTGATGCGGGCAACGGGAGATCCGGCCGTTAGGACGTACTTCAGGCGGTACTCCCTGAGGACGCCCTCATCCGCCGCCAGGTTCATGGCATGGATGCCGCCCTGGCTGTATCCCACCGCCACCACCTCAGCCCCCGGTTCCGCACCGGCGGCCCGAAGTGCCTGGAGGACAGCGGCATTCACCTGCTCCGAATTGCTGCCCATCCCGTCGACGATGCCGGAAAGATCGAAAGGATTGGTGCCGTGGTCGGCGTCGTTCATCTGTGTCCCGGGAACCACCACGACGTAGGCCTTTCCGCCGCCGGTATCCACCTCGATAACTTCGATGTAGCCGCTGCCGCGCTCCTCGATCAGCCTGACCCGCTCAAGCAGCCCGGCGGGCGTGGCGTCGAGGTCGATGCGCAGGCGCTCCTCCTGCCTGACTGTTACAGGGCCCGGGCGCAGCGACGGGACGAGCCAGCCAACCGCCGGTTTGATCCCGGGAAGGACCGTAACGGCATTCGCCAGCACTGATTCAGTGGCATCACCGTTCAGGAAGCCTGTGCGCCAGAAATCAACGTGCTTCTGCAGTTCCACGTCCGGTTCCGACAGACCCAGCATCCACTGCATGTGGGCAGTGGATTCGGCCATTTCGTAATCCCACCTGCAGCTGCGCACCTGTCCACTGATCCGCTGCAGTTCCAGGCGGACTTTCTGGACCGCATCCCGCGCCTCCCCCACCGCGATGAGCGCCGCGGAGCCTGTGGCGCGGGGTTGGTCCTGGTAGGGACAAAGCTCCTGCCAGGCCCCAAAAAGCTCCGCCTCAACGGCGGTGAGCCCCCTGGCGAGCCCATCCAGCTTCACGGCTCCCGCCTCCAGTTCCTCCAGCTGCACCGTGATGCCACCCACGCCTCCGGATATTGTCAGGATTCCGTCCGGAGGAGGCGGCGAAACATGAAGGGGGCCGCCTGATCCGGAGGGAGTTGCGTCCGCCATCAGAACCCTCCGTCAGCTGGACAATTGGCTGTCAACGCTGCACGGGCATGGACGGCCACTGCGGCAGAAGCCTCCCGGATCCGGTCCAGGGCCCGCCGTACTGCCACCGCCTGCAGGCTCACGGAATCGCGGTATGCCTGTCCGGCCGGCGACTGCCAGTCCTCCAGCTGGATCTGGTGAAATCCCGCCAGCACCTCTTCAGTCCGGTCCGATGACCGGGCCACCTTCCTGCCCACCTCCTGGACTGCGAGGCTGATGCCCGGCCCGCGACCCCATATCCCGTCCATCAAACCGTCCCCCCGTCCCAGCTTCCTGCCCGGCGCCCGTCCCGGCCTCCCCGGCCGGACAACCGCCCCAACCGTGCCGCTCCCAACGCTAGGCACGCGCCGCTGCCCACGTAAGCGCCGCCGTCGGCTATGTGGACAAGTAACGTGGACGATCCGCTTAAGGCGGTGCCGGACTTCATGAAAGAATCAGCACATGCCTGAAACTGCCGCCACAGCTGATACCCGTACGCCCTCAGGACGCCTGGCCCTCGCCGCGTCATCGGAAAAAATCGCTCTTGGACCCCTGGACGGCCGTTACCAGTCCGCCGTCGCGCCCCTCGTGGACTACCTGTCCGAGGCCGCCCTGAACCGGGACCGCGTGGCCGTGGAAGTTGAGTGGCTTATCCACCTGACCAGCAACAACGTCCTTCCCGGCGCCGGACCCCTGAGCGCCGAACAGCAGGACCGGCTCCGCGCCATCGTCACCGAATTCGATGCAGCGTCGGTGCAGGAGCTCGCCGACATCGAAGCCGTGACCGTGCACGACGTGAAGGCTGTGGAGTACTACATCGGCCGCCGCCTCCCCGCAATCCGCATTGAAAACCTGACCGCCATGGTCCACTTCGGCTGCACCTCCGAGGACATCAACAACCTCTCCTACGCTTTGGGCGTCAAGGGCGCTGTGGAGGACGTGTGGCTCCCGGCAGCCCGGGCCCTGGTGGCCCAGATCAGCAGGATGGCGGAGGACAACCGGGCGGTTCCCATGCTGTCCCGCACCCATGGCCAGCCGGCCACCCCCACCACGCTGGGCAAGGAACTGGCCGTCATCGCGCACCGCCTGACCCGTCAGCTGGACCGGATCGCGAAGACCGAATACCTGGGCAAGATCAACGGTGCCACCGGCACCTACGCCGCCCATGTGGCCTCCGTCCCGGGCGCCGACTGGCAGCAGGTCTCCAGGTCGTTCGTCGAAGGCCTGGGCCTCACCTGGAACCCGCTCACCACGCAGATCGAAAGCCACGACTGGCAGGCCGAGCTCTACGCCGACGTGGCCCGCTTCAACCGCATCCTGCACAACGTCTGCACCGACGTCTGGAGCTACATCTCCATTGGCTACTTCGCGCAGATCCCGGTGGCCGGGGCAACCGGCTCGTCCACCATGCCGCACAAGGTCAACCCCATCCGCTTCGAGAACGCCGAGGCCAACCTGGAGATCTCCAACGGCCTGCTGGACACCCTGGCCGCCACGTTGGTGACCTCGCGCTGGCAGCGCGACCTCACCGACTCCTCCAGCCAGCGCAACATTGGCGTCGCATTCGGGCACTCCCTCCTGGCCATCTCCAACGTGGCCAAGGGCCTGGAGCGCCTGGATGTTGCCGAGGACGTCCTGGCAGCGGACCTGGACACCAACTGGGAGGTCCTGGGCGAGGCAATCCAGATGGTGATGCGGGCCGAGGCAATCGCCGGCGTCGAAGGCATGGAAAACCCCTACGAGCGCCTCAAGGACCTCACCCGCGGCCAGCGCGTGGATGCCGCCCGCATGCAGGAATTCGTGCAGGGCCTGGGCCTTTCCCCGGAGGCCGAGGCACGCCTCCTGGCCCTCACCCCCGGCCGTTACACCGGCATCGCGGACCAGCTGGTGGACCACCTGAAGTAGGCACTGCGCCGGCAGGCCTGTTGGCAGGGCAGGAAGCACGACGGCGGCGCCGGGCTCACGTGGGCCCGGCGCCTTCGTTTTGGAGCGGCACCGTGACGGACAGTTCCGCTGTGCGCCCGCAACCAGCGAGGGGTGGGAAACTGGGAACATGAAGTTGCTCCTGATCCGCCACGGCGAAACCCCCGGCAACGTACTGGGCCAGTTGGACACCGACCATCCCGGCCCCGGGTTGACCGAACTTGGCGAACGGCAGGCAGAAGCCATGGCGCGGGCGCTTGCCAACGAACGCATCGAGGCGCTGTACGCGTCCACGTTGATCAGGACCCAGATAACGGCCGCACCGTTGGCACGGCTGCACACCCTTGACGTTGAGGTGCTCGAGGGGCTGCATGAAATCGAGGCCGGATCACTGGAGAAGCTCACAGACCACGAATCCCATAAGCGCTACATGGGCACCGTGATCTCCTGGGCTGCCGGCGACCTGGACCGGCGCATGCCCGCGGGGCCCGACGGCCACGCCTTCTTTGACAGGTTCGATGCTGCCATCGCACTGGTGGCCGGGCGGGCGGAACGGCAGCAGCACGGCACCGTTGCAGTGGTCAGCCACGGCGCCGCCATCCGTACTTGGGCGGGGCTGCGGGCCGAGGGTGCAGACCACGAGTTCGCTGCACGCCATGTCCTGGCCAACACCGGAATCGTGGCGCTCGAGGGCAGCTTGACGACCGGCTGGACCCTGATCCACTGGGACGGAAGCCCGGTGGGCGGCCTTGCCCTGGCAGACCCGACCGCGGAGGACCCGACAGGTCGGGACGTAGCCGCCCCCTAGGCCTGCTGCCGGTGGCGCCGGGAGGGAAGTGCCCGCTGCGCGGGACACGGACGGGCGACGATCCCGCCGGGCCTGCTCCCGCGGGCCCCTTGAAAGCCTTCACTGCGGGACGGTACCCCGGGTATCAGCCGCGCTGCCATCGCTGCGGCAGCTGCCGCCGTCGGCCGTTCCCGGGGATCCATGGCCGTAACGGACCGCAGCAGGGGAACCCAGGCGCCAAGGTGGCCGGGGATGTCCGGGGACCGCAGGGTGCGGGCCACGAGGGATTCGATGGCGGTGCCGGGAAACGCTTTGGTGCCCGTGAGGAGCTCCAGCAGGACCAGCCCCATGGCGTACACATCCCAGGACGGCGCCGCTGTCCCGCCGGATGCCTGCTCGGGGCTCATATAGTGCACTGTGCCGGACGAGATTCCTGGCTCGGGCGCCGAGCCGGTTGCGGTGGCAATCCCAAAATCGATGATCCGGACCGGACTTCTCCGCAGGCCGCTCAGCATCAGGTTTGCGGGCTTGATGTCACGGTGCACCAGCCCGTTGGAGTGAAGGTACGCGAGCGCACCGAACAGGCCGCGGGCCCAGAGGGCCACATCAGCGGGGGTGGGACTTTCCAGCCGTATGGTTTCGGCCAGGGTCGCCCCCAGGGCCAGCTCCTCCACAAGATAGGGCCGTCCCGCATGGCTCCCGCCGCCGCCCACCACGCCCTGGCCCAGCAGCTTCACGATGGATGGGTGGGTGAGGCCGGCAAGGACGGAAGCTTCGTTCCGGATCCGCTGGTGCTGCTTCCGGCCGCTGGCTGCCGCGATCTTCACGGCCACCTCCGGACCGCCCTCCAGGTCCACCGCCCGAAAGACTTCGGCAGCTGCTCCCCTGCCGAGGCGCTCCCTCAGCTGGTAGCGGCCTGCCAGCGGCGCAGCGGCATTCAGCGACGAATGCGTGGGCGCCGGCACTGCCGTCCCCGCGGCACTCATGCGGGAAAGGCTGCGGTATGGTGTGCGCCGCTGGAATCAGTCGTCCATGCATCGAGCTGGAACCCGCAGGCGCAACGCCACACAGGCGGAAGTTCGGTGCTTCCGGCATCGGTCGGGGCAAAGGTGTAGCTGGCGCGCTCCCACCCGAGCGCCGGCGTCACCAGCTGCATCGGTGAACCGCAATGGACAGCGGCCTTTCCCTGCGGCGCTGTGGTGCCGTCCAGGGTGGATCGCGTCAGGTCCAGGTGCCCATCCGGGATGGTCGCACCCATGCGGGGCTCACGCGGTGAAACTTCGGTGAAAGAAACCAACACACTCACGACTCCGTTGTGAAGCAACTTCAGGAACAATCGTAAGCTTACATATAACTAGCCGAACTAGCTAGTCAGGCTAGTGAACTTTTAATTCCGCGCCTTCGCCCGCCTGGAGCGATTCGGTCATGCGCTGGAGGAAGTCGACCACAGTCCGGGCCTCCTCTGCGGTCAGGCCTTCAGCAACCACCATCATCCGGCGATGCATGGCACCGAGGGTCTCCCGGACCTCCTTGTCCGACTCCCCGGTGGGGACCACCACCACGGAGCGGCGGTCGGAGGGGTGCGCCTCCCGGCGGACATGCCCGCTGGCTACGAGGCGGTCAATCAGCGAGGTGGTGGAAGCGCTAGTAATATTGAGGAACCGGCTGAGATCCTTGGGGACAACCTGCTTGCCAGACGCCTGGACCCTCAGCAGGTACCGCAGGGCAAGGATGTCCGTCTCGCCCATGCCCATGGAATCCCTGGTGCTGCGGCGGATTTCGGTCTCGGCCGCCCGGTAGTCCCGGAGCGCCTTCAGTACCGCCGCACTGTAGTCCAGTTGCCCGTCGGGTCCGTACCAGTAGCCGGATCCCTCGTTGCCCATAGAAGCCATGGCATCATTTTAGACCAACTGGTAACTAGACCGCCAAGTAACTTCCTTTCCCGGCCGCCGGAGGCGTTATCCCGGTGCTAACCGCCAGGAAACACCTGCGTAACTCCCCGCGCCTAGCCTTATCAGGCATACCCCTCCGGCGAATCGAGGAAGATATGCAGACCAACCCCAGGCTCAACATCCGGCAGGTCTCCTGGTCCAATCCCGTTGGCGCGGACCTTCGCCGCGCGCAGCAGGCCGAACTCGACGCCCGCTTTGGCCGGCCCGACCACGAGCCCGGGCCGCCGCCGTCGGGCGCAGACTGCGCTGTCTTCCTGGTGGCCTACGACAAAGGATCGGGGCAACCGGTGGGCTGCGGTGGGCTCCGGCTCCTGGATGGAACAACCGCCGAAATCAAGCGGCTCTACGTGCTGCCCTACACCCGGGGCTCCGGCGTCGCCAGCTCCATCCTCGCGGCACTGGAAGCCGAAGCGTTCAGCCAGGGCATCACCAGGATCAAGGCCGAAGCCGGATCGGCGCAGCCTGACGGCCGGAACTTCTACGAGAATTCCGGATTCGAATCCATCCCGAACTTCGGGCCCTACATCGGCGTGGAGCACTCGCACTGCTACGCCAAGCGCATCAACGCCCACAGCGCCGCCCAGACCGCCATGGCCTAGCACCAGCTCCGTCACACTCGGATCGCGGGCAGCAGCTTGGGTAACCTCGGCCTATGGAAACAGCAGACATCACCTTCCGGACCCGCAAATGGGTCCGGCCTGAGGACCTCAACGCCAACGGGACCCTCTTTGGCGGCAGCCTGCTGAAATGGATTGACGAAGAAGCCGCCATCTACGCCATCCTCCAGCTGGGAAACGGCCGCGCAGTCACCAAGTACATTTCGGAGATCAACTTCGTCAGCTCCGCGGTCCAGGGCGACCTGATCGAAATGGGACTGACAGCCACGCGGTTTGGCCGGACCTCGCTGACGATGCGTGCCGAGGTCCGCAACATGATCACCCGGCAAAGCATCCTCACCATCGAGGAGATCGTTTTCGTGAACCTGAACCAGGACGGGAAGCCCGAGCCGCACGGCTACACGGAAATCACCTACGACAGGGACAGGATCCCCACCCACCACCTCAGCGGGACCGCCGTCAAGGACTGACGCCGCCCACGACAAAGGTTTTCCCCGGGTTTACGCCGAGGGCCCCAGCCGTTTCACCAACTGGTCCAAAGTGAGCAGCCGGGCTGTTTATCGAATCGATAGCTATAACAGCCCGTTTTTCGTCATGCCCGGCTATAGGCTGTGCGGACATGCTCCGATTCCAGTCCAGAAATGAGTCCTGATCGTGCGTACATTGAAGACTTTGGTTGCCGCCGCCGTTGCCGCCACCCTGCTCGCCGGCTGCGGCGGGGCTTCCACCCCGCCGGCTTCGACCGGTGAGGCCTCCGGCGCTCCGGCAGGAGCCTCCGGGGACACCCTGGTGATCTACACCAACTCCAACGGCGAAGGCCGGGGCGACTGGTTGGCCGCCAAGGCGGCCGAGGCCGGATTCAAGATCGAAATCGTGGGGGCCGGGGGCGCCGATGCCACCAACAAGCTCATTGCGGAGAAGAACAACCCCATCGCCGACGTCGCCTTCGGCCTGAACAACATGTACTTCTCGCAGGTCAAGAACGAAGGCGCGCTGGAGGCCTACCAGCCCGCATGGGCCGGCGATGTGGACAAGGGCCTGGGCGACGGCGAGACCTACTGGCCCCTGGTGAAGCAGGCGATCCTCCTGGGCTACAACTCGGACAAGATCAGCAAGGACGCCGCACCAAAGGACTGGACGGACTTGTGGACCAAGGATGAGTTCAAGAGCCGCTACGAGCGGGTCACCGGCCTGGGCACGGCCACGGCGCAGCTGGTTTTCGCCGGCATCCTCTCCCGGTACCGGGACGACTCCGGGGATCTGGGGATCTCCGACGACGGATGGAAGCAGGTTGAGCAGTACTTCAAGAACGGCAGCCCCGCAGTGGCCAAAACCGACCTGTTTGCCCGCATCGCCTCCGGCGAAGTGGACATGGGCCAGATGCCGTCCTCGATCATTGCCGACCGCGAAAAGTCCTTCAAAGTGAACGTGGACACGGTCATCCCTTCTGTGGGGGTCCCCCTTGCCGTGGAGCAGATCGCCCTGGTGAAGGGAACCAAGAAGAAGGAGCAGGCGCAGAAGTTCATCGACTGGTTCGGCAGCGGAGACGTCCAGGGTGAATTCGCGCAGAAGTTCAACTCCATGCCGGTCAACAAGGCCGCCCAGGCAAAGGCCAATCCCGAGGTGGTGGACTTCTTTGCCGGCCTTAAGCAGCAGGACATCGACTGGGACTTCGTCCAGAAGAACATGGGCGCCTGGGTGGAGAAGATCGAACTCGAGTACATGACGTAACCCCGCACTGCCAGCCGCCGTTCCCGCGTTCCATCAGACAGGGTTGCCATGATCCGCTTGGAAGACATTGAAGTTACCTTTGGCGGTTTCACCGCCATTCCGCATCTGGACCTGCATGTCCAACCGGGCGAATTCTTCACCCTGCTGGGGCCCTCCGGCTGTGGAAAGACGACGGCGCTGCGCACCCTGGCCGGCTTCATCCAGCTTACCAGGGGTACCGTCCGGGTGGACGGGAAGGACGTGACCCGCCTTCCAAGCGACAAGCGGCAGGTGGGCATGGTGTTCCAGAACTATGCGCTGTTCCCGAGCATGAGCGTATGGGAGAACATCGCCTTCGGGCTCCGGGTCCGGAAGGAAAAACCTGCCGACAGCGACCGCCTGGTGCGGGACATTGCACGGCGCGTGGAACTCAGCGACGAGCAGCTGGCGAAGAACGTGGCCGAGCTGTCCGGCGGCCAGCAGCAGCGCGTGGCTGTTGCCCGCGCCCTGGTGCTGCGGCCCAAGATCCTGCTGCTGGACGAGCCACTGTCCAACCTCGACGCCAAGCTCCGGCACCAGCTGCGCCAGCAGCTCAAGGACCTGCAGAGCGAATTCGGCATCACCACCGTGTACGTCACCCACGACCAGGACGAGGCCCTTGCCATGAGTGACCGGGTGGCGGTCTTCAACAAGGGGGTGGTGGAACAGGTTGGGACGCCCCAGGAAATCTACGACCATGCCGCTACGGAGTTCGTCTGCAACTTCATTGGTGACAGCTCAGCCCTGACGCCGGACTTCGTGGCGGAGGTCAACCGGCTCTCCGGTGCCGGCCTCAGCACGGATGCCAAGTCCTACCTGCGCGTGGAAAAGGCCTCCCTGGACCGGCCCGCGGACGGGGGCACCGCCGTCGGGCTTGCCGCCACCGTGGTCTCCCGGACCTACCACGGCCTGCACAGCCGGTATGTGGTCCGCAGCCATGGCGCGGACATCCGCCTCCTGGTCCGGGAAGACGGCGCCGCACACCCTGAGGCCGGCACGGCTACAACGGTCTACGTCCAGCCCGGGCACATCCTCCAGTACCATCCGGGAACAGGCGCCGCCCTTGCACAGGACCAGGCGGTCGCCCTGCCATGAGCAGCACCAACGCGGTGCGCAGCATGGCCCGCTCCCCTTTCGTCCTGGTGGTGGGGGTCATCCTCACCTGGTTCATAACCGCGTTCCTGGTGTGGCCCAACGTGAACATCCTGATGGCCACGTTCTTCCCCGACGGCAGCTTTTCGGGGCGCGCCGCGGAGAAGCTGTTCTCCTCCCAGCGGGCCATGAAGGCACTGGGCAACAGCTTCCTGCTGGCCGTGGCGCTGTCCGTCACCGTCAACCTGGTGGGCGTCTTCATCGTCCTGGTGACGCAATACTTCAGGATCCGCGGCTCGAGGATCCTGTTCCTGGGCTACGCCTCCACCTTCATTTACGGCGGCATCGTGCTGGCGGCGGGGTACAAATTCATCTACGGGGACAAAGGCATCGTCACGTCGCTGCTGGTCCGGGTTTTCCCCGGAATGGATCCCGGCTGGTTTTCCGGGTTCTTTGCCGTGCTGGCGGTCATGACCTTTGCCACCACCACCAACCACATGCTGTTCGTTGCCAATGCCCTCAAAGGCATCGACTACCAGACCATCGAGGCCGCGCGGAACCTTGGCGCCTCCACATGGACCATCCTGCGGCGCATCGTCCTGCCGATGCTCAAGCCCACGCTGTTCGCCGTCACCATCCTGTCCTTCCTCACCGGCCTGGGCGCCCTGAGCGCCCCGCAGGTGCTGGGCGGCCGTGATTTCCAGACCATCACACCGATGATCCTGACGTTCACCAACAGCCCCACCTCGCGTGACCTGGCGGCGCTGCTGGCCGTGATCCTTGGCCTGGCCACCATGGTGATGCTCGCCGTGATGTCCCGGCTGGAGAAGGGCGGCACCTACTTTTCGGTGTCAAAGGTGTCTTCCGAGCTGCAGAAGCAGGACATTGCCAACCCCGTGGCCAACGTGGCCGTGCACGCCGTGGCCTATCTCCTCTTTGCCGTCTACACGCTTCCCGTGGTGCTGATCGTGCTTTATTCGTTTGCCGACGGCGCGGCCATCCAGACCGGACAGCTCTCGTTTTCCAACCTGACGCTGGACAACTACGTCCGCGTCCTCACCCAACAGTCCGGGCTGCGGCCGTTCATCGTCAGTGTGGTGTACAGCGCACTGGCGGCGGTCATCGCCGTGGGCGGCCTGCTCTTCGTGGCGCGGCTGCTGCAGAAGTACAAAAACTGGGTGGCCTCAGCCTTCGAGTACCTGCTGCACATCCCGTGGATCCTGCCCTCCGCGCTGCTGGCCCTGGGACTGATCGTCAGCTACGACCACCCCAATCCTCTGGTGGGCGGCGCCGTCCTCACCGGAACAACGGTGATCCTGCTCATCGCCTTCGTCACGGTAAAGATCCCGTTCACGCTCCGGATGCTCAAGGCGTCCTTTGCCGCCGTCAACTCTTCCCTGGAAGAGGCCGCCGCCATCATGGGCGCCAAGACGCTGTATGTCTTCCGGCGCATCCTCCTGCCGCTGGTACTCCCGGCGGCAGCAGCCATCACGGCCCTGAACTTCAACAGCCTGCTGGACGACTACGACACGGCGATCTTCCTGGCCCATCCGCTGGTGCAACCGCTGGGCCTGGTGATCAAAGCCAACACCGACGGGGCCGAAGGCACCGAGGGGATCGCGAACACCTTCGTCTACACGGTGCTCCTCATGGTCATCACCGGGGTGACGATGTATCTCGTGTACGGCAGGTCCGGGCGGCGGAAGAACAGGAAGCAACTGCCCGCAGCTCCGGCCGGCCCGCAGGTCTCCGGCGCCGGACTTCCCGGCGCCCAGGCGCCGGGTGAGGACGACGCCACGCGCCCGGCAGCTGCCGTCCGCTGACTATCTCTCCGAACCGCTCCCGACGGCGGTCCGTGCGTTCCGCCGTCGGGCCAGGTTGAGCATGCGGTCACGCAGCGGCTGGGCACGGTCTGCCAGGGCGACTCGTCCGAGTGCCGAGGAGGCCACGCTCACGGCGCGGGTGCGGAGCCTCCGCTGCCGGTTGTAGGCACTCAGCGCCTGGTCCTGGTCCTGGCCGTCAGGCGCGTTGTTGAGGAGGTCGGCCAGTGTCACGGCGTCCACCAGCGATTCGCAGGCGCCGCGGCCAAGGGTGGGCATCATGGCGTGCGCGGCATCGCCGATGAGCACCATCCGGCCGCTGACGTAGGAGCGCAGATGCGGCACTGTCCACAGGCGCTGGACGAGGCATTCCTCCGGCGTGGCTGTGGCGAGGGCGCGACGGATGGCAGGTGCGTGGTCCGCAAAGCGCTCCCGGGCCTGTTCCAGGGCTGACGGAACATCAATTCCGTAGGGGCCCAGTCCTGACCGGTAACTGGCGTACCAGAAGGACCCGCCCCGGGCGGCGGCCATGCCGAACAGGTCGCCGCGGCCCCAGTACTCGCCCACCTCGTCCGGAGCGACCGGCGTCGGGAGGGTTCCCCGGAGGGCAAGGTAAGGCGTCAGGCGGGCCTCGGTGGCGCTGCCCCATCCCGCACGGCGAACCATGCTGTGGACGCCGTCGGCGCCCACGACGAGGCTGCCGTCCGCGGGGACTGACTGCACGGTGTCGGTGATCCGGCGAACGGCGGCGGGCACGGCGCCATCCAACAGCCGGACCAGGTCGATCCGGGAAATGCCGAACATCTCCCCGGCATCGACGGTGATCCACGGTTCACCCTGGGCGTTCCGGACCGATCCGCTCCCCAGCACCGGGCTCACGGCCCGCGCCTGGTCCAGTATTCCCAGCCGGGCCAGGGCGCGTTGGGCGTTGGGCCACATGCCGAGGGCGTTGCCGACGGTGGGCAGTTCCGGCCGTTTCTCGTGCACCGTCACGCGGAAGCGGTTGGGGTCCAACGCCGCAGCAAGGGCCAGCCCGGCAATGCCGCCGCCAACAATCGTGATCGTTTCCATGCGCCTCATTTTACTACTTTTGTAGTGAACCGGAAGGGGCCCGATTACACTGAACGCATGCCGGACCGACGTACCCAGTTGCTCGATGCCGCCCTGGCCGTGGTGGCGGACAAGGGCATGAAGGGGCTCACCCACCGGGCCGTGGACACCGCCGCAGGCCTCTCGGAAGGCACCACGTCCAACTACTACCGGAACCGCGCAGCCCTGGTTGACGCCGCCCTGGACCGGCTTCTGGAACTGGACGCCGCCCTCCTCCGGGAACGGGGGCCTGCCGGTCCGCCCAAGGACGTGGGTGAACTGGCAGGCCAGCTCGCCTCCATGGTGGTGATGCTTGCCGGCCGTCACGCCGGCCTGACCCGGGCCCGGCTGGCACTTTCCCTGGACAAGCCGGACTCCGTGACGGCCGGTCACTTCCAGCTGGTGGGAGGCCTGGAACAGGCCCTTGCCGGGCTGGGAGTGCCGGACGCGCGGGCGCGGGCACGGGATGTGGCGGACTACGGCGACGGGGTACTGCTGCACCTGCTCACCGTGCGCCGGGATGAAGACCCCGACCCCAAGGCCATCGCGGCGGCCGTCCGGCGGCTGGTGGGCAATTGAGCCTCACCCAGCCGGCCGGCGTCGTCCTTCTCCAAATGCCCTAGGAGGAGGCGGGCCAGCCCGTGTAAGCCTCAGCCAGGTAGGCCCTGCCATGGCGGGAGGAGACCACGGAGTTCAGTTCGCCGAGCTGGCGGGCGCGGGAGAAGTCGTCCGCGTCGGCCGGGGTGTGCAGCATGGTGGTCATCCAGTAGGAGAACTGCTGGGCCTTCCACACCCTGTCCAGGGCGCGGTCGCTGTACGTGTCCAGGAGCCGGTCCGAGCCGGAGTTGTAGTGGCTGTCCAGCCCCTCGAAGAGGAACTTGACGTCGTTGATGGCCAGGTTGAGGCCCTTGGCACCGGTGGGCGGCACGGTGTGGGCGGCGTCGCCGGTCAGGAACAGGTTGCCGTGGCGCATCGGGGTGTGGACGAAGCTGCGGAACGGCAGGACCATCTTTTCCAGGACCGGACCCTCTTTAAGCTCGAAGCCGTTGCCGTTGACGCGGCTGCGGAATTCGGCCCAGATCCGGTCGTCATCCCATTCCGCCACGTTCTCCTTGGGGTCGCACTGGAAGTACATCCGCTGCACAGTTTCCGTACGCTGGCTGATCAGGGCGAAGCCGTTGGCCGAGTTGGCGTAGATGAGTTCGTCGGAGCTGCGCGGTGCCTCGGCCAGGATGCCGAACCAGGCGAAGGGGTACTCATGGAAGTACCACTTGCGGTGGGCCTCGGGGATCTGGAACCGGCAGTGGCTGCGCGAGCCGTCGGCGCCGACCAGGAAGTCGGCCTGGATCTCGAACTCGACGCCGTCGGCATCGGTGAACCAGACCTTCGGCTTGCCCTCCAGGTCGTGGACGGTGGTGTCGGTGACGCTGTAGCGGACATCGCCGCCGTCGTCCTTCCTGCGCGCGGCGAGGTCCAGGAAGACGTCCGTTTGCGGGTACAGCCACACGGATTCGCCCACGAGATCCTTGAAGTCGATGCGGTGGCTCTCGTTGTTGAAGCGCAGCTCGATGCCGTCATGCCGGTCGCCGTCGCGCAGCACCCGGTCCGAGACGCCGCTGTCCACCAGCAGGTTGACGGTTCCGTGCTCCAGGATGCCGGCGCGCACGGTGTGGGAGATTTCCTCGTGGCTGCGGATCTCGACCACCGTGGATTCGATGCCTGCCTTGGCCAGCAGATGGGAGAGCATCAGCCCTGCCGGACCGCCTCCCATGATGGCTACCTGGGTGGTGATGATTTTTCGTGCCATGGCTTTGTCTCGCTTCGTTGCGGGGGCCCGGGAAAGGGCCGGAATGGTTGCCTGGGTTCAGTGTGCGCCAGGACGGGTGACCGGCGTTACAGGCATTCCGTTGAACGGATCCGGGCAGGGGTGTGGAGGTGACCGGGTCAGGCTTCCGCCAGGCCCCGGGCAATGCCGCGGGCGGCCGTCTGCAGCGCCGGAACCAGCGCCTGCAGCCGCATTTCGCGCAGCGGAACCACGACGCCGATGGACGCCACCGCGCGCTGGCGGCGGGTAAGGACAGGCACGGCTATGCCCCAGGTGTCCGGATCCACCACGCCCTTCAGCTGCGCGAAGCCCTGGTGCGACGTATCGGCGAGCAGCGCGCGCACGTCATCGGCAGTCAGCTTTCCGTACGGGTCGTGGAACTGGCCGAGGTACTCATGCTGCAGGGCCTTGTCCTGGTGGGCCATGAGCGCCAGCCCGGCGGACGAGATATGGATGGGCATCCGGCCTGCCACCTGGGCGCGGTTGGCCACCGAGCCGCGCCGGGAGAGCCGCTCCACGAAGAGCGCCTCCCAGCCGTCCAGTACCGCCAGGTTCACGTTTTGGTTCAGGACCTGCTGGATGTCCTCCATGAAGGGCATGGCCGCCTGGCGCAGCGCCAGCGCCGGGGCGGCACGGTTCACCAGCTCCCAGAGCCGGAGGCCGGGGCGGACCATGCCGCCGGGGGCAGTCTCCAGCAGGCCATGGCCGGCGAGCTGGCCCACCAGCCTGTGCGTGGTGGTCAGTGGAAGGCCTGCACGCTCGGCAAGCTCCGACAACCGGAGGTCCGTGACGTCCTGGGGGAAGGCGGAGATCAGCCGCACAATCCGGTCCACCACCGAATCGCCCGAGCTTGAGTTCGCCACGTCCGCACGCCCTTCCGTTGAATGGGAAGTCCAGCGTACCGCGCTGGGCGAACGAAAGGCGGGTCCAACGAAAGGCCGGGCGCACCCCGGGCGCTTTCCCGGACGGCGGTCAGGCCGCCGTCGGGCCGTGATCCGGCCTGCGCCGCAGGCGACGCCACGCGCCGGGGGCGAGCACGACGGCAATGCCGACGACGGCGCCAATGACGGTCTCGATGATGCGGTCCCGCAGCAGGATGGATGCCGAGGCGGGGACCACCAGGAGCGTGGACACCAGCGCCAGGGGCGTCACGAACACCTGGGCCACAAGGTACTGGCGGATGATGAACATCTCCGCGCCGAACTGGCAGAGCGCCATCACCAGCACCGTCTGCCAGGGCTGCAGGCCCACCAGCAGGACGGCCGCCAGGACCAGCAGGCCCAGCACGGTGCCGATGATCCTTTGGATGCCGCGGCGCACCCGGTGCCTGGTGGTGTGCCCCACCAGCGGAACCACGGCGGCCACCATGGCCCAGTAGTTGTGGCCGAAGCCGAGGCGGCCGCCTGCCCACGTGGCCAACGAGCCGGCCAGGCCTGCCGCCACCAGGTAGCCGAAACCCTCAAGCCACGCCGTCCGCTTCTCTGCCGGGGTCCGCCGGATGCGGGGAGGCCTGGTCCAGGGGGTGCGGTGGCTGGGAAGAATCCGGGAGGAGAAGCCAATGAGCAGGGCGAACACCGTGGTGAGGACCGCGACCAGCATGCCCTGCCACAGCGGCGGCTGGTTGGGAATGGACGCGATGGCGGCAAAGGCGAAGATGTGGAAAAGCGATCCCGCCGGGCGCAGCCGCAGCCAGGAGATCGCCACCGAGCAGCCGCCGGCCACCAGGGTGGTGGCCAGGACCAGCAGCCAGGTGTGCGCGGCGGCATCCAGGCCCCAGGCAGGACCTATCCGGGCGGCGAGCGCGGCGAGGAGGATCACCAGCAGCATCAGCAGCCCCGCCCGCAGCTGCAGGACAAAACGGACGGCGTGCGGCTCCCCGCGGCCGTAGATTCCGGTGAAGGCACCGAACGACGCGAAGATTGCCAGGTCCAGCCGGCCCAGCAGCACCAGGGTGATCAGGGGTACGAAGACGCCGACGGCGCACCTCAGTGCCGGGTGGTGGTCCTTGTTGCCGGGGGCGATGCTGAACATCTCAGCAAGCATCTTCACGGGGGCAGCGCCTTCCTTGGGGGTGGATTCCGGGGTGGCGGCCGCGCTGACGTTCCTGGTAAATCCTACGGCCCGGACCCCCGGCACCGCCCGGTACGTTCCCATGAACGGAATCGGGAGGCAATGCGGCGGAAACAACGCCCCGTGATGCTTGAGTCATGAAGCGCCCTCCGCACAACACACCTGCCGCTGACCTGAGCTGCGAAGTCTGCGGCCGGATGCCGGAACCGCCCAAGGCGCGGCTGACCCTGGCGAACGTGGCCGCGATGCTGCCCATCGAGCTCCTGGTCCATGCGCTGGTGGTGGAGACCCACCTCCCCTATGTGGCGAAGGTGCTGGTGCTGACCCTCACCGCCACGGTCCTGGTGATCTGGGTGGCTGAGCCGTCCGCCGCCCGGATCCTGCGGGGCTGGCTGCATGCCCCGGCGCTGCGGCACCGCAACCGGCTGGCCGCGGCCCCGGCGCTGTGGCGGGCGCGGACGATGCTCCAGGACCAGCCCGGGTCGCTGCAGCGGGTGACGCGGGCGCTGTCCCGGCTGGATACGAACATCCTTGGCATCCACGTCCACCCGGTGCCGGGAGGGGTTCTGGACGAGTTCGTGCTCTCGGCTCCGGGCACCGTGGGCGAGCGGGAGTTGCTGGCAGCGCTCTCCGACGGCGGCGGGAGCCGTTCGCACGTTTGGCCCACCACCGCGCTTGCCATGGCCGACGGGCAGACCAGGGCACTGAGCCTTGCCTCGAGGATCGCGGCTGCCCCGGAGGAACTGCCCCTGGCGGTGGCCGAGCTGCTGCACGCAACGATTGTGCCGCCGTCGGACGCCGGCACCAAAGCGGCCGACGACGGCACCCGGCTTAAGATCCCCACGGCATGGCATGGCCCCATCACCTTTTCCCGGCCGGGCGAGCCGTTCACTCCGGCCGAATCAGCCCGGGCGCACCGGTTGGCGGAGCTTGCCGAGATCCTGTCCCATCGGCGCGAGGACTCCCGCGCCTAGGTCCACGGGCAGTCACAATCCGTTTGCAGGCCATCCGGGCCCTTCGGACCACTCAAACCCTTGACAGTGGCGGGAGTCACTTCTACCTTTGATTTTGGGATCCCAAATTGGGATCCCAAAAAAGCTCCCGCTCCACGCTCCGGATCGTCCAGCGGCTGCTCCCTCCGCGGGCCGGCCCCCTCCTGCCCGCGACGCACCACGCATCTTTTCGAACCCTCCCCATCCGTAAACTTCCCTGTGAAGGAGAAGCTGTGTCCATCCCAAACACCGAAACAACGGCCACGTCCGACGAGGCCGCACCCCAAACCGCCGAACAATCCGGAAAGGGCGGAACGCAACGGCGCACCTCCGTCCGCTGGAAAATGTTCCTGCTCCTGCTCGTTCTGGTTTCCGTCAACTACATCGACCGCGGCTCCATTTCTGTCGCGCTGCCCATCATCCAAAAGGAATTCAACCTCGCTCCGGAGTTGGTGGGCCTGCTGTTGTCCGCTTTCTTCTGGACCTACGCCCTGATGCAGGTTCCCGTGGGCTGGCTGATCGACAAATTCGGTCCCCGCAAGGTCATGACCGCTTCCTGCATCGGCTGGGGTGCTGCGACAGCGGCGTCCGGCATGGCCGGCGGCTTCCTGAGCATGTTCATCGCCCGGCTTGGAATCGGCGTGACCGAAGCCGGCGTGATGCCTGCCGGCGGAAAGCTCAACGCAATCTGGATGCACAAGTCCGAACGAGGCCGCGGCGCGACCATCCTTGACGCCGGCGCACCCTTGGGAGCAGGGCTGGGCGGCATCATCATCGCCGGCCTCATCGCCTCCACCGGCAGCTGGCGCTGGTCCTTCGTCATCGCCGGCGCCGCCACCGTCCTCATGGGCCTGGCCGTCTGGTGGTACGTCCGGGACAACCCCCGCCAGCACCGCGGCGTCAATGATGCCGAGGCCTCCTACATCGAAGCCTCCCACGCTGCCGAGGACGCCGAAGCAGCCATGGACGGCAGCAAGGGCAAGCGAGGCCTGCTCCCCTACCTCAAGTTCCGCTCCTTCTGGGCCATGTGCCTGGGCTGGCTGGGATTCAACGGCGTGTTCTATGGCCTGCTGACCTGGGGCCCGCTGTACCTGGCGCAGGCCAAGGGCTTCGACCTGAAGACCATCGGCTGGTCCACCCTGGTGATCTTCGGCGCCGGGTTCGTCGGCGAGATCATCGGCGGCACCATCGCCGACAAGTGGCGCGCCTCGGGCGCCTCCGCGAACATGGTGATGCGGACCCTCCTGGGCATCTCCAGCGCCATCGTCGTGGCGGGGCTGGTGGGCGTGACCGTTGTCCCGGACGCCACCACCGCCGTGGTCCTGCTCTCCGTGGTCCTGTTCTTCCTGCGCTGGGTGGGCCTGTTCTGGAGCATCCCCTCCATCCTGGGCGGCCGCACCAACGCCGGCGTCCTGGGCGGGGCCATGAACCTCAGCGGCAACATCTCCGGCTTTGTCACCCCCATCGTCGTCGGCCTGATCGTGGGCGCCACCGGCTCCTACACCTGGGCGCTGCTGTACTTCGTGGGTTCCGCCGTGATCATGGGCGCATCAGTGCTCACCCTGAACTACAACAAGCGGCTTCCTGTCTAAGCTGACCCTCGCAGGGAAACTTGCAACCGACGCCCCCGCAGCCGGGAGCCGTGCCGTACAAAATCCGAATGGAGCACCATGCTGACCGCAGAAGAGACCCAGGACAAGGACCGCCCCCTCCGCGAGACTGTCCGGGACACCCTCCGCACCCGGATTTTCGAAGGACACTACGCTCCCGGCACGCGGTTGGTGGAACGCGACCTGGCAGCCGAATTCTCCGTATCCCGGCTGCCGGTGCGCGAGGCACTGCGCATGCTGCGCCAGGAAGGCCTCATCAGCGACCGCGGCGCACGCGGGGCAGAAGTCAGCAGCCTTAGCCCCAAGGACGTGGAGGACCTGTTCGACGTCCGCCAGTCCCTGGAGGTGTTGGCCTGCAGGCTCGCCGCCAAGCGGGCCACCAGGGACGACCTCTCCTACCTCAAGCGGCTGCTGGACAACGCGGAGGCGTTCCTGGCCAAGGGGGCGGTGATGGAGGCACACCGCGCCAACAGCGAATTCCATGACGCCATCACCGCCATCGCCGACAACAACTTCCTCAAGTCCGCCCTGGAACCCCTTCAGGGCCGCATGCACTGGCTGTTCCGGCACGTCAGCGACCTGCCCGAGCTCATCCGCGAACACCGCGAACTCTATGCCGCCATCGCCAGCGGCGATCCGGACAGGGCAGCCGCCCAGTCCGCCTCCCACATTGGAAAGTACCGGGACAAGTTCCCTGAGGACTTCCAGAAGACCGAACCAGAATTCCACCGGAAGAGAAAATGAAACTCCTGGTCATCAACCCCAACATCAGTGCAGATGTCACGGCGCTGATCGAATCCGAGGCGCTCCGATCCGCCTCCCACGGCACTGAACTGCTGGTCCGGACGGCCGCCCACGGCGTCGAATACATCGAGACCCGCTTCGAATCCCTCATCGCCGCCGGAGCGGTGGCCGAAATCATCGCCGAACACACCCGCCCCGGAGCAGACCCGGTGGATGCGGTGGTGGTGGCAGCCTTCGGGGATCCGGGCATGCCTGCCCTCAAGGAACTCGCGGACGTCCCCGTCATCGGCATCACCGAAGCGGCCCTGTGCGCAGCCGCCCTGCAGGGCCACCGTTTTTCCATCATCGCCATCTCAGACCGGATCAGGCCCTGGTACCGCGAGTGCGTGGAGCGGTTCGGCCTCTCCGGCCGGCTGGCTTCCATCCGCTCCATCAACGACTCCCTGACCAGCATCGCTTCCGTCCAGCAGGACTTCAGGGAAACCCTGCTGGCACTGGGCCGGCAGGCCGTGGCCGAGGACGGTGCCGACGTCGTGATCCTCGCCGGCGCCCCGCTGGCCGGGCTTGCCCGGGAACTCAACGGACAGATTCCCGTCCCCGTGGTTGACGGCATTTCCGCCGGCATCCGCATGGCCGAAGCCGTAGCTGCACTGCAGTCCGGAACCCACCGCGCCGGCGCCTTCGCCCCGCCCCCGGCCAAGGACCGCAAAGGCCTCTCCGGCAACCTGGACGCGGCCCTCGCCGCCCGCCAGGAGCACGCCGGCACCCCGCAGCCCGCCACCTAAACAGACTTCACCACTCCAAGGAGGACACCGATGTCCCACCAGCCAGACCTCGTCATAGCCAACGCCACCGTCGTCAACAGCACGGGCCGGCAGGAAGCCCACATTGTGGTGCACGAAGGAAAGATTGCCGCCCTCGTGGACGCCGCCCAACCCGCCCCGGCGGCCGGCCGCACCATCGACGCCACGGGCAAGCTCGCGATCCCCGGCGGCGTGGACGGACACTGCCACGTCGCGCAGGTGACCGGCCGCTTCCGCACCCTCGACGACTACCGCACCACCTCCACCGCAGCGCTGTGGGGCGGCACCACCACCATCATCGACTTCGGCATCCCCCGCGATGCCCAGGAAACCCCGCTCGCCGCCGTCCTGCACAAGAAGGAACTCGCCACCCAGTCACGCTGCGACGTGGCCCTGCACGGCGCCGTGGTCAGCTGGGACGAGACCGTGCCGTGGCAGCTGGAGCAGTTGGCCGCCGAGGGCGTGCGTTCGGTGAAGATGTACACCACCAACCGCGGCACCACCATGGCCGACGGCGACACCATCCTGAAGGTGATGCGCGAAATGGTGCGGCTGGACGGCCTGGCCTACATTCATGCCGAGCACGATCCCATCATCGCCGACTGCACCGAACAGCACGCCCAGGATGGCCGGATCGGCATCGAACACCTGCACCGGACCCGGCCCGAACTGGCCGAGGAGATCTCGGTCAAGGAAACCCTGGCGATGGCCGAATACACCGGCGCACCGGTCTATTTCGTCCACCAGTCCACGCCCGGCGCCGTCGACCTGGTATCGCAGGCACGGGAACGCGGGCTTGAGGCGTACTCCGAGACCTGCCCGCACTACGTCACACTGGACGACACCGTCTACGCCTCCACCTTCCCCGAGTGGTTCGCCTGCTGCCCGCCCATGCGCAGCGCGGAAACCGTGGCCGCCCTCAAGGAGCGGCTGGCGTCCGGCGCCATCCACACCATGTCCTCCGACCACTCCTGCTACGACCTGTCACAGAAGCGCGAGCGCACCGATGACGTGCGCGCCATGCCGCACGGACTGCCCGGCGTGGAAACCCGGATGCCCGTCACGTTCAGCGCGATGACCTCCGCAGGCGCCACCGTTGAGCAGTTCGTCAGCGCGTTCGCTGCGGAGCCCGCGCGGATCAACGCCGTCCCCGGCAAAGGCCGCATCGCCGAGGGGTTCGACGCCGACCTGGTGGTCTTCGATCCAGCCGAGGAACGCACGGTCAACGGCGCCGCCCTGCACATGGGAACCGACTTTTCACCCTTCGACGGGAAGGCACTCACGGGCTGGCCCGCCGTCGTGGTTTCCAACGGGCGCGTGGTCCTGGACGCCGGCGGCTTCCACGACCCGGGTGCGGTGGGCCGCTTCATCAACCGCAACGGCTTCCGGCAGCACCAGTCCCCTGCCGCCGAAGCCTCCCACCTGCCTGCCGCCGTCCTCTAGGAGCCCCCATGCCAGCAACCACACGCCCCCGCAGGATCGGCATGATCGTGCCGTCCTCCAACACCTGCCTGGAACCCCAGACCTACCGCATCCTGGGCAGCCGCACCGACGTCACGGTGCACTTCACCAGGATCCCGGTCACCCGCATCGCCCTGGACGATTCCTCCAACCGGCAGTTCGACCCCGCCGTCATGGCGGAGGCGGCCACGCTGCTGGCGACGGCGGATGTGGACGTGATCGCCTGGAACGGCACCTCGGGTTCCTGGCTGGGGTCAGCGCACGACCAGGAACTGGCCGGCGGGATCACGGCCGCCACCGGGATCCCGGCCACCACCTCAACGCTGGCCTACCTTGAGGCCTTCCGGGCCTTCGGCACCGGGCGGATCGGCCTCTTCACGCCCTATACCGAGGATGTGAACCACCAGGTCATCGCATCCTACGAGCGGGAAGGCATCAAGACCGTGGATCACCGGGCGCTGGGCCTGAGTGACAACGAGTCCTTTGCCCGGGTCACCGACGACGAGATGCGTCCCGGCTCCCTGGAACTCGCCGCCGCGGCTCCCGACGCGCTGGTGTACCTGTGCACCAACCTGTACGGGGCCAACATCACCGCGGAGATCGAGCACGCCACCGGGGTCCCGGTGCTGGATTCAGTGGCAGTGACGCTCTGGCACGCCCTGAAACTGGCAGGCGCGCCGCTGCTGGACGCGCGCTGGGGCAGGCTGCTGGTGTAGCGGACCTGCCCCGGAAAATCCCTGCACCCGCAGGCCGTTACATGCGCAGGGTGAGGGCGCCGGGCTCCATGGTCATGAGCACGTGCTTGCCCTCGCCCTCGTGGTCGCCGTCCAGTTGGTAGTCGTCCTTGTGCTCCAGCGTGATCTCCACGGTCTTGCCCTGGAAGTACTCCACTGCGGTGTCTTTGCCCCGGCCCTTGCCGATCATGCCGGCCACCACGGAGAGCCACCCCAGCTTTCCGTGGTGGGGGGCCAGGACGGCGATGTCCAGCAGGCCGTCGTCCATCTTGGCGTCAGGGAAGATTTCCAGGCCGCCCTGGACTTTGCCGCAGTTGCCCACCATCACGCTGCGGACACCGCGGTGGACCACTGATTTCCCGTCGATCACCACGGTGGCCTTGACGGGTTTGCCGGGCAGGTTCCTGATCCCGGCGTCCACGTAGGCCAGCCAGCCCACCTTGTCCTTCAGGTCCTCATTGGTGTCCGCCATGATGGTGGCGTCGTAGCCCATGCCGGCCATGACCAGGAACAGCTGTTCCTTGTCCGGGTCGCTGCGGCGGGCGCGGACCACGTCGATCTTCCGTTCGGTACCGATCAGGGCCCCGGCCATGGCGCCGTCGTAGTCGGTGACGTCCATGCCCAGGTTGCGGGCCAGCAGGTTGCCGGTTCCCAGGGGCAGCAGGCCCATGGGGGTGTCACCGCCTGCCAGGACCTCGGCGACGCAGCGGACAGTACCGTCGCCGCCGGCGGCGATGACGATGTCCGCGCCCTGCGCCAGCGCCTCCTTGGCCTGGCCCACCCCGGGGTCCTCCTTGGTGGTTTCCAGCCAGATGGCTTCGCCCCAGCCGTTTTCCACGCAGTGCTTGGCCACCAGGCCGCGCACGTCGATGTCCACCGGCTTGGCGGGATTGACGATGATGGCGGCACGTTTGGGCGAAGTGGAGCTGGTCTCAGTCATGGCGTCCTCTAATGGCGGATGGAAAGCAGGCTTCTGAAAGAAGGGTATCCCGCCGCGGGGGCGGTCCGGCGCAGCGCGGCGGCCTACAGCGCCTTGACTGCACCCAGCACCTGGGCCAGGGAGTCCTTGGCGTCACCAAACAGCAGGGAGGTCTGGGGTTCGTACAGCAGCTCGTTCTCAATGCCGGCGAAGCCCGGGCGCATGGAGCGCTTCAGGAAAACCACCTGCCGCGCCTGGGCCACTTCCAGAATGGGCATGCCGTAAATCGGGGACCCGGAGGACGTCTTGGCGGCCGGATTCACCACGTCGTTGGCGCCTACCACCAGGGCCACATCGGTGGTCTTGAACTCCGGGTTGATCTCGCCCATCTCCTTGAGCGACTCGTACGGCACGTTGGCTTCCGCCAGGAGCACGTTCATGTGGCCGGGCATCCGGCCGGCCACGGGGTGGATGGCGAAGTCCACCTCGATGCCCCGGGCTTCCAGTGCCTGGGCCAGTTCGGCGGCAGTGTGCTGGCCCTGTGCCACCGCCAGCCCGTAGCCGGGGACGATGATCACCCGCTGGGCGTACCCCAGCAGGACTGCCACGTCCTCCGGTGAGGACGAGCGGACCGGACGCCCGCTCACGGCCGTGGACCCCGCCGTCGAACCTCCCCGGAAAGCCCCGAACAGGATGCCCGCCACGCTGCGGCCCATGGCAGCCGCCATGGCACGGGTGAGGATGGTGCCGGAGGCTCCCACCAGGGTGCCGGCGACCACCAGCAGGACGTTGCCCAGCACCAGGCCGGATGCCGCGACGGCCAGGCCGGTGAAGGCGTTCAGCAGCGAGATGACGATGGGCACGTCGGCGCCGCCCACGGGCAGCACCAGCAGCACGCCGGCGGCCAGGCCCAGGACCAGCAACAGCGCCGCAAGGGGCAGCGAAGCGGTGAGGACCACGGCGACGCCGGCGGCGAGTGCGGCCAGGAGGACCACAGCCATCACCACGGGAAGGCCCGGAAAGACGACAGGCCGGGTGGTCATCAGTTCCTGCAGCTTGGCGAACGTGACGCCTGATCCTGCGAAGGACACAGCACCCACCAGGAGCGTGAAGACGATCGCCACCCGCACCCAGGGGTCTTCCGCATGGCCCAGCTCCAGGAGCGCCACGAGGGCTGCCGCGCCGCCGCCAACCCCGTTGAAGAGCGCCACCAGCTGTGGCATCTGCGTCATCTTCACCCGCCGGGCCACGGGCGCCGCCACCGCGGAACCCACGGCGATGGCGGCCAGGATCCAGGGAATGTTCTCCAGCCGGGCGGACAGGAAGACAGTGACGACGGCGATCAGCGCACCGAGTGCGCCCACCAGGTTTCCGCGGCGGGCCGTCCGCGGGGAACTGAGTCCGCGCAGGGCCAGGATGAAGCAGACCGCAGCGGCGAGGTAGAGCAGGGAGGTCCAGACGGGGTCGAGGAGGCTCATTTGCTGCCTGCCTTGGGTTGGGCGTCTGCCCTAAGGGCGTCCTTTTTGCCGTGGAACATGTGCAGCATCCGGTCTGTCACCACGAACCCGCCCACCAGGTTGGCCGTGGCAAGGACGACGGCGAGCAGCGCCACCGCGAGCACCCAGGGGTCCGTTGCCTGCCCTGCGACAATGATGGCCCCCACCAGGATGATCCCGTGGATGGCGTTGGCGCCGGACATCAGGGGCGTGTGCAGGGTGCTGGAGACTTTGGAGACCACCTCGAAACCGACGAATACCGCCAGCACGGTGATGGTCAGCAGCGCGATCCCGTCCATCAGCGCGTTCCTTCCTGCCCGGCCGCAGCCGTGGCTGTCCGTGCCGCCAGGAGGTCCGCGGTGGGCTGGTGCCGCACTTCCCCGGCATGGGTAAGGCACGCACCGGCCACCACTTCGTCATCGAAATCCAGCGTGAGGTTCCCGTCGTGGACCAGCAGGGCCAACAGGTTGGCCACGTTCTTGGCGTACAGGCGTGAAGCATCCGACGCCATGGCGGAAGCAGGGTCCTTTAGCCCCACCAAGGTGATGTGGCCCGTTCCGTCGGCGGTGGGGATGGGGATGTCCCGTCCGGGCACGGAGCCCTCCACGTTGCCGCCGGACTCGGCGGCGAGGTCGACGACGACCGATCCCGGGCGCATGCCCTGCACCATCTCCCGGGTCACCAGGAGGGGCGCCGGACGCCCGGGGACGGCCGCCGTGGTAATCAGGACGTCCGACTGCGCCACGTGGGGTGCCAGCAGCTGCCGCTGCCGCGTGCCGGCGTCGGAACTCAGCTGCCGGGCGTAGCCGCCGGCGGCTTCAGCGGTTTCGAGGTCCAGCCGGATGAAGGTGCCGCCCATCGAGGCGACCTCGTCGGCTGAGGCGGGGCGGATGTCGTTGGCGAAAACCCGTGCCCCGAGCCGCTTGGCGGTGCCGATGGCCTGCAGCCCTGCCACGCCGGCACCGAGCACCAGGACACGGGCCGGCGGGACGGTTCCCGCCGCGGTCATGTACAGCGGGAAGAACCGGGGAAGCCTGATGGCTGCCTCCAGGACGCACCGGTAGCCGGTCACCAGGGCCTGGGAGGTCAGGGCGTCCATGGACTGGGCGCGCGAGATGCGGGGCACCAGTTCCAGGGCGAAGGAAGTCACTCCGTTGTCCGCGAGCGCCTGCACCGCGGGCAGTTCGGACGACGGCGACGCGAGGCCCACCGTCACGGCTCCCCGCGGCAGGGACGCGGCAGTGTGCGGGTCAAGGGGCCGGACGTGGGCCAGGACGTCCAGGGCCGTGGTGTCCAGTACAGGGACGATGGTGGCTCCGGCCTGCTGGTAGGCGGGATCGGCATGCCCCGCGCCGTCCCCTGCCCCGGTTTCCACCAGGACGTCCAGCCCCATCCCCGCCAGCTGCCTGACAGTATCCGGAGTGGCGGCGACACGCCGCTCGCCCTCCCTGCGTTCCCGCGGAATCCCCAGTTTCACCCGCCGACTCCTCTTCCTGACGAGCTGTGCAGCGGCTCTGCTGCACGCAGTTGGGTTGAGTCTAGAGCGCAGCGGCCCGCGGCGGGAGTAGTCGGCGGGGAGGTTGTGGGTAACGATTCGCCTGTCAGCCCGCGTCCTCCCGGGGCCGGCCGTCCCTTTGTCCGGCGGGCGGCTTACTTGTTGCTGGCGCGGATGGCGTCAGCCACGCTTTCGAGATGGACGCGCATGGCCTCGGCGGCGGCATCGGCGTCATGGGCGCAGACGGCATCGATGACGGCGAGGTGCTGCGGGAGCGAGACGGCCGGGCGCCCTGGCTGGCGCGCCAGGCGGAACTGGAAGCGGACTGCCTGTCCGCGCAGTCGCTGGATGGTTGCCGCGGCGGTCTTTTGGGCACTCATGGCAATGATCTTTTCGTGCATCGCCTGGTTGCCTTCCGAGTAGGACTCGCGGTCTCCGCGGTCCACGGCGCCCTTCATCCGGGCTGCCAGCTCCTGCAGTTCGGCGATGTCGCTGTCCGTGGCCCGTTCGGCGGCCTTGCGGGCACAAAGGGCTTCCAGGGCCGCGCGCACCTCAGTGATTTCAACGGCCTCGTCCACCGAGACGGCGCGCACCCTGGCACCCCGGTTCTGGACGCGTTCCACGAGGCCTTCAACGCTCAGCTCCGAGAGCGCCACCCTGATGTTTCCACGGCTCGCTCCATACTCGGCGGCGAGGTCGCCTTCCACCAGGCGCTGGTTGGGGACCAGTTCGCCGCTGACAATGGCGGTGCGCAGCAGCTCCGCGAGTTCGGCGGCGGTGAGGGTCCGGCCCGTTCCGTCCACGGTCTCCACAGCCCACCATCTCCCTGTTCAGCCGGTTGCCAATTTTGCTGACAATTTTCCGGATTCAGCGTACTCCAGACTCGGCTGCCCGGACCCAGTGCGAACCATTGATTGTTAGCTATATTGCTGACAACATTTGCTTGTGCGGTTATCGAGTTAGAACGGCGTCGTTCTGCAGGCGCCCCTGCCAGGAGCATGCGCGATGATTATTGACATCCACGGCCACTACACCACGGCCCCCGCCGCCCTTGGGGAGTGGCGTGAGCGCCAGGTGGCAGCGCTGCAGGATCCCTCGCCGCCGCCATCCCGTGCGGATTTGAAGATCTCCGACGACGACCTGCGGGAGAGCATCGAGGCGAACCAGCTGCGGCTCATGGATGAGCGCGGCATCGACCTCACCCTCTTCTCACCCCGGGCATCCTTCATGGCCCACCACATCGGGTCCTTTGAAACCTCCGCCGAATGGGCGGCCGTCTGCAACGAACTCTGCCACCGGGTCAGCCTGCTCTATCCGGAGCGGTTCGTCCCGGCCGCGATGCTCCCGCAGTCACCCGGCGTGGACCCGGCTACCTGCCTCCCGGAACTCACCCGATGCGTAGAGGACTACGGGGCCGTGGCCCTGAACCTGAACCCGGACCCGTCCGGCGGCCATTGGACTGCCCCGCCGTTGACGGACCGGTACTGGTACCCGATCTACGAAAAAATGGTGGAGTACGGCATCCCTGCCATGGTCCACGTCAGCACCAGCATCAATCCCGCCTTCCACACCACCGGCGCGCACTACCTCAATGCCGACACCACAGCGTTCATGCAGCTCATCCAGGGCGACCTGTTCGCAGACTTCCCCACCCTGAAGCTCGTCATCCCCCACGGCGGCGGCGCAGTGCCGTACCACTGGGGACGCTTCCGGGGCCTCGCCATGGCACTGGGAAAGCCAACGCTGGAAGAACACCTGCTGCAGAACGTCTTTTTCGACACCTGCGTCTACCACCAGCCCGGAATCGACCTGCTGCTGGAAGTCATCCCGACGCAGAACATTCTCTTCGCCTCCGAAATGATCGGCGCGGTGCGGGACATCGACCCCTGGACCGGCCACCACTTCGACGACACGGCACGCTACATCGACGACGCCGGCCTTGACGAGGCCGAACTCGGTGCCATCCAGGAGCACAACGCACGCAACGTTTATCCACGCCTTGACGCCCTGCTCTCGCAACAGGGCCGGTGACATGCCTTCGGAAGGAACAATGATGCAGGAACTCGGCGTGGTCCACACCAATATCACCCGCGCCGGGGAAGACGCCGTCAAGGCCCTCTCCGCGTTCGGCGTCAGCACTGTGCATGAGGCCATGGGCCGCCTGGGGCTCATGCGTCCCTATATCCGCCCCGTCTACCCCGGTGCCGCCCTGTGCGGTACCGCTGTCACCGTCCTGCTCCAGCCCGGCGACAACTGGATGCTCCATGTCGCAGCCGAACAGCTCCGGCCCGGAGACGTGGTGGTGGCAGGGTGCACCACGGAATGCGAGGACGGCTTCTTCGGCGAATTGCTGGCCACGTCACTCCGGGCACAGGGCGCAGCCGGCCTGGTCATCGACGGTGGCTGCCGCGACGTCGCAGCACTCCAGGCCATGGACTTTCCCGTTTTCAGCCGCGCCATCAATTCCAAAGGCACCGTGAAAGCAACGCTCGGATCCGTGAACGTCCCGGTGGTCTGTGCCAACGCGCTGGTCACCCCGGGGGACGTGGTGATTGCCGACGTCGACGGCGTCGTGGTGGTGCCTGCCGCCCGTGCCGCCGAGGTAGCGGCAGCCGCCATGAAACGCGAAGAGAACGAAGAAGCCAAGCGCGGGCGCTTCGCAGCAGGAGAGCTGGGCCTGGACATCTACAACATGCGCGGACCGCTTGAAGCGGCGGGGCTGCGGTACGTGGACTAACTGCTGCGTGGACCAGGAGCTTCGAGGGCTAAACGGCGCGGACGGCAGGACCGCCGTAATCGAGTGCAATGCGCCGCGCAGCCTCGGTCAACTGCGGCAGGACCGTTGCCTCGATGTCCCGGGCCGCTGCCCGGTGTGTCTGCAGGGACACGTTGGCAGCAGCAACGACCTCGTTTCCGCGGCGGACCGGGACGGCCACACCGCGCAGGCCCTCCTCGAGTTCCTGGGAGACCATGGACCAGCCCCTGGCCCGCGCCGCTTCCACCTCTGCCCTGAGGTCCTCCACGCTGCCGATTGAGCGGTCGGTAAAACGGCGCAGCTGGACCGACCGGAGGTACTCCTCCAGCTGTGGACCAGGCAGCCCGGCAAGCAGGACCCGGCCCATCGAGGTTGCCCACGCCGGGAAGCGGGTGCCGACGGTGATGGAAACGCTGAGCAGCCCCGGAGACGGCACGCAGGCCACGTAGACCACGTCGCCGCCGTCGAGGACGCACAGGGCTGTTGTTTCATTGAGCTCCGCAGCCAGGTCCCTGAGATGGGGCTCGGCAACCCTGGGCAAGGTCAGGCCCGCAAGGTAGGAACGGCCGACGTCCAGGGACCGGGCCGTGAGTTCGAAGGCCGGCCCCTCGGCGCGGATGTACCCAAGGTCCGCCAGGGTCAGCAGGAAGCGGCGGGCGGAGGCACGGGTCATGTCCGTCCGGGCTGCAACCTGCGACACGGTCAGCCGGGGCTGGTCCGGAGTGAAAGCGAGCAGGACGTCGAATGCCTTCTCAACCGACTTCACGAAGTAGGCTGCCTGCTCCTCCATTGACGTTGCTGTTCCTCTCTGAACGGTTGGCACACCTGCGCCGGCCTCCCGGCCTGCGGTGCCTGTTCGATCTTATCGTTCGGCGCGTCCGCCTTTCAGTGCTTTTTCCGGAGGGCTCCCAGGGTTTGCCGCAGCAACTCGCAGGCCCGGCCGCCCAGGCCAAGAAGGGGCACCATGGCCACGGCTTGCTCACGAAGGTGGTCCCACCCATCGATGCACCGGACTCCCAACTCCATGGCCCGCTCCACGCTGGCAGTGGCGTGGCCGGCGTAGACATAGTCGTAGAGCACAGCATCGGGGGCCAGCCGGGCGCCGCCCCAGACCGGACCGTCGGTGGCCTTTTTCCCGACGGGTGTCGCATTGACAATCAGGGATGCCCCGGGCGCCAGGTCCTGCGCCTCCTGCCAGGTGACGGCCTGCGCCTCGATGCCGAAGCCGTTGGCCAGGTCCAGCAACTCCTCCGACGCATGGGGATCGCGGTCCGCAATGGACACTCTTCCCAGGTTGTCCTTGAGCGCGATCAAGGCTGCCCGGGCTGCTCCCCCGGCGCCCAGCAACACCGCGTGCCGCTGGTACCGGCCCTCCAGCAGGACGCCCACGGCGGTAACGTCCGTGTTGTGCCCTGCCAGGCGGCGGCCCTGCTGTACCAACAGGTTGCAGGCACCGCTGAGCAGGACGGGCCCGGTGGCTTCATCAGCAGTTTCCGCGGCCCAGTGCTTGTGCGGCATGGTCACGTTTGCCGCCACGATGTCCGGTTCCATGAGCCTGCGCCGGACGGCGCCAAGATCGGCGTCCGGCGCCACATCCCAAGCCTCATATGTCCACCCGCTGCCGAGTTCCTGCAGAACCGGATTCCAAAGGCCGGGAGACATGGCCTGTGAGGCGGCGGAACCGATCAGGACCAGCCGGGATGCCTGCCCGCGTGGTTCGGCCATGATGCACCTTTCCTTTTGCCGTTGTGATTGGCGTCACCGCCTAGTATCCTCTTTCTAGGCGCATTCCGCACACCTGTTCGCATTGCGTACAAATAATGACAGATCCCCACCTTCAGCGTGGAAGGGAACCCCACCATGACCCACATCGCAGCAGGAGCCCAGGCCCAGTCAACGCCTGAAGCACAACGCCAGCTCAAGCGCGCCCGGAAAGCCGCGCTGGCTGCCTTCCTTGGCGGCGCCCTGGAGTACTACGACTTCTTCATCTACGCCACCGCCGCGTCGCTGGTGTTCTCGAAGATCTTCTTCCCGGCCGGCGATCCCACGGTGGCCCTCATCGCCTCCTTCGCCACATTCGGCGTCGCCTACGTCGCACGGCCCTTCGGAGCCGTGGTGTTCGGACACCTCGGTGACAAGATCGGGCGCAAGAACACCCTGGTGCTCACCCTGGTGCTCATGGGCAGTGCCACGTTCCTGATCGGCGCCCTGCCCGACTTCAACGCAGCCGGCTACTGGGCCCCGGCACTGCTGGTGGTGCTGCGCCTGATGCAGGGCCTGTCCGCCGGAGCGGAAACCGCAGGCGCTTCCGCACTGTCCACGGAGGAAGCACCCGAAGGCCGCCGCGGTTACTTCGCCAGCTTCGCCATGAGCGGCATCTCCGCCGGCATCGTGCTGGCATCCCTGGCCTTCCTGCCCGTGGCCGCCATGAGCGAGGCGGACCGCCTCGCCTGGGGCTGGCGGATCCCGTTCTGGCTCTCCCTGGTGGTCCTGATCGTCGCCTACCTGGTCCGCCGCTCGCTGGAGGAGCCGGAGGTCTTTGAGGAAAAGCATGACCACGGGGAACTGGTGAAGCTCCCCTTCGCCAAGATGTTCCAGACGCACCCGGCCCAGTTCTTCCAGGTGGCGCTGATGTCCTTCGAGACCGTCACCAACACGTTCATGCAGTCCTTCGGCCTGGCCTATGCGGTCTCGGTGGGTGTGCCCGCGTCCACCATGCTCTGGGTCAGCATCCTGGGCAATGTCCTGGCGATCGCCAGCCAGCCACTGATGGCCCGATGGTCCGACAGCTTTGGCCGGCGTCCCATCTTCATCGGCGGTGTGCTCGGTTCCGGGGCCATGATCTTTGTCTACTTCTGGGTGATCTCCACCGGAAACATCCCCATGATCTTCCTGACCAGCACGCTGATCACCGCCGGCACCTATGCCATGTCCAACGCCATCTACCCGGCCTGGTTCTCCGAGCTCTTCAACGTCAAGGTCCGGTACTCCGGCATGGCGATCGGACTCCAGGTCGGCATCCTGTGCGCCGGGTTCACCCCGTTGCTCGGCACCGCCCTGGTGGGTGCGGACAAGGCAAACTGGGGACCGGCCGCCTGGATCGTGGCAGGTTCCTCCATCCTCGCGGTAGCAGGTGCCTGGTGGGCGCGCGAGACCGCCAAGACCCCGCTCCGGGAGCTGGGCAACCACGTGAAGTAGCGGCCTTCGCGGCCATCCGGAAAAACTGAAGAGGACGACGGCGGGAAGCACCCGCCGTCGTCCTCTTCAGTTAAGCTCCGGGTAAGGTCAGCCGCGGGCAGTGAGGTCCGCGGAGATGAGCTTGGCCGTGGCCACGATCTCCTGCGCCACGGACGCCAGGTACGCCTGCGGGTCCGGCTTCGCCTCCACGGACTGGGCCTGCAGCGACACGTTTACTGCCGCCACCACCTTGGCCCCGTCATAGACCGGGGCGGCCACGGACATGAGGCCAAGCTCCAGCTCCTGGTCCAGCAGGCACCAGCCCTGCGCCCGGACGGTTTCCAGGACCTTCAGCAGCTCCGGGACGGTGCCCAGGGCGCGGGGGGTGAGCGGTTTGACGTCGGTGGCCGCCAGGCAGGCCTTGAGGTCCGCCGGCGGCAGGTAGGCAAGCAGCACCCGGCCCATCGACGTCGCATAGGCCGGGAACCGGGTGCCCACCGTTATGCCGACGGTCATGATCCGGCGGCTGGTCACCCGCGCGATGTAGGCGATATCCGTGCCGTCCAGCACGGCCGCGGACGTGGATTCCCCCAGTTTGAGGGACAGCTCCTCCAGGTGCGGCTGCGCCAGCTGCGGCAGCGACAGCCCCGAAAGGTAGGCGTATCCCAGCTGGAGGACCTTGGCCGTGAGCGCGAATGTCTTGCCGTCGGTCCGCACGTAGCCGAGCTCCACCAGGGTGTGCAGGAAACGGCGGGCCGTAGCCCGTGTGAGGTTGGTGCGCGAGGCCACCTCGGTGAGCGTCATGACCGGACGCTCGGCGTCGAAGGCGCGGATCACCGCCAGGCCCCGGGCCAGCGACTGGACGTACTGGTCGCTGGCCTGCGGGGCGGCCTGGGTATCTGTGCCTGCGGCGTCAATCATGGTTACCAATCCTAGGTGCGGTGACGGGCGCAGGCTTATGCGGCGGCGGGCGTGGCCTTCAGCGGGACGGGCACCAGGTCCTGGAGTTCCTCGAGGGTACAGCCGAAGGTCTCACGGACGGTGACGCCGTCCGGGCCGATGAGGAAGACGGCCTTGTCCGTGTAGACGCGGGTGACGCAGCCGACGCCGGTGACCGGGTAGGTGCAGGCGTCCACGATCTTCGAGGCGCCCTCGCGGGTCAGGAGGGTCATCATCACGAAGACGTCCTTGGCGCCGGTGGCCAGGTCCATGGCGCCGCCGACGGCGGGAATCGCACCGGGTGCCCCGGTGTGCCAGTTGGCGAGGTCACCGGTGGCGGAGACCTGGAAGGCGCCCAGGACGCAGATGTCCAGGTGCCCGCCGCGCATGATGGCGAACGAGTCCGCGTGGTGGAAGTAGGACGCACCCGGGAGTTCGGTGACGGGGATCTTGCCGGCGTTGATGAGGTCCTCGTCGATCTCCTCGCCCTTGGCTTCCGGGCCCATGCCCAGCATCCCGTTCTCCGTGTGGAGGGTGATGTTCTGTTCCTCAGTGAGGTAGTTGGACACCAGGGTGGGCTGGCCGATGCCAAGGTTCACGAAGGACCCGGGTGCGATGTCCCTGGCCACCAGCCGGGCCAGGTCGTCGCGGCCCAGCGGCGTCGCCGAGGTCTGGAGGGACTTTTCGTTGGACTGCACGCTCATGTCAGGCCGCCTTTTCTGCTGTGCTGCCGCTGCCGGCAACTTTGACGATGCTGTTGACGTAGATGCCCGGGGTGACCACGTTCTCCGGGTCCAGCCCGCCGGTCGGCACGATGTCGGACACCTGGACGATGGTCTGCTTCGCGGCCGCTGCCATGATGGGGCCAAAGTTCCGGGCGGTCTTGCGGTAGACCAGGTTGCCCTTGCCGTCCGCCTTGAGGGCCTTGATCAGGGCGACGTCGGCGTGGATCGGGGTTTCGAAGACCTGCCATTTGCCGTCCAGGAAGCGGGTTTCCTTGCCCTCGGCGAGCATGGTGCCGTAGCCGGTGGGGGTGAAGAACCCGCCGATGCCGGCCCCTGCGGCGCGGATGCGTTCGGCGAGGTTGCCCTGCGGCACCAGCTCGAGCTCGATCTCGCCGGCCTTGTACTTGGCGTCGAAGTGCCAGGAATCGGACTGCCGCGGGAACGAGCAGATCATTTTCTTCACCCGGCCCTCCTTGATCAGCAGGGCCAGGCCCTGGTCGCCCTGGCCGGCGTTGTTGTTCACCACGGTCAGGCCGGTGGCGCCGCATTCCAGCAGCGCGTCGATCAGTTCGAAGGGCTGGCCGGCGTTGCCGAACCCGCCGATCATCACGGTGGAGCCGTCCTTGATGCCGGCAACGGCGTCCTGGACCGAATCTACGAAGTTCAGCATTACTGGTCCTTTCCAGCGGTGACGTTTTCGAGCACGACGGCCAGGCCCTGGCCCACGCCGATGCAGATGGCAGCGACGCCCCAGCGTTCGCCGGAGGCCTGCAGGGACCGGGCCAGGGTGCCCAGGATCCGGGTCCCGGAAGCACCCAGGGGGTGTCCCATGGCGATGGCGCCGCCGTGCCGGTTCACGATTGAGTGGTCAATACCCCAGGCGTTGATGCAGGCCAGGGACTGCGCGGCGAAGGCTTCGTTAAGTTCGACGGCGCCCACCTGGTCCCAGCCGATACCCGCCTTTTCGAGGGCTTTGTTCGCGGCCTCGACGGGGGCGTAGCCGAAGTACTGCGGATCGTTGGCGTGCGCGCCACGCCCGGCGATGCGGGCCAGCGGGTCCAGCCCCAGCAGCCCGGCGGCCGCCTCGGAGCCCACCCATGCCGCGGAGGCGCCGTCGGACAATGGTGACGCGTTGCCCGCGGTGACCGTGCCGTTCTCTGCCCGGAACACGGTCTTGAGCCCGCCGAGCTTCTCCGCCGAAGAACCCGCCCGGATGCCTTCATCGCGGACCAGGTCCGTTCCCGGCACGGGGGCGACGAGGTTGTCGTAGAAGCCCTCGTCCCAGGCGGCGGCGGACAGGTTGTGCGAGGCGGCGGCGAACTCGTCCTGCGCCTCCCGGGTCACGCCGTACTTTTCGCGGAGGCGCTCGGTGGCCTCGCCCAGGGAGATGGTCCACTCCTTGGGCATGGCCTTGTTCACCAGGCGCCAGCCCAGCGTGGTGGACGCCAGGGTCATGTCCCCGGCCGGATACGGCTTCTCCGTCTTGGGCAGCACCCAGGGCGCGCGGGACATCGACTCGGCGCCACCGACGAGCATCAGGTCCGCGTCGCCGGCGTTGATCTGTCGGGAGGCGATGATCGCGGCATCCAGCGAGGAACCGCAGAGCCGGTTGACCGTGGTGCCCGGGATGGAGACCGGGAGCCCGGCCAGCAGGGTGCCCATCCGGGCGATGTTGCGGTTCTCCTCACCGGCACCGTTGGCGTTGCCGAACACCACCTCATCGATCCGCTCGACATCGAGCCCCGGCGCCCGCTTCACGGACTCCTTGATCACGTGCGCGGCAAGGTCGTCCGGACGGACGGCGGCGAGGCCGGAGCCGAACTTGCCGAAGGGGGTGCGCACGGCGTCGTACACAAAAGCCTGGTTCATCGGGTGGTGTCCATTTCTCGAAAGACCTGCTGGGCGGTCTTGAAGGCGGTGTTGGCGGAGGGGACTCCGCAGTAGATGGCTGTCTGCAGCAGGATTTCCTTGATCTCGTCCCTGCTAAGGCCGTTCCGGAGGGCGGCGCGGATGTGCATGGCCAACTCCTCCCAGTGGCCGTGCGCCACCATGGCGGTGATGGTGACCGCGGAGCGCATCTGGCGGGTCAGGCCGGGCCGGGTCCAGATTCCGCCCCAGGCGATGCGGGTGATCATGTCCTGGAAGTCGTCGGTGAATTCATCTTTGTTGGCGTTGGCCCGGTCCACGTGCGCGTCGCCCAGCACCTCGCGCCGGACCGCCATGCCGCCGTCGTAGATTTCCTGGCTGGTGGCGCCGGGCTGGACCACGCCGTGGCGTTGCGCTCCGTGGCGTTCAGCGCCGCTCACTTGGCGGCCTGCCGTGATTCGGCCCAGGTGGCCAGGCTGCGCATCAGGTCCGCAACGTGTGCCGGAGCTTCGGCTGGTGCCAGGTGCGAGATCCCCTCCACGGTCACCGCCGTCGCGGTGCCGCCGCCGGCGGTGATGCCCGCTGCCACTTCCTCGGCCATGGCGGGCGTGGCCACGCCGTCCAGGGACCCAGCAATGACCTGGGTGGGGACGGTGATGCTACCCAGCTCTTCCCGGACGTCGAAGGCGGCCAGCGCTTCGCAACAGAAGGCGTAGCTGAAGCGGTCGGCGTCGCGCAGGGCGTGCAGCAGCCGGCTGCTGAAATCGGGTTCCCGGTCCATGAAGCCCGGTGCGAACCAGCGCTCCGCGGACCCCTGGATCATGACGGGTGTGCCCTGGGTGCGGACGGTTTCGGCGCGCTCCAGCCAGGCTTCGGGGGTGCCGATCTTGGCGCCGCTGTTCTGCACGGAGAGGCTTTTCAGCCGTTCCCCGTGCTTGATGCCCAGCTGCAGGCCGACGGCGCCGCCCAGGGAGACCCCTGCGCAGTGGAAGTTTTCACCGGGGGCGATGGAGTCCACCAGGTCCACGACGGCGTCAGCGAGCGCGGCGACGTCGAACGCTTCGATGGCGGCGGGTGAGACGCCGTGTCCGGGAAGGTCCCAGGCCACCACGTCGTAATCGTTGCCGAGCAGGGACGCCACCCTGTTCCACAGGATCGACGAGGTGCCCAGGGAGGGCCCCACCACCATCAGGGGGTGGTCGCCCAGGGGACGTTGCGGGGACAGCAGTGCTGCCTTCAAAGCCGGCTTAGCCACGGTAAGCTCCATTCGCGTCGGTGGTAGGGGAAGTGAATTCGGGAAAGGCGGCCAGGACGCGGCGGGTAATCTCCGCCGATTGGCCCAGGTAGCTGGCGGGGTCCAGGAGCTCCTCCAGCCGGGCGTCAGGGACGACGGCGGCGGGGAAGGCGTCGCGGAACAGCTTGCGGTAGGTAGCGGCCTGTTCCGGAGGGGGCGCCTGCAGCGTCTGGTCCACCACGTCCTGCAGCTGCTGCTTGCCGCTGCGGCCGTCCTTCTCCTCGAGGAGGGGGGCAACCGCGGCGCTGACGCCCTCAGCCAGCAGCAGCGGGCCGGACAGGTCAAGGTTGCGGCGCATGGCGTCCGGGAACACCTGCAGCCCCCCGGCGAGTTCGCGGATGTGGCCCGCGGCGCCGAGGGCCAGGGCCAGCAGCTGGCGCAGGGCCGGTCATTCGGTGTGCCAGGCGCCGTCCGGGCGTTCGTCGTTGAAGTTGGCGGCAGCCACATGCAGCTGGGCGGCCAGCTGTGGTGCCTGGAGCGCGGCGCTGCGGACCAGGACGGACAGCACCGGGTTCTGTTTCTGCGGCATGGCGGATGACACGCCCCGCCCGGCGGCCCGCGGTTCGGCGAGCTCCGCCACCTCGGGCCGGCTCAGGAACAGGACGTCCGCGGCGATCTTGCCGAAGGCGTCCAGCGCGGACGCCAGCGCATGCCCCAGGGATGTGATGGCCAGGCGGTTGGTGTGCCAGGGAGCTGCGGCCGGGGCCAGGCCCAGCTGGGCCGCCAGGGCGTCGGCCAGGGTGAACGGCGTGGCTTGGGAGCCATCCGTCAGCACCGTTCCGGCAGCGAGTGTTCCCGCCGCCCCGCCGAACTGGACCGGGAACTCGAGGGTTTCCAGTTGCCGCCCCGCGGCGGCCACGCCCTGGAACCACTGCGCGGCCCGCAGCCCGAAGGTGTAAGGCAGGGAATGCTGTGTCAGGCTCCTGCCCACGCACAGCGTGTCCGCATGCTCCCCGGCAAGGTGCGCGAGCGCCGTCGTAGTGCCTTTCAAGTCAGCCAGCACCGCGTGGACGGTGTTGCGGGCCAGCAGCATTAGGGCAGTGTCCAGCACGTCCTGGCTGGTCAGGGAGGTGTGCACGGCCTTCGCGGCACCAACTCCGGCGGTATCCAGCGCCGCCACGTTCTTCCGGAGGTCCGCCAGCAGCGGGATCACCGGGTTGCCGCCGCCCTGGGCGCGCAGCGCGATACCGGCCAGGTCGTAGCGCCCCGCCTCGGTGGCGGAGGCGACGACGGCGGCCGAACCGGCGGGTGCCAGCCCGGCCCGTTGCAGGACGGCGGCCCAGCCGGCTTCGACGGCAAGGATGGCCGCCAGCACTGCCCGGTCCCCCGTCAGCGCCGCCACCAACGGCGACGCTGAGACGGGGGTGAGCAGGCCGGCGTCGGCCTCTTCCGCGAAGGCGCGCAAGTCTCCCAAAGCGGCGGCGTGGGTCACTGGAAGTCCAGGAAGACCGTCTCGCCCTCACCCTGGAGACGGATGTCCCAGGTGAGGCCGCCGTCGGGGTCGCGGCGGGCGATGAGCGTCTCGCGGCGCTCCGGCTCCAGCGAGGCCAGCAGCGGGTCATTGGCCAGTGCCTCGGTGTCCTCCGGCAGGTAGATGCGGGTGAACAGCCGGTTGGTCAGGCCGCGGGCGAAAAGCGCCACCGAAATGAACGGTGCCGCGCCCGGCTTGGTGGGGCCGGGGTTGACGGTGGTGAAGGTGAAGACGCCGGAGTTGCCCACGGCGCCGCGGCCCCAGCCGGTGAAGGTGTAGCCGTCGCGGACCAGGGAACCGGTGCGCTGGACAACCTTGCCGTCCGCGTCCGGCTGCCAGATCTCCAGGATGGCGTCCGGGATGGTGTGGCCGTCGCCGTCATAGACGGTGCCCTGCAGGCGGATGGAGCCCGGGAAGCCTGGGGGCAGGAGTTCGTTGTCCTTCTCGAACGGGAGCGCGTAGCCGTAGAACGGGCCCACGGTCTGGCCGGGGGTGGGTACCAGTTTGGTGCTCATCTTTCCTACTCCTCGTCGCCTGCGGCGCCGAGCGCCTCGTTTTCGGTCCAGGTCCGCTTGGGACCGGTCAGGACGATGTCCCAGTTGTAGCCCAGGGCCCATTCGGGCTCGGTGATGCTGTGGTCATAGGTGGCCACCAGCCGGTCGCGCGCGTCCTGGTCCACGATGGTCTGGTAGATCGGGTCCAGGGGGAAGAGTTGGTCACCGGGGAAGTACATCTGGGTGATGATCCGCTGGGTGAACTCGGTGCCGAACAGCGAGAAGTGGATGTGCGCCGGCCGCCACGCGTTCAGGTGGTTCTTCCACGGGTAGGCGCCGGGCTTGATGGTGATGAACCGGTACGAGCCGTCCGGGCCGGTGATGCAGCGGCCAATGCCGGTGAAGTTGGGGTCGATGGGCGCGGGGTGCTGGTCACGCTTGTGGATGTAGCGGCCGGAGGAGTTGGCCTGCCAGATTTCCACCAGCTGTCCTGCCACCGGGCGGCCGTCACCGTCCAGGACCTTGCCGGAGACGATGATCCGCTCACCCAGCGGTTCCCCGTTGTGCTGGATCGTCAGGTCCGATTCCAGGGCGTGCACGTCCTGGTGCCCGAACGCCGGCGAGTACAGCTCGATGGTCTCGGGGTCCGCGTGCTGCAGGCTCTTGGTGGGGTGGCGCAGGATGCTGCTGCGGTACGGCGGGTAGTCCAGGCGCGGCTGGATCTCCGGCTTACCGCCGTCCTTGAGGGCGCGCCGGTAAGCCTCGCCGATGGCGTTGATCTCTGCACTGAGGTCCGCCTGCGACTCGATGGCCTTGTCCAGGGGCTGGTGGGCAGCCTTGGGTTCGGCCGGGGGCACGAGCTCCTCCGACTCCAGCTCGGCGTTGATGTCTTCCTTCACGGCTGGCTCCTTTCTGATCTGTTGGGTTTGTTGCGTCTGGGTTTTGGGTGGTGCGGGTTTAAGGGCTGCGGTGCAGCGAGTCGTACTGGACCGCGTGCCGCACCGGGGCGTTCGGGGCGCCGTATCCGTCGTAACGGCCGCGGCGTTCCACCATTTCGAAGAACACGCTGCCCACGGTCGCGGTGTAGAAGTGCAGGAACTCGCCGTCGGCATCCCGGTCGAACAGCAGGTTGAGTTCCTGCAGCGTGGCCAGGAATCCCGGTTCCAGGTCGAACCGCGCGTCCAGGTCCTCGTAGTAGTTGGCCGGGATCTGGAGGAATTCCAGGCCGCGCTCCCGCGCGGCCCGGGCGGTGGCCACCAGGTCCTCCACGGCGAAGGCGATGTGTTCCTGGTAGGTCTTCCGGGCCTCGTTCCGTGCCTGCTGGATGGGTGCCAGGTTGAGCACGAGCCGCACCGCGCCGTCGGAGGTCTGCATGACCTGGGACCGGACCAGCCCGCTGGGGCTGGGCACCTCGGCGAAGGGCTGGGGCTCCAGGGCCAGGGCGCTGGTGTAGAAGAGGACAGCCTCGTCGAAGTGCTGCCACGGCTGGGCCAGGTTGACGTGGTCGATGACCGCCCTCGCTCCTGCTGACGGGTGTTCCAGCCCTTCCCCGAATTCGTGCGTCCACGCTGCGGTTCCGTCCGGGCTGCCCTGGCAGAGGAAGATCTCGGTGGAGTCCGGGGCGCAGATGCCCTGGAACACTTCCTCGTCCGCCTGGACCTTGCGGGCCACAACGGGGGCCTTGAGCTGCTGGGCGCGGGCGGAGGCGATCACGGGGGAATCGACGTCGAACCCCAGTGCGGCAATTGCCGGTTCGGCGTGCCGTGCGGCCTGCTCGTTGATGATCACCCGGGCCTGGCCCATGGTCCACAGCTGGACGTCCTTGGTGCGGTGCCGGCCCTCGAACTGGAACCCGAGCTGGCCCAGGAGCTTCTCCAGCTGGGCGGTGTCGTCCGCCTTGACCTCGGCAAAGTTGAAGCCGGCGGGTTCGTTCACTTTGGGCAGCGTGGCAAGTTCCATGGGATAACGACGGCGGAGCCCGCCTGCGTTGCCGGGGGCGGCTTCGGTGCCGGCGAGCCATTTGGCGCTTTGCTCCTCCAGCCAGATCAGGGACCGCATGGCATCCACCGCGGTGCGCTCGACGTCCGACTGGCGGAAGACGTCGTTGAAGACCTCCAGCGAGACGGGTCCGGTGTAGCCGGCGCGGACCACGTGGCCCATGAATTTGGCCAGCTCGAACTGCCCCTCGCCCGGGAACACCCGGTAATGGCGGCTCCAGGACAGGACGTCCATCGAGAGCTTGGGGGCGTCCGCCACCTGGACGAAGAAGATCTTGTCCGGGTTGATGTCCTCGATCCGCGCGGTGTCCCAGTCGCGGGACAGGATGTGGAAGGAGTCCAGGCAGGTTCCCAGGTTGGGGTGGTCCACCATCTCCACCAGGCGGTAGGCGTGCTCGTAGTCGTTGACGTACTTGCCCCAGGCCAGGGCCTCATAGGCCACCTTGACGCCGTGGTCCCCCGCCAGGTTTGCGAGCTGTGCCAGGTGTTCCGCGCGGACAGCATCGTCGTCAATGGTGGCGGTGGCAACGTTGGAGCACACCAGGATGGTGTCCATGCCCAGGCGTGCCATGAGCTTGAACTTGGCCTCGGCGCGCCGGAGGTTGGCCTTCAGCAGGTCCGGGGTGACGCCGTCGAAGTCGCGGAAGGGCTGGTACAGGTCCAGGCCGAGCCCGAGGTCCGCTGCCATCTTCCGCACATCTTCAGGGCTGAGCGGTGAGGTAACCAGGTCCTGCTCAAAAATCTCGATTCCGTCGAAGCCGGCGATGGCGCAGGCCTGCATCTTTTCCTTCAGGGTGCCGGAGAGGCAGACGGTGGCGATTCCGGTGCGCATCAGGCGGCCACCTCCTCGGCGGCCACAAGTTCCAGGAAGTGCGAGCGCATGCGCTCCGGGTCCGCGTCCAGGCCGGTGAAGATCCGGAACGCGTCGGCGGCCTGGCCCACTGCCATCCGGCCACCGTCCAGGACCTCGCAGCCCTTGGCGCGGGCGCCGCGGACCAGTTCGGTGTCGATCGGGCGGTAAACGATGTCCGCCACCCAGTGCCGGGGCTCGAGCAGGTCCAGGTCCAGCGGGACGCCGGGGTGCGCTGCCATGCCAACGGGTGTGCAGTGCACCAGGCCGTCGGCCAGCGGCATCAGCTGCGGCAGCTCCGCCGTCGTGCGGGCCGTGACGGTGCTGTCCGGGAAAAAGCCCTGCAGCTCGGCAGCCCGTGCGGCCGCCCGTTGGGGGTCCATGTCCACCAGGTCCAGCGTTTTTACGCCTGCGCTGAGCAGGGCGTAGGCGACGGCGGACCCGGCCCCGCCCGCGCCGAGCTGCACTACACGGTCCAGCCGGGCGCCGGGGAGGCCGGAGGCGAGGGCGGCGGCGAAGCCGGAGAAGTCCGTGTTGTGGCCGATGAAGCGGCCGTCCCGGATGACCACGGTGTTTACGGCGCCGAGCCGGCGCGCGTCCGGGCTGACCTCATCCAGGTGCTGCAGGACCAGCTGCTTGCAGGGATGGGTGATGTTCAGGCCGTTGAAGCCCAGGGTGCGGGCGCTGTGCAGGATGGCGCCCACCGATTCCCCGGTCAGCCCCAGTTCCAGCAGGTCAATGGGCCGGTACAGGTAGCGCAGGCCCTGCACGTCACCTTCCCGTTCGTGCATAGGCGGCGTGAGCGATGGCGTAACGCCATCACCAACCAGCCCTACCAGGTAGGACTCAGTTCGATTGCTCATGCGTGCAGCTCCTTTGGTACGACACCGGGCAGCAGCGGAACTCGGCCGCGCTGCGGGGTGATAGGGATTACGGTACAACAAATGTTCACTTATCGCACTGTTGTTCTAGATGCGAACAGAATAGGTATCCGGGGAAGCAGCCAGGCCTCCTGGTGCTATCGCTGGGGGAGCCTGGCGGCCAGTTCGGCGGCGGCTTCCTGCAGCAGGGGGACGTGCGCCACGAGCCCCTCAAGGTCCAGCCGGAAGACCGGCACGGCGGTGGCCAGCGAGGCGAAGGCATGCCCCTGGTCATTGAGCAGCGGCACGGCCACGGCGCGCATCCCCGCCTCGTTCTCCTCATCCATGACGGCATATCCCTGCCGGCGGACCTTCTCGATCTCGGCCCGGAAGGCGCCGCGGTCCGTAATGGATGTGTCAGTGAGCGCCTCAAGCGGGACCTCGGCCAGCAGCTTTTCGCGTTCCACATCCTCGGCAAAAGCCACCAGGGCCTTGCCCACGGCGGTGGTGGAGAGCGAGCCGAGGTGGCCGGGGTCGCTGGTCACGCGGAAGGTCTGCGGCCCGTCCACCTTGCTGACGGTCAGGTGGTGCAGGCCGTCGCGGACGCTGAGGATGGTGGCCTCGCCGGTCTGTTCGGTGACCCGGCGGAGGATGGGCATGGCTGTTCCCGCGAAGCCATGGTGGTTGGAGACGCGCTGTCCCAGCTGGAAGATCCGCAGGCCCAGGTGGTAGCGGCGGCCGTCCGGCTCGTAGTCGACAAAGCCGTCGCGGGTCAGGGAGCCCAGCAGGCGGTAGGTGGTGCTGAAGGGAAGTTCGGCGCGGCGGGAAATCTCCGCGGCACTTGCACCGCGGGGTTCATCACCCAGGAGGACCAGCAGCCCCAGGGCCTTGCCCACCATGTCCGTGCGGTCGGCGGGACGGGCACCCACTTTGCCTTCCGGCGGCATGGCATTCACGGGCTCTCCGGCGCGGGCGGCGGCAGCGGGTGCTTCATTGGCCGCTGTGGTTTGGTTCACACTCATGGGTTCGATGTTGCCACAATGTGAGAGCTATTTCTAGATGGTGATTATTTTCTTGACAGGTGACTGCCCTCACAGTCATAGTTTCTGTATCGCAAAAGTAGCTCCCACCATGTGGCTACAACTGCCGGGTCTTTCCACCGGACTCCAGCCGCATCCCCCGCCCGCACCAAGGCCTCGGCGGCTGCGACCCCCAGATCCATCCGCGACAATGTCGTCACACCAAAGGAACACCATGAGCAAGACACTTCCGTCCGCAGGGGCGGGTGCCCTCACCTCCGCCGGAACACCCAGGAAGGCCGCCCTCGCCAGCTTCCTGGGCAGCGCCGTCGAATACTATGACTTCTTCATCTTTGGCTCGGCCGCAGCGCTGATCTTCCCCACGGTCTTCTTCCCCAGCGCCGATGCCAACGCCGCCATCATGTCCTTCGCCACCTTCGGGTTCGCGTACGTGGCACGGCCCATCGGCGCCGTCATCCTGGGCCACTTCGGCGACCGGGTGGGCCGCCAGAAAGTGCTGATGTTCACCCTGGTGCTCATGGGTGCTTCCACCTTCGTCATCGGCTGCCTGCCCGACTTCCGTACGGTCGGCTGGTGGGCTCCGGCGCTGCTGGTGCTGGCCCGCCTGTGCCAGGGCCTCTCCGCTGCAGGCGAGCAGGCCGGCGCCTCCTCCATGACCCTGGAGCACGCCCCGGACAACCGCCGTTCCTTCTTCACCTCCTGGACCCTCACCGGCACCCAGGGCGGCCAGATCCTCGCGGCCCTGGTGTTCATCCCTGTCCTGGCCCTGCCGGACGAGATCAAGTTCGGCATTGGCTGGCGCATCCCGTTCTGGCTGAGCGCCGCGGTGGTTGTGGTGGCGTTCCTTATCCGCCGCACCCTGCACGAGCCGCCCGCCTTCGAGGAAGCCCGGAAGAACGCGCAGATCGCCAAGCTGCCCGTGGCCGACCTCCTCAAGGGCCACTGGCGCGACGTCCTCCGCGTGATCTGCTGCGCCTTCATCGCCGCCGTCTCCACTGTGTTCGGCACCCTGGCCATCAGCTACGCCAAGACCGTGGCCGGCGTGGACGGCACCACCACCCTGTGGCTGGTGGTTGCCGCCAACATCGTGGCCCTGGGCACCCAGCCGCTCTTCGGAATGCTGGCGGACAAGATCGGCCGCAAGCCCGTCTTCATCTACGGCGCCCTGGCCAGCGCGGTCCTCACCCCCGTTTTCCTGCTGAGCCTGGAGTCCCACAGCGTCCCGCTGATGTTCCTGGCCGCGATCGGCTACTTCTCATGCGGCTACGCGGCGGCCAACGCCGTCTGGCCTTCCTTCTACGCCGAAATGTTCAGCACCAAGGTCCGCTTCTCCGGCTTGGCCATCGGAACCCAGCTGGGCTTCCTGATGGCAGGGTTCGCGCCGGCCATCGTCGCGGCCATGGGCGGCATCAAACCCGGCGGCTGGGTGCAGATCAGCATCTTCACTGCCATCATCTGCGCCGTGGCCGCTGTTTCAGCCCTGACCGCCAAGGAATCCTTCCGGACCCCCACCAAGCAGCTCGGCCTGAAGTAGGCCGTCCGCCGCGTACAGACTGGCCCGGTTTTCAGGCCGGAGAGCCCGCCATTCCCCCAAATGACGGGCTCTCCCCTGTTAAAACCGGGCCAGTTTGTGACGACCGAGAGCCCGCCGCTACCCCCGGCCGGTCTCCAGCACCGAGGCGAGATCGAAGTTCACCGGCTCCTCCAGCTGCGCGTAGGTGCAGGATTCCGGGTCCCGGTCCGGCCGCCAGCGGTTGAACTGGGCCGTGTGGCGGAACCGGTCGCCCTCCATGTGGTCGTAGCGGACCTCCACCACCAGTTCGGGCCGGAGCGGAACGAAGGACAGGTCTTTGCCGGCGCTCCAGCGGCTGCCCTCCGCGTTCCGCGGGGTCCGTTCGCCTTCTTCCTGCTTGGCCCAGGCCCAGGGGTGGTTGTCGAACTCGGTCACCAGTGGTTGGAGTTCCTGGAACAGCTCCTGCCGCCGCTTCATCGGGAAGGCGCCGATCACGCCCACGCTGGCCAGGCCGCCGTCGTCCTTGTACAGGCCCAGCAGCAGTGAGCCGATGGCATCCGGCCCGCTCTTGTGCAGGCGGTAGCCGGTCACCACGCAGTCCGCGGTGCGCTCGTGCTTGACCTTGAACATCACCCGCTTGTCGGGTTCGTACCGGCCGTCCAGCCGCTTGGCCACGATGCCGTCCAGCCCGGCCCCCTCGAACTGCTCGAACCAGTGCCCGGCCGTGTCCTTGTCCGTGGTGGCGGCGGTGAGGTGCACTGGTGCCTTGCTCGCGGCGAGCGCCTTCTCCAGCGCAGCGCGCCGCTCCGCAAAGGGCCTGCCGGTGTAGTCCTCATCGCCGAGGGCCAGGAGGTCAAAAGCCACAAAGCTTGCCGGGGTTTGCTCCGCCAGCAGCTTCACGCGGCTGGCAGCAGGATGGATGCGCTGCTGCAGGGTGTCGAAATCGAGCCTGTCCCCGGACGCCCCCACCAGGATGATCTCGCCGTCCACCACGCAGCGCGGCGGCAGGTTCTCCTTGAGCGCCGCCACGAGCTCCGGGAAGTACCGGGTCATGGGCTTTTCGTTGCGGCTGCCGATCTCCAGGTCATCACCGTCACGGAAAATGATGGACCGGAAGCCGTCCCACTTGGGTTCGTAGCTGAGGTCCCCGCTGCCGGGAATGCCGTCGAGGCCGCTGACGGCCTTGGCGAGCATGGGCGGGACGGGCGGCATCACGGGAAGTTCCATGTGCCCATTCTTGCCCGGCCCGTGGCCCGGGCGGTAGGGCGGCGCGCCCGCTTCAGGCCGCCAGCAGCCAAACGATCAGCACCAGCACCGGCGCAGCGGCGGCCGTGGAGAGCAGGATGGTTTCCCGCGCCACGGCCACGCCGCGCCCGTATTTGCTGGCGAACAGGAACACGTTCTGGGCCGAGGGCAGCGCCGCCATGAGCACCACGCCCAGGAGCATGTGGTGGTCCAGGTTGAAGAGGAAGCGCCCGACGACGAAGGCCACCGCCGGCATCACGGTGGACTTCAGGGCCGTGGCAGTAAGGATTTCGGCCGTGTGGCCGCCGCTTCGGAGCATTTTGGTGCCGTGCAGTGACATGCCGAACGCCAGCAGCACCACCGGGACGGCCGCACCGCCCAGGAGGGTGAGCGGTGCCATCACCGGGGCCGGCAGCTGCACGTGGAACGCGGCCAAGACCACGCCCAGGAGCGAGGCGATGATCATGGGGTTGCGGAAGGGCTGGGTGAGCATCAGCCGGGGCGAGAACCGGCCGGCTTCGCTGAGGTCAAGAAGCGTCAGGACCAGCGGGGCGAACAGGAGCAGCTGGACCAGCAGGACCGGGGCCACGGGAGTGGCGTCACCCAGGGCATAGAGGGTGATGGGGATGCCGATGTTGTTGGCATTAACGTAGGAGCCGGTCATCGCGCCCACTGCCGTTTCGGCCAGCGGCCTGCGGAACCAGATGCGGCTGGCGGCCACATAAAGCAGCGCGGTCACCGCGGCGGTGATCATGGCAAGCGGAACATAGGCGGAGAAGACCACGGACAAATCCGACTTAAGCACCACTGTGAAGAGCAGTACCGGGTTGGTGATGAAAAAGGCGGTCCGGGTCAGCGCCGAGATGGTGGCTTCATCGCCCAGGCCGCAGCGCGCGGCGATATACCCGGCAGCTATGACGACGCCGATCACCGCCAGCCCGATCAGCACGCCGCCCATCGAGGTACTTCCCTTCCATAGACTGCGTTCCCACCGTCAGCCGGAACGCAGTACCACAAGTCTCCAACTTATCCGACAAGTGGCCCCGGCCCGCTGAATTTCCGGCGAACCCTCGACACGGCACGGTGCGGGACGGTAGAGGTTATCGATGGTCACTGTCGGTTTTCACGCATCGCACGAACAGATAAGTCCCGGCCAGCTGCTCAAAGACGTCCAGCACGCGGAACGCGCCGGCTTCGATGCGGCCATGTGCTCGGACCACATCGAGCCCTGGTCAGCGCGCCAGGGTCACTCCGGTTTCGCCTGGTCCTGGCTGGGGGCAGCGCTGGCCACCACCGGCCTGCGCTTCGGAGTGGTGACCGCACCCGGCCAGCGGTACCACCCCACGATCATCGCGCACGCCTCCGCAACCTTGGCCAGCATGTTTCCCGGCAGGTTCTGGTTTGCCCCGGGGAGCGGTGAAAACATGAATGAGCATGTCACCGGGGACCCCTGGCCGCCGAAGGACATCAGGCAGCGCCGGCTGGAGGAATGCGTGGACGTGATCCGCCGGCTGCACCGCGGCGAGGAGGTCACGCACCGGGGCCTGGTGACGGTGGAGCAGGCGCGGATTTGGGATGTCCCCGGTGCCCCGCCGCCGTTAATCGCGCCGGCCATCAGTGTGGACACGGCGCGTCGGGCAGCGGCCTGGGCGGACGGGCTGGTCACCGTCAACCAGCCCGCGCCGAAGCTGCGTGAAATGCTGGCCGCCTACCGCGACAGCGGGGGCAGGGGGAAGGCCGTGCTGCAGGTGCACCTTTCCTGGGCGCGGAGCGGGGATGAGGCGGCAGCCATCGCCATGGACCAGTGGCGGACCAACACGTTCGCACCGCCCATCCCCTGGGACCTGCCCACCGCAGGACATTTCGACGGCGTGGGCGAGCACGTGCACGAAGAGCAGGTCCGCAGCACGGTCAACGTCGCCGCCAGCCTGGCCGAGCACGTGGACTGGCTGGGCGGGTACGCGGAGCTGGGCTTCGACGAGCTGTACCTGCACTTCGTGGGTCAGGAGCAGGCCCCCTTCATCGACGCGTTCGCCGCAGGCGTCCTGCCGCAGCTGCGCACCCGCGGAACCGCTGCTGCCGGAACCCCCTCTGAACCTCAGCTGGTCCGCGCGGCTGCCAATCCGGCGTCGGGGTCTCCGGCATGAGGATCGCGGAGACGTCCGACCTGTGGTGGAAGAACGCCGTCATCTACTGCCTGGACGTAGAGACGTTCTTTGACGACGACGGCGACGGCACCGGTGACTTTGCCGGCCTGACCCAGCGAGTGGACTATCTCGCCGCACTGGGCGTGACGTGCATCTGGCTGATGCCGTTCTACCCGTCCCCGGACCGGGACGACGGCTACGACGTGACTGACTTCTTCAGCGTGGACCCGCGGCTCGGCACGCTGGGCGACCTGGTGGAGTTCATCCGTGCCGCCAAGGACCGGGGCCTGCGGGTCATCGCCGACTTCGTGGTGAACCACACCTCCGACCAGCACCCCTGGTTCGTGGCGGCCCGGAAATCAACCGACAACCCGTACCGCGACTTCTACGTGTGGCGGCAGGACACACCCCCGGACACCTCCGCCGAGGTGGTGTTCCCTGGGGAGGAGAACTCGCTCTGGACCCTCGACGAGGCCACCGGCGAGTGGTACCTGCACATGTTTGCCAAGTACCAGCCGGACCTGAACGTCACAAACCCGCAGGTCCGCGACCAGATCGCAAAAGCCATGGGACTCTGGCTGGAACTGGGGCTGGACGGCTTCCGGCTGGACGCCGTGCCGTTCTTCCTGGAAATCAGGGGCCAACCCAAGGACCAGGCAGCAAACATCAACCCGCATGGCTACCTCAGCGCGCTGCGCAGCTTCCTGAACCGGCGCAACGGCAGCGCCGTGCTGCTGGGCGAAGTGAACTTGCCCTACAAGGAGCAGCTCGAGTACTTCGGCGGCCCGGAGGGCAACGAGCTGAACATGCAGTTCGACTTCCTGTCGATGCAGCACATCTACCTGTCACTGGCCCGGAAGGACGCCAGGCCGCTGGCGGAAACGCTCAAGAGCCGGTCGCCCATAAACCCGGACAACCAATGGGCCATGTTCGTGCGGAACCATGACGAGCTCACGCTGGACAAGCTCAGCAACGGGGAGCGGCAGGAGGTCTTTGCAGCCTTTGGGCCGGAGAAGAACATGCAGGTCTACGGCAGGGGGCTGCGGCGGAGGTTGCCCCCGATGCTGGGCGGGGACCAGGAACGGATCCGGATGGTGTACTCCCTGATGTTCTCCCTGCCAGGCACCCCCGTGATCTTCTATGGCGAGGAGATAGGCATGGGTGAGGACCTCCGGCAAAAGAGCCGGGCCGCCGTCCGCACGCCGATGCAGTGGAACAGCGAAAAGAACGGCGGCTTTTCCAACGCCAAGGCCTCGGACCTGGTGGCACCGCTGGTGCGCGGGGATTACGGGCCGGAGCAGGTCAACGCGGCGGCGGGCAAACGGGACCCGGAGTCCCTGTTCACCTTCATGGCCACGCTGATCGCCCGCTACCGGGAGGACCCTGAGCTGGGGTGGGGCGAGTTTGGGGTCATCGACCAGCCTGAGCCGGCGGTGTTCGCCCATACCTGCAGTTCCGGCGGCGGCACGCTGGTACTGCTGCACAACTTTGGCGAGGATCCGGTGAAGGTGAGCGGGAAGGTGGGGCCGGGGGACGGCCCGGCGCAGGCATTCCGCGGTGCCATGCTGCTGGACCTGTTCGACGGCGGCAACGTCGACCTGGATCCCGACGGCGGTTTCCGGGTGGAGCTGGGACGCTACGGCTACCGCTGGTTCCGCGTGCACCGGAAAGGCGACCGGCTGGCGCCGTAACGGACGGGATGAGGGGTTGGACCGGGTCCTCCCCTCCCGCACGTGTGGCGGAAAGGTGTGGAGCCGCCGCCCGCCGTCGTGCTTTGTGAAAAGATCAACCATGCGCGCCATGCAACACTCCAGCAAACTCCGGAACGTCCGCTACGAACTCCGCGGACCGATCCTCGAGGCCGCCAAGAACATGGAGGCCGAAGGGCACCGGATCCTCAAGATGAACCTCGGGGACACGGCACCCTTCGGGCTGGAAGCACCCGAGTCTGTGGTGGTGGACATGATCCACCACCTTCGCGGCGCCCAGGGCTACAGCGATTCAAAGGGCATCTTCACGGCCCGGACCGCCATCTCGCAGTACTACCAGACCCGAGGCCTGATGAACATCGGGGTCGAGGACATCGTCATCGGCAACGGCGTCAGCGAACTGATCTCCATGTGCCTGCAGGCCTTCATGGAGAACGGCGACGAAATCCTGGTCCCGGCACCTGACTACCCCCTGTGGACCGCCGCCGTGACCCTGACCGGCGGCAAGCCCGTCCACTACGTCTGCGACGAGGCGGAGAACTGGTGGCCGGACCTGGCCGACGTGGAAGCGAAGATCACCAACCGCACCAAGGGCATCGTGATCATCAACCCGAACAACCCCACCGGGGCCGTCTACCCCCGGCACATCCTGGAACAGTTCGCCGGCCTGGCCCGGAAGCACAACCTGGTTCTTTTCTCCGACGAGATCTACGAGAAAGTGCTCTATGAAGACGCCACGCACATCCACACCGCTGCGGTGGCGGAGGACGTGTGCTGCCTGACCTTCAGCGGCTTGTCCAAGGCCTACCGGATGCCGGGCTACCGGGCCGGATGGGTGGCCATTACCGGCCCGCTGGCCGCCACCGCCGCCTACCGTGAAGCATTGGAACTGCTGGCGTCGCTGCGCCTGTGCGCCAACGTTCCCGCCCAGCACGCCATCCAGACCTGCCTCGGCGGCTACCAAAGCATCGATGCGCTGGTGAAGCCGGGCGGCCGGCTGCGCGAACAGCGGGACCTTGCCCACAAACTGCTCACGGCCATTCCCGGCGTCACGTGCGTCCCGGCGTCGGGCGCCATGTACCTGTTCCCGCGCCTGGACCCGGAGCTGTACCCGATCGAGAGCGACGAGAAATTCGTCCTGGACCTGCTCCGGGACCAAAAGATCCTGGTCTCCCACGGTTCGGCCTTCAACTGGCCCGCGCCGGACCACTTCCGCTTTGTCATCCTTCCCTCGGTGCTGGACATCGAGGAAGCCGTCCGGAGGATTTCCACATTCCTGGCGGCCTACCGGAGCGGGGCCGCAGCCTGAAACCGCGGCGGCGCGAAGAACTAACCGGGCCCTAACCGCGGGGAAACCGGTACGCAACATTCCAGGCCCACACTTGGTAGTGCAGGCAAGAGCCGGCACCAGCTCCAGCCAGGAGGCCCCAGCGATGTTGAAGAAAGCGACCACGCATGTAACAAGAGTCCGCGCCCTGGATCAGCTCCACCGCGGCGATGAAATCGAAGCCCGCCTGTCGGTGGGGCCCTCCTACGACGACGTGGTGATCCGCCGCGGCAGCGTTCAGGAAACAGCGCCAGGCATCGGTGTGGTCTGGATCCTGGACCGCATCAGCGGCGTGCGCAAAGCAATCAATACGGACGAGTGCAGCGTCTGGCGGGTGGCATAGCAGGTCTGGGAAGACGGTGGCGGGCGTAGTCAGGAAGGACTGTCCGCAGCCTGTTCCTCCTCCAGCTCCTGCTGCCGGAGTGCGAGCGAATGCAGCCACTCGATGCTGGCGTCCGTTACCGGATGGGCTGTCCCGAGCGACTCCAGGAAGGCCCGCACCTCAACCATCTCCGCCTCCCTGCGGACGGCATGCAGCCGCGTGCCCTCAAGCATCCGCGACACCAGCGCATCGCCTGACGGGCCCAGTTCCGCTGCAATCTGGCTGATGACCCAGTCTTTTGCCCCCGCCGCCTCGGCGGCCGTGACTGACTCCAGGACAGTGGCGGCCAGCCCCTTCATGAAGACGCTGCGGAGCAGCTTCCGGCCGGCCGCCGCACCCGCTTCGCTCCCGGCGTTGCTGGCCGGGATGCCCCATCCGGTGAAGAGGGCCACCAACGCGTCCGCCCCCGTGCCGCTGACCAGCAGGGGCGAATTGATCCGGCCCCGCGGAACGGGCGCCAGGACGGCGACATCGGCGAAAAGGACGCCGCTCCCGGCTGCCCGTTCCGCGAGCTGCCGCTTTTGGTCCGGTCCGGCGGTGTTGAGGTCCGCGAAAATGGCCGCCGGGTCCATGGCGGCCAGCGCCTCGTCAAGGACGGATTGCGCCGCGCGGGCTCCCACCAGGCTGATCACCAGGCCGGCGCCCGCCACCGCTTCACTGATGCCAGGGGCCCGCAGCACCCCGGGCGGGACTGCGTCGACGGCAGGGTCCGTTCCCGTGACCCGCAATCCACGGCCGGCCAGGTCCTGAGCGTAGATGCTCCCGGCTTCCCCCAGGCCCAGGACGGCAACAGAGCGGCCGGTCGTTCCCGCCGGACTACCGTGCACCGGCGGCCGCGGTCCGCCAGCCGCCGTGGTATTCGGTCCGGGCGGTGACCGCGTAGGGCGCCGGGCTGACCACCGCCCGGACACTGATCTGCTCATGCGGTTCCACGGTGGTCTTGCGGGAGCCGCCATCGGGTTCACCCCAGACGACACGGACCTCGGTACCGATCTCCACGTTGGGGTCCACCGTGGCCAGCGAGAGGCCGCGGCGTTCGTTGGCCGTCACGCCGGTGAAGAGCGACAACCCCACTCCCGTTCCGTCGGCATCGATGACGGAGTCGTAGTTGGACGATCCGTAGTTGGCGTTGGGGACGTCGAAGAACTGGTAGCCGGGCTTGTCGCGGTCCAGGAACGAGGCCCAGATGGTGGCCAGGTCCTCATCGTTCCAGGCGAGGGTTACCTTTTTCCGCTGTGCGGCAGGATCGACCTTCTGGAGGGCGTCCCGCCCGATGAAGTCGTGGTCGAATTTTACGAAGGAGCCGTAGCCCAGTTCCCAGGGGGTCAGGTAGTAGTCCTCGATGTTGCCGGAGACGAAAGAGCCGGCGAGCGCATTGACCGCCTCATAGCTGGTTGCCGGCAGCCATTCACGGTAGGCGCGCTCGGCATCGCTGCTGTAGATTGCCGGCAGCGGCGAGGGGATCCAACCCGATTCGAGCGTGTTCGAGGAGTAGGCCCGCGACCCGCACGGTTCCAGCCCGAACTCAGCCCCGGCCTCGAGCACGGCATCCCGGATTTTTCCGTGCTGTTCGTAGGGTCCCCAGATTTCCAGCCCCGGGGCCCCCGCCATGCCGTGGCGCAGCGTGCGGACCTGTTCCCCGGCGATGGCCAGGTGGCCCATGTGGAAGAACTTCACCTGCTCAAGCGTTCCGCCGTTGAGCTTCTCGATGATCTGCCAGGCGCTGGGGCCCTGGATCTGGAAACGGTAATACTTCCGGGTGACTGCCTGGCCGTAGGGGCGCGACGGAGACCTGTCATCGTAGGTGCATTCGACGTCGTATCCGCCGGTTTCGGCGTGGAACTGGAGCCAGTTGGCGGCCGGTGCGCGGCCAACGTAGACAAACTCCTGCTCTTCCAGGTGGAACAGGATGCCGTCGCCGATGACTCCGCCGTTGGAGGCCGTGGGAACGAACTGCTTTGCGGTGTTCACCGGGAAGTTGGCAAAGCTGTTGATGCCCGTGTCCGAGAAGAGCTTCAGGGCATCGGGGCCCTTCACGAAGAAGTTGACCATGTGGTGGGACTGGTCATAGAGCACCGCCGTTTCACGCCATGCGCGCTGCTCGCGCCGCCAGTTGGTGAACTCGGCGGGAACCACGGGATAGATGTAGGTGCCGAGCTGGGAATTTCGGAGCAGTTCGACGGTGTTGCCCGCCGCATCAAGCACGTCCTGCAGGGATTTCGGGGCCATTGGCTTTCTCCTTCGGTTCAGTGGGTGGCGCGGTAGCTCTCGCGTGCGTATTGCACGAAAGGAGCGGGGGCGACGGTGGCTCGGATGGGGACCTGACGGTGGGGTTCCACCTGCAGTTTGGCGGAGTTGGGCTCTTCGCCCCAGAGCACAGTGACCTCGGCACCGTCCTCAAGGTTGTCCACGGCCGCCAGGGAAACAAAGGAGTGCTCGTTGGCGATGTAGCCGCAGTCAAAGGACTGGCCCACCGTCCTGCCGTCCTGGAGGACCCGGTCCACCTGGAAGAGTGCGTAGCGGGCCTTGGGCAGTTCGATGTACTTGGCGGGAATCCCGGGACGCAGGATGGAACCCATGACGTCCTGGACGTCGTCGGGGTTCCAGACGAGCGTCACCTTGCGGCGGGAGGAGGTCCGGGAGAGCGCTTCAAGCGCATCCCGCCCCACGAAGTCGTGGTCGAACGCGACCGAGCGCCCATACCCGAGCTCGTACGGGGTGACGAAGTAGTCCTCGATGTCCGCTGAATCGAAACTTCCCCCGAGTGAACCGGCAGCTGACGCCGGAAGCCATTCGCGGTAGCCACGCAACCGTTCGTCCGTGAAGACCGCCGGCACTGGTGAGGGCACCCAGCCGGACTCAAGGTTCGCCGTCGAATAGCCCTTTGCCCCCACCTGGGTCAGGCCGAATTCGCCGCCCGCCTGCAGCAGCGCGTCCCTGACGCGGGCGCCCTCGGCCCAGGGTCCGAAGAGCTCATACCCCGGTTGTCCCGCCATGCCGTGCCGGATCCCGCGGACCTGCAGCCCGCCGATCGGAAAGCGCCCCATGTGGAAGAACCCAAGCTGCGGCACCGGGGCACCGGTCAACTTTTCGACAATGGCCAGGGCGGTGGGCCCCTGGAGCTCGAAGCGGAACAGGCGGGGATCACCGGCGCGGACGATTGAGTTCCCGTCACGGGAGACGTCCACGTCGTGTTCGCCGGACTCGGCGTGGTACTGCACCCAGTCGATGGCCATTGGGTGCCCCACGAGGTTGTAGGACTGTTCGTCGAGGTGTGCCAGGATGGCGTCCCCGATGAGTTGTCCGGAATGATTCACCGCGATGAACTGCTTGGCGCGGTCCACGGGGAAATTCGCGAAGGAATTCACCGCGAGCCCGCGAAGCAGCCCCTCCGCTCCCGGCCCGGACAGGAAGAGATCGGTCATGTGGTGCGACTGGTCGAGGAGGGCACAGGTGCTGCGCCAGGAATTCTGCTCGCAGCGCCAGTTGCTGAACTCGGCCTGCACGGGAAAAACATGGGGGCTGGCGGGGGAATCGCGCAAAAGCTGGACCGGGGAAGCCGCGCGGTCCACCGCTTCCTGCAAAGTCTCCGTCACTGCGAAATCCCTGTCACTGCGAACTCCATCGTTCGGTCCACGGTGGAAAGCAGCCCGGGACGTCCAGTACCAACACGATTGCTAACAAAATTGTATCGGATGTCTTGACCAGAGTTCCAGAGCATGGTTTTCTGGCACTGTCCGCCGGAAAGGACTGACCATGGGCCGTCCAGGCACCATGCCCGCCGTGGAACGCGAGGGTGGAAATGCCCGAAACTAAGGGGATCCCCTGCCTCCTCATGCGGGGAGGGACCTCCAAGGGTGCCCTGTTCCTCGCCTCCGACCTGCCCGCGGATCCCGCGGAACGCGACGACCTGCTGCTGAGGATCATGGGCTCTCCCGATCCACGGCAGGTGGACGGGCTGGGCGGGGCACACCCCCTGACCAGCAAGGTTGCGGTCATCGCCCCGTCCCCGGACGCCGGCGCGGACGTCGACTACCTCTTCCTCCAGGTCGGCGTCGACACGGCACTGGTCACCGGCCGCCAGAACTGCGGAAACATCCTTGCCGCCGTGGGACCCTTCGCCGTGGAGCGGGGCCTGGTGCAGCCCACGGATGGCCACACCGAGGTGCGCATCCGGATGGTGAACACCGGCAGCATGGCCACCGCGCGGTTTGCCACGCCCGGCGGGGTGGTGGATTACGACGGCGGCCCGGCGGCAGGTGAGGCAGTGGCAATTGACGGCGTTCCGGGAACGGCAGCGGCCATCCGGCTCAACTTCGAGGGCACGGCGGGATCATCGACGGGCGCCCTGTTCCCCACGGGCAGGATTCTGGACCACGCGGGGGGCGTGGACTTTACCTGCGTTGACAACGGAATGCCCAGCGTTTTGATGCGAGCTGCCGACCTGGGCATCACCGGCCAGGAAGCCCCTGCAGACCTTGAGGCAGACGAAGGCCTGGCAGAACGGCTCGCCGGGCTCCGCCTCGCAGCGGCGGACCTGATGGGCATGGGCGATGTCAGTGGTGCCACCGTACCCAAGCTGGTGCTGCTGGCACCGCCGCGGGCCGGGGGCGCCATAGCCACCCGCAGCTTCCTTCCCGTCCGGGTCCACACCTCAATCGGCGTGCTCGGAGCACTCACCGTGGCGGCGGGTGTCCTGGCGGAGGGGTCGGTGGGCCATGGCCTTGCCGCGCTTCCTTCACCGGGGGAACCCTTCCGGGTGGAACACCCCACCGGCCATTTTGACGTGGAGGTGTCCATCGACACCACCCCGGACGGCTATACCGTGACCCGCTCAACTGCCCTCAGGACAGCACGGAAGATATTCGAAGGACGCGTCTTCCCGCGCCTACGCCTGTGACGACTGCACAACGACCCCTTTAGAGAGGACAGCTTCATGACCGGGTATACCTCGTTCGACGTCGCCCACCTGGGAAACGTGGAACTGCTGACCCCCGTCTTCGAGGAAAGCCTGTGGTTCTTCCGCGACCTGCTCGCCATGCGCGTCGTAGCGGAGACCAGCAGCGCCGGCACGAAGTCCGCCTACCTGCGGACCTGGGACGAATACCAGCTCTACACCCTCAAGCTCACCGCCTCAGCCGATGCCGGTGTCGGGCGTACCACTTTCCGTGCCACGAGCCAGGAGGCGCTGGAGCGCCGGGTCGCCGCCATCGAAGCCACCGGCCTGGGCATCGGCTGGGAAGACGGTGAGGTGGGAACGGGGCCGACCTACTCCTTCCGGGACCCCGACGGGCACCTCATGGGCATCTATTACGCAACCGAACGGTACGTGGCCACGGACGACAAACCCGCCCTGAAGAACCAGGCCTCGGCCTTCCCCGGCCGGGGCGTAAACGCCCGCCGGCTGGACCACATCAATTTCCTGGCCAAGGATGTGGTGGCCAACGGGGAGTTCGTGGCCCACGCGCTGTGCGGGCGGGAGAGTGAACGCATCCGGCTCGACGACGGCGGATACGCCGCATGGTGGTTCCATTTCAACAACAAGTCCTATGACATCGTGTACTCCGACGACTGGCTCAAGCACGGCAACCGGCTCCATCACGTTGCCTTCGCTCCGGATACCCGCGAGGACATCCTGAAGGCCGCGGACATCTTCCTTGAAAACGGGATCCACATCGAGTCCGGGCCGCACAAGCACGCCATCAACCAGACGTTTTTCCTCTACGTCTGGGAGCCCGGCGGCAACCGGATCGAACTGGCCAACGCCGGCGCCCGCCTGCTGCTGGACCCGGACTCGCCCGTGGTGGAGTGGAGCCAGGAGGAGCGCAGGAAGGGGCAGGCCTGGGGCATGAAAACCATCGAGACGTTCCATACGCACGGAACGCCAAACATCCGCCAGTGAGAAAATTAAAGGATCCCTGCAGTACCGCACAGAGAGGTGCATCATCATGACCAACACAGTGGACACGTCCGCCCCGGTGACCACCGGCCTCTACATCGGAGGCTCAGAACGGCAGGCCGCCGCCACCATGGACATTGCCGATCCGGGCAAGCCCGGCACCATCGTGGGCCACGCCGCGGCGGCCGGCGCGGCCGACGTCCAGGACGCCATTGCTGCGGCGAAGGCGGCCTACCCCGGATGGGCTGCACTGGGGGCGCAGGAGCGCGCAGACCGGATGCGGCAGGCACTGGAGGGCATCGCGGATTTCCGTGATGAGGATGCCGCCATCCTCTCGCAGGAAAACGGCAAGATCCGCATGGAAGCCTGGGTGGACTCCCTGGTGTTCGAGATCAGGTGGAACCTCGCCCTGGAACTGGCTCCCGACGTCGACACCGCCAAGGTGCTGCCGCCCGCGCCCGGCATTCCCGTCTCCACCTCGGTCACTTTCCAGCCCCTGGGCGTGGTGACGGTCATCGTGCCGTTCAACTGGCCCATTGCCATCCTCGCGGCCTCGCTGCCGCATGCACTGCTGGCAGGGAACACGGCAATCGTTAAGCCGCCACCCACCGCGCCGCTGGCAACGACGCGCGTGGTCCAGAGGATTGCCGAAAAACTCCCGCCAGGGGTGCTGAACGTGGTGACCGGCAAGGACGCGGACATGGCTGCGCTCATCACCAGCCCTGACATCGCCAAGGTCTGCTTCACGGGCAGCGTGGGTGGCGGCAAGCGCATCATGGAAATGGCCGCGAAGTCACTCACGCGGGTAACGCTTGAACTCGGCGGAAACGATGCCGCCGTCATCCTCGCGGACGCGGTCCTCGATGACACCCACCTGGACCGGCTCTACGCCGCGATCTTCGATACCACCGGCCAGATCTGCATGAATGCGAAGCGGGTTTACGTGCACCGTTCGCGCCTGGACGAGGTGGTGGCGGGGCTCTCGCAGCGGCTTGAAAAGGCGGTCATCGGCTACGGGCTCGACGACGGGACCACCATGGGTCCGCTGCACTCCCCCGTGCAGAAGGCCTTCGTGGCTGAGCTCATCGAGGAGGCCAAGGAAGCCGGTGCCGATGTCAGGGAGTTTGGCACCCTTCCCCCGGACCCTGAGCTGCAGGGCGGGAACTTCCTGCGTCCGGCACTGGTGATCGATCCGGACCCTTCGCTGCGGGTGGTCACCCTGGAACAGTTCGGGCCCGTCATCCCCCTGATCCCGTTCGACACGGAGGACGAGGCGGTGGAGGCGGCGAACGCGAGCTGGGCGGGGCTGTGCGGCTCGGTGTGGACCGCCGATCCGGCAGCGGCCGACCGCGTGGGTGGACGCCTGGTCTGCGGCTACGTGTGGGTTAACGACCACGGTGCAACCCGGCTGGACCTGCGCGCGCCATTCGGCGGAATGAAGCAGTCCGGCATGGGCAGGGAACAGGGCATTGAAGGGGTCCGGGCCTTCCAGGACACCCGCGCCATCGCCCATCTGGAACCGGCGGCAGCAGAAGGGTAGGCCCGGGACGGACGGTGGGCCGGAAGGTCCTGGATTCCGTTGATAGCTATCGACATTACCTATGTACATAGGTAATCTTGAAGGCGGGTGCACCGCTGCACCCGCCGAAAGGATGACCTGATGGCGACTCGAATCATGCCCGCCCAAAACCGGGCAGCATCCCTGGAACTCATCAAGAACTTCTCGCTGGAGATGACCGGCAAGGACATTCCCGCCCTCATCGAAGCAAAAGACAGCATTCCGCCGGGCACCCGCATCAACGTCACCTTCCTCGGCAACGAGGACCTGGAGATGCGGGTGGCCGCGGCCAAAGCCGCCCGGGACCTGGGATTCATCCCCGTGCCGCACGTCTCGGCGCGCAGGCTGGCATCGAAGGGCGACCTCGAAAAGTTCCTCCAGCGCCTGGCGGAAGCGGGCGCCGCCGAGCACCTTTTCGTGGTGGGCGGCGACCCCGCGGAACCGGAGGGCCCCTACGAAGACTCCCTGGCGCTGGTCAACACCGGCCTCCTGCAGCAGTTCGGGGTCCGGGAGGTCGGAATCGGCGGATATCCGGAGGGCCATCCCGATATCCGCAAGGAGGACCTCTGGCGGGCGCTGGAGGACAAGACCGCAGCCCTCGCCGCGCAGGACCTTGGCGCCTCCATCATCACGCAGTTCGCATTCGACACCGAACCGGTGGCTGCGTGGATCGCCGAGGTCCGGGCCAGGGGAATCCAGGCACCAATCCGCGTGGGAACCCCCGGCCCGGCGGGAGTAAAACGGCTCCTCGGCTTTGCGCGCCGTTTTGGGGTGGGCGCCAACGCGATGATCGTCAAGAAATACGGCTTCTCGCTGACCAACCTCATGGGCGACGCCGGACCGGACCGGTTCGTGAACGATCTGGCCGCCGTCCTTGCCGACCGCGCGCCCGGCCCCCACCAACACCTCCCGGGGCAGGTTGGCCTGCACTTCTACACGTTTGGCGGCCTGCTGGCCACGGCCAACTGGGTCCGGCACTTCACCGCGGAAGAGGGCTAGGACGGCACGCGATGGTCCTGCACACCGAATCCCGCAAGGACCAGTCCTGCCTGATCGTCCACGGGCCGGACCAGCCGGGCATCGTGGCTGCTGTGGCCGCCCTGGTGACCCGCAACAGGGGAAACATCGTCTCCCTGGACCAGTACTCCAGTGATCCTTCATCGGGTGACTTCTTCCAGCGGGTCGTCTTCAACCGGCCGGACCTGGCCGCCGCGATGCCTGAAATCGAGGCCGACCTCGCCAGGACCCTCACCCCGCTGGGGCTCTCCTGGACCCTGACCGACCGCTCCATCCCCAAGCGCATGGCCATCCTGGTATCCACCTCCGACCACTGCCTGCTGGAACTGCTCTGGCGGCACCGGAGGGGTGAACTGCCCGTGACCATTCCCATGGTGATCTCCAACCACACGAACACGGCCGAGGACGTGCGGGCCTTTGGCGTCCCGTTCTTCCACGTCCCCTCCGCAGGGCCGGACAAGGCAGCAGCGGAGGCCCAGGTCCTGAAGCTGCTGGAGGGCAACGTGGACTTCGTGGTGCTGGCCCGGTACATGCAGATCCTGTCCCCCGGATTCCTGGACGCGGTTTCCGTGCCGCTGATCAATATCCACCACTCCTTCCTGCCTGCGTTCGTGGGCGCCGCACCCTACCGCAAGGCCAAGGAGCGGGGCGTCAAACTGATCGGCGCCACCTCGCACTACGTGACCAAGGACCTGGACGAAGGGCCCATCATCGAACAGGACGTGGCCCGCGTAACGCATGCGCACTCCGCCCTGGACCTCCAGGCGCGCGGCGCCTACGTGGAACGCGCGGTGCTCTCCCGCGCCGTCCAGTGGCATGCCGAGGACCGGGTCATTCGGCACGGCAACCAGACCATCGTCTTCTGATACCCACCAACAATCCGATACAGAACAAGAGGTTCAACGTGGCACCGAAAAACCTGCAGGAAGTCCTCGACGCGTCGAAAGGGGCGGTTGACCTCCTCCGCAACTCCCAGATCGGCTCCTACATCTACCCGGTGGTCCCGGCCGACTTCCAGAACTGGATCAAGGAGCAGACCGCCTGGCGGCAGACGGCCGTCCTCTACGACCAGTCCCACCACATGGACAACCTGTTCCTGAAGGGCCCGGACGCGATCAAGCTGATCACCGCCACCGCCATCAACTCCACCGCCACCTTCCCGGTGAACAAAGCCAAGCAATACGTGCCCACCACCGAGTCCGGACATGTCATCGGAGACGGCATCCTCTTCCACGAGGCGGAGGACGAATACGTGTACGTCGGCCGGTCCCCGGCAGCCAACTGGCTGCTCTACCACGGCGAGACGGGCGGCTACCGGGACCTGGACATCACCGTGGACCGGCGCTCACCGTCACGGCCGTACGGCCACCCCGTGACCCGCCAGTACTACCGCTTCCAGATCCAGGGACCCAACGCCTGGCAGGTCATCGAGAAGCTCAACGGCGGCGCACTGGAGCAGCTCAAGTTCTTCAACATGTCCACCATGGCCATCGCCGGGACCACCGTCCGCACCCTGCGGCACGGGATGGCCGGCGCACCGGGCCTGGAAGTGTGGGGCCCGTACGCGGACCACGACCGCATCCGCGACGCCATCGTGGAGGCCGGCGCCGAGTTCGGGCTGGTGCCCGTGGGCTCCCGGGCGTACCCGTCCAACACCCTCGAGTCCGGCTGGATCCCGTCGCCGCTGCCGGCCATCTACACCGGCGAAGCGGAGCGCGGCTACCGCGAATGGCTGCCCGCTGACGGCTACGAAGCCACCGGAACCCTGGCGGGCTCGTTCGTGTCCGCGAACATCGAGGACTACTACCTGACCCCGTGGGAGCTGGGCTACGGCTCGTTCGTCAAGTTCGACCACGACTTCATCGGCCGCGACGCACTCCAGAAGATCGACCCCGCCGCGCAACGCAAGAAGGTCACCCTGGCCTGGGACGCGGAGGATGTCACCTCCATTTTCGCGTCGCTGTTCAACGTGGACGGACCAAGCTACAAGTTCTTTGACCTGCCCCTGGCAAACTACGGCTCGGCCAACTATGACTCGGTGGTGGACGCCGACGGAACCGTGGTGGGCTACTCGATGTTCACCGGCTACAGCGCCAATGAACGCCGGGCCCTGTCGCTGGCCACCATCGATCCCAACGTCCCGGAAGGCACGGAACTGAAGGTCGTGTGGGGTGAGCCCAACGGCGGAACCGCCAAGGCCGCCGTCGAACCCCATGTGCAGACTGAAGTGCGGGCCGTGGTCAGCCCCGTGCCCTACTCCACCGTGGCGCGCGCCACGTATCACGGCGGGTGGCGGACGAACTACCAGTCGGCCTAGGCTGGGGACGCCGGAGTGCGGGGGCGCGGGCGCCCCCGCACCTTCCTTGAGCCCTTGGAGGAGTACCGCATGAGCCTTCGGTACGCGCTGCTTGCGCTGCTGCGTGTGGGCCCGCTGTCTGGCTATGAACTGCAGAAGCAGTTCTCCATGTCGGTGGGGCACGTGTGGCATGCCCCCGATTCCCAGATCTACCCTGAGCTGCGCAAGATGGAAGCGGAGAACCTCATCGAGGGTGAGGAGCAGCCCAGGGGCCAGCGCGCCACCCGCCGGGTCTACCATGTCACGGACGCGGGGAACCAGGCCTTCCTCGAGTGGATGCAGACCCCGTTGGAGTACGCGCGGGTCCGCGATCCCGCCCACCTGCGTGCCGCCTACCTTGAGGCGGCATCCCCGGAGACGGCCAGGGAGTTTTTCCGCCGGCACCAGGAGCAATGGGAGGCCGAGCTCGCCCAATGGGAGGGTGAGCTCCAGCGCATCGCCCAGGTGGAGAACCCGATGCTGGTGCGCCGCCTGGCCGTGACCGATCCGGCTGACCGCGAACGGACCATTGCGTTCAAGCGGTTCACCTATGAGGGCCTGGTGGACCGGGCCCACGCGGAGATCGCGTGGGCCCGGCGCGGGCTGGAACTGGTGGACAGCCTGGAATCCCCGGGCGGCGCCAGGCCGGTGCCAAGCGCCGCCCGGAGCTGATCAGCCAAAGTTCTCGGCAGTTGCATAGCCCTTGCCGTTGTACTTCTGCACCACCACCGAGGACACCGCCGGCTGGCCATCCACCGTGGTGTTGACCGACGTACCCTCCAGCATCAGTGGCGCCTTCAGGTCCTTGATGTCCCGCAGCGCCGTCATGAAGCTGTCCCGCGTGGGCTCCTTCATGTTCTGGAACGCCTTCTCAAGGGTGGCCCCCACCATGTAGCTCCACATGCAGTGCGGGAAGGCCGGCATGTCCGGGTAGTTCCCGTACTTCTTCAGTTCGTCGAGGAATTTGACGACGTCGGGGTCCTTGGCGAACGCCGGGCTCTGCGGTGCCTTGGCAAAGGACACCGAGTAGATTCCGGGGTAGGCGGAGGCGCCGCCCGGTTCGAGGATCGCCGTGGGGCTGGACGTGTTGGAGGGCAGGAACCAGCTGGGCTTCCAGCCGATCTGCTGCGCCTTTTGCAGTGCCGCGATGGTGAGCGGCGTGATGGACATGGCGTTGAAGAAGACGTCAGCCCCCGAGGAGGCCAGTTGGGTGAGCTGGGCATCCACGGACGTGTCGGTGGCCTCATAGGTCTGCTCCCCCACCACCGAAATGTTGGACGCCCCCTGGATGGCCTCCTTGAAGCCCGAGACGTATCCCTTGCCGTAGTCATCGTTCTGCGACAGGATGGCCACCTTGTGCTGCGCACCCGACTTCGCCAGGAGCTTTCCGAACGCGGCACCCTCATTCTGGTAGACGGGGACGAAGCCCAGTTGCCAGGGGCTCTGCTTCCGGTCGCTGAACAGTGGGTCACCGGTCATCACCAGCACCTGCGGGACCTTCTGGCTGATGGCCGCGTCGCGGAATGCCCGGTTGGTGGGCGTCCCCAGGCCGGCGGTGGCGGCAAACACGTTGTCGGACACCATCTGCTGGAAGTTGGCCAGGGACTTTTGCGGGTCGTAGGCGTCGTCGTAGGACTTGATGTTCACGGTGCGCGTCTTGCCGTCACCAAACTTCACACCGCCGGCGGCGTTCGCGGCCCCGAAGTACGCCGAGACCCCGGCAACCGTGCACTTGCCCGGTCCGGCGGTGGCGCCGCTGAGCGGCGTGGTGATCCCAAGCGTGATCGCCGAATCCGTGATCCCCGGAGAGGATGCCGAACCGCCGCCCTGGCCGCCGCTGTCACCCCTGCATCCGGACAGGGAGAGCGCGACGGCGGCCGTCACGGCAACGATGCCAAGTACCCCGCCGGGCTTCTTTCTCATCTTCATGGTCCATCTTGCCTCTCTGTTTGTTCGTGTCCCTCCAGCGCACTGTCCGGTACCGGACGGTGGGCTGGAGCGGTCTGCTGGGAGGTATCCGCTGCAGGAGCCGCCGGGGAGCCGGCAGCGGTGGAGTGGGCGGCGGTGGAGCGGGCGGCGGAGCGGCCACCGGCGGCGCCGGTCCGGCGGGCCAGCCTGCGGACCACCCTGGGGATGCTGACCAGGCCGCCGGGCAACAGGAACAGCACCGCGAGGAGGATGGCACCCTGGCTGATGGTGGTGAGGTTGGGATCTATGGCGTTGGTGAGTTGCGGAACGAAGACGTAGTAGGCGCCGCCCAGGAGCGAACCCGCGATGCTCCCGGCGCCGCCGATGACCATGGCGGCCACGAGGCTGATGGAATGGCCGAAACTCAGGGTCTCCGGCGAGGTGTACTGCACGGCTGCGAGGTACAGGAAGCCGCTGGCACCGCCGAAGATGGAGGCGATGGTGAAGGCGAGGACCTTGGTCCGGTAGGGCGAAATGCCCATGGAGGCCGCAACAGCCTCGTTTTCCCGGACGGCCGCGAATGCCCGCCCGTACTTGCCCCGGACCAGGCTCCGCGCCAGCAGGAAAGCCGCGGCCGCCACCGCCAGGACGATGTAGAACTGCCATTGGTCGTTGTCCAGGCCGGACCAGTCCGGGGCGTCCGTGAACCGCGCGGAGATCCCCTGCGAGCCGCCGGTAAATTCGGAGAGGCGCTTGGCCAGTGGCACCCCGACGATCGGGAGGGCGATGGTGACCATCGCGATGGCGAGGCCGCCCAGGCGGGCGGCGGCAAGGGCCACCAGCAGTCCCACCACGCCGGCAACGGCGCAGGCGGCGGCGAACACCAGCAGGATGTTCCAGCCATGGTTGACGCCGTACGCGGTGACATAGGCGCCCAGCCCCACGAAGAAGATCTGCCCGAGGTTGACCTGGCCTGTGTAGCCCATGACGATATTCAGCCCGAGCACCGCCACGGCATAGACACCGATGCGGACCAGCGTTTGGTTCGCAAAGGCCGGCAGGGCCAGTGGGGCCACGAGCAGCACTATGGCCACGACGGCGGCGAGGACTATCCGGACCCATGGCCTGCGGGCAGTGGCGGCAACGGCACTCATCAGACCCTCACCACGACCTTTCTGCCGAACAGGCCCTGGGGACGAACGATGAGGATGACGAAGATCAGCGCGAAGGGCACGGCGATCTTGAGGTCGTGGCCGATGAGGGGAATGTACACGGCCACCAGGTTTTCCAGGACACCGATCGCGGACGCCGCTACCACGCAGCCGATGGGGCTGGTCAGGCCGCCGAGGATCACGGCGGCGAGCGCATAGACCAGGGCCGTGTCCAGCATGCCGGGCGTGAGGGTCAGCTGGGGAGCCACGAGGACGCCGGCGATCGCCCCCAGGGTGGCCGCAAGTCCCCATCCCACCATGAGCAGGCGGCCCACCGGCAGGCCGGAAAAAGCGGCCGACGCCGGGTTGTCGGCAACGGCGCGCAGGGCCAGTCCCAGCTTGGTGCGCAGGAAGAGCAGCTGCAGGACCACCATGATCACCACGATGGTCACGGCGGTGGCAAGGGACCTGACGCTGACCACCGCCCCGAGGATTTCAACGCTGGTCAGCGGGAAGAGCGACGGGAACCCCAGGTTGTTGTAGCCCCAAAGGACTGCGCAGATGCCGGTGACCAGGGTGAGCAGGCCGATGGTCACCACCACTGCGGTGTCCGGATCCCCCCGTTCAAACCGCCGGATCAGGAACCGTTCCACCAGTGCGCCGAAGAGGAAGGACAGGACAATGGCAAGGATGATGGCCAGGATGAGCGGCAGGCCGAGTTCCACGAACACGTAGGCGATGTAGGCGGACACCACCGCCATGCCGCCCTGCGCGAAGTTGATCAGGCCGGTGGCCTGGTTCACCAACACGATTGCCAGGGCCAGGGCGGCGTAGATGGAACCGGTGGCGAGGCCGTCAACGACGAGTTGGATGAAGGTTCCCATGCCGGTCAGCCCCCCAGGTAGGCGCGGCGGATTTCGTCCATGCCCTTGAGTTCGGCCGAGGTTCCGGTGAGGACGTTCCGGCCCGTTTCCAGGACCGTGGCGGTGTCCACCAGGGAGAATGCGAGGTTCGCATTCTGTTCCACCACCAGCATGGCGATCCCGGACTCGAGCCGCAGCCGGCGGATGGCCTGGTAGACCGCCTTGGCAGTGCTGGGCGCCAGCCCCAGCGAGGCTTCGTCCAAAAGCAGCAGTTTGGGTTTGGCCATGAAGGCGCGGCCCACCGCGAGCATCTGTTGTTCGCCGCCGGACAGTGCCGCCGCCCGCGAGCCCACCCGGTCCTGCAGCTGCGGGAACAGGTCAAGGCAGTAGTCGATGTCCCCGGCGATGGCTTTCCGGTCTTTGCGCAGGTAGGAGCCCACCATCAGGTTCTCGCGCACGCTGAGCTGGCCCAGTGTGCCCCGGCCCTCGGGCACGTGGGCTATGCCCAGCGCGGCCACCTGGTCCGGCCGGAGGCCCCGGATGTCCCGGCCATCGAACCTGATCCGTCCACCGGTCCTGACGCTGCCGCTGATGGCGCGGAGCGTGGTGGTCTTGCCCGCCCCGTTCGCGCCCAGGATGCCCACGGACCCGCCGTCCGGCACGCTGAGCGAGACCCCGTCCAGGACCTGCACGGGCCCGTAGGACGCTGTCACGTCCGTGAGTTCAAGCAGCGTCATCCGCGGCGTCCCTCCCAATGTAGGCCTCGATGACGCGGGGATCGGACTGGGCCTCCGCCGCGGTTCCCGACATCAGCTTCCGTCCGTGGTCCAGGACCACCACCTGGTCGGTGAGCGCGGAGATGAGTCCCATGTGGTGCTCCACGATGATGATGGTGACGTCCTGCTCGGCGCGGAGGCGCTTCACGGTGGCGATGAGTTGTTCGACTTCCCCGTGGGAGAGCCCGGCTGCCGGCTCGTCGAGAAGAAGCAGGGCGGGCCTGGAAAGAAGGGCCCGCCACAGCTCGATGCCTTTATGCAGCCCGTGGGAGAGTTCGTCGGCTGGCACATCCGCCGCCCAGCCCAGCCCGGCCTTGGCAAGGAGTTCGAGCGCCTCGTTACGGACGGCGCGCTCGGCCCGGACGGTGTAGGGCATCCTCAGCGCCCAGGAGACCGGGCCGCCGGGCAGCCGCGTGTGCCCTCCGAGGAGCACGTTCTGCAGCACTGTGGTGTTTAGCTGGAGCGCAGGATGCTGGAAGGTGCGCGCAAGTCCAAGGCGGGCCATCCGGGAAGGGGCACTGCCGGAAACCTCGGTTCCGTCGATGGAAATCGATCCGGAGCTTGGCCGGTAATGGCCGCTGATGCAGTTGAACAGGGAGGTCTTGCCGGCACCGTTAGGGCCTACCAGGCCAAAGATCACGCCGGGCTCGACGTCGAAGCTGACGTCCTGCAGCACCTTGACCCCGCCGAAGTGGAGGCTGACGTCCTTGAGGCTCAGGCTCGCGGCCACCCTGTACCTTCCTGTCGCATCATCGCTAGGAATGGGTGCAGTTGATCACCACTGCACGAAACCGACGGTACGGATCGCGGACGAAATTGTCAACGATTTTGGAATCGTTTGGCGGTCAGGACCCCAGGCGCGGCTCAGCCACCCGCAACGGACTGGATTACCAGCACTTCCTGGCCGGGTTGGACCTCGGTGTCCAGGCCCTGCAGCCGCCGCACTTCGTCGCCGCCCACATAGATGTTCACGAATCTGCGCAGGGCCCCGGTTTCATCGCGGAGCCGCCGGCCCAGCACGGCATAGTCCGAGGCCACCGCGTCAAGCAGGTGTGCCACCGTCACCGGCCCGTCGGCCCGGGTGGACAGGACGGACTGCCCGCCGGCCAGCGGCTGCAGGACACCGGGCAGCAGCAGCGAGATCTCAGGCACCGGCCACCACTGCCGCCCGGACGCAGAGGACGTCCGGCAGGTGCGACGCCACTTCCGTGAAAGTCTCCCCTTCGTCCGCACTCGCGTAGACGGTCCCGCCGCGGGTACCGAAGTAGACGCCGGCGGGTTCGGCGGTGTCCACCGAGGCGGCGTCCCTGAGCACGCTGTTGTACTCCTGCCCGGGGAGCCCGGTGCTGAGCCGCTTCCAGCTGTTCCCGGCGTCGTCCGTGCGGTGGACGGCGAGCTTTCCGTCGGGAGGAATGCGTTCGCCGTCGGCCTTCAGCGGAACAACCCAGGCGGTGCCGTCCCTGCGCGGATGCGTCAGCATCACGAAGCCGAAGTCCGCGGGCAGGCCCTCCGCGATGGAGTTCCAGCTGTCGGCATTGTCGTCTGTCCGGTAGACGCCGTGGTGGTTCTGGGCGTAGAGGCGTCCTTCCACCACAGCATCAGCGGCAATCTTGTGGACGCACTGGCCGAACTCGGGGTTGGGGTCCGGCATGAAGTAGGCCGAGATGCCCTTGTTGCGCGCCTCCCAGGACGTGCCGCCGTCGAGCGAGCGGTACACGCCGCCGGTGCTCATGGCGACGTGCACAGTTTCACCCGCAGGGTCCACCACGATGGAATGTGCCGCCGCACCGCCATAGCCAGCTCCCCATTCACTGCGGTGCGGGTGGTCCCACAGGCCCCGGTTCAACTCGAAGTGCTCGCCGCCGTCCGTGGACTTCCAGACGGAGATGGGCTCGGCGCCGGCCCACACCACTCCGGGACGGGACTCGGCGTCCGGGTAGATCTGCCACACACGGTCCAGGGCTGCGCCGGTGTCCTCGGGAAACGTGATGGCGCCATGCTCCGGCTCGGACCAGGTGGCGCCCAGGTCATCGGAGTGTGCAACCGTGGGCCCCCAGTGCGGGCTGCGGACGCCCACCAGGATGCGGGTGCGGCCCTCTCTGGTATCGATTCCGATGCTGGGGATTTCAGCCATGAGGAAATGCGGGCCGGTGAAGGACCACTCCCGCCTGTCCCGGCTTGTGGCGAGCCACAGCCCTTTCTTGGTGCCGATTGCCAGGAGGAATGATTCTGCCGCCGTTGCCATGCGGACCATGCAACCACCGCAGTGGCCAAGGCGCAACGGGTTCAGGCCCCCTTCGGCTCCCTGAACTGCCGGCGGGCGGGATCAGTCCACGAATTCCGACTGGGTCTCGATGAAGTCCCAGTCTGCGGCGGTCAGCACTGCAGCGGGATTGCCGGGGTGGGGGCCGCCCGCCTCCGCGATCCCCTGGAGCACCGGAAGCGGCAGTTCCGCTGAATGGAGGTTTTGCCGCAGCCACTCCTTGCTGGCGAGGTCCAGGTCCAGCCACCACATGAAGATTTCCACGATTCCCCCTCCTTGCTTCACTTAAAACGTTAGGCGCGGCCCACCCGGCGGACAAGGTCCCCGGCGCGGAAGCAGGTGGCGCGGCCCGGGTTTAGGGTACTGGCAGGTAACTTGGTCCCGGGGAAAGACGAGTACCCCCTACTGGCGACTGCCCCGGGCGGCGCCCCTAGCCTGAAATCTCAAGGCAAGCTGACCGTGCTGCTGGGGCATACGGCGCCACCGCTGGCACGTCCCCGCCATGGTCCGTTTCACACATATATGGGGAGAAATCATGAAACGCACCTTAGCCACACTGGGGGTGGTTGGGCTCGGCCTGATCAGCCTCACGGCGCCCGCCATGGCCGCGGGGGAGAAAGTCACCGTTTGCCACAGCGACGGCATCAGCTGGGCACCTTTGGAATTCAGCATCAACGGGCTGGGCGGCCACGACCAGCATCCGCTGGACATCATTCCGCCGACATCCAATACGCCGGGCAAGAACTGGACCAGCGCCGGAAAGGCACTCTACGTCGCCAAGTGCGCGCCGCTGCCGCCCGGCGAGGTGCTCGACCCCGTGGATCCGCCCGTCGTCGTCGACCCTCCCGTAAGCCCTCCCGCCACGCCGCCCGCCGAGGAACCCCCGGTGGTGGCGCCTCCTACGGAGCAGCCGCCCGTGGTGACCCCGCCGGCCCAGGAGACGCCCGTCGTCGTCGACCAGCCCGCGGAACAACCCCTGGTGCAGCCTCCAGCGGAGACCCCTGTTGCGGAAGCCCCTGCGGTGGTGCCGCCGGCCGCGGTGGCCCCGGCAGCTGTACCCGCCCAGGCAACGCCTGCCCAGCAGGCCGCGGCTCCGAAGGCAGCCCCCGCCGCAGCGGCCGCCAGTGTGGGGACCAACCAGGGCTACAACGCCCAGACGGCTGTGGGTTCCGTTGACGGCGCGCCCGGCTGGCTTGCAGGTGTGGGAGCGCTGGCCGCCGCGGGAGCAGCAGTGGCAGTACGCCGCCGGCCACGTCCGCTGCACACCGCCGGCTAGCCCGGCATCCGCCACTTCCCGTGGCTTCCCGACAAGGAAGGCGTCCTGCCAGTGCCCGGCAGGGCGCCTTCCTTCCCATCCAGCCCAACCCTTAAGGAATGCCATGCCACAGGGGAACGCCATGCGACAGGACCGACGCCGGCACGCGGGGCCCGGGCGAAGCATCACCAGGCGGCAGTCGTGGCGGCGGTGGAACCGGGGCGACCTGGCCATCCTTTGTTGCGGCATCCTCGCCTTCCTGTCCTTTACGGTTGGCGCTCCCCTGTTCCACCCGGCTCCGCTGCTGGCCGCCGGCAGCGTCTCCGCTTCGGCCCGCAGCGTTCCCGTTGCCGCCGGGTCCCCTGCCGCCGGACCCCTTGCCGCCGGACCCCTCGGTGCCGCGGCTCCCATTGCGGAAACCGGCGTGCCACAGCCGCCAGCCGCGGCCGCCCAGGCTCCGGCCCCACCGGCGGCGGACGCACCTGACCTTCCGCCGGCCGCCCCGCCCCTGCACATCCGCTATCCGGCAGCCGCCTTCGACGTAGCCGTCCAACCCCTGGACCTGGACGGCGAAGCCCAGTCCAGCCGCACCATAGAGCCCCCTGCCACCAAGGACGGGTACTGGCTCACGGCCTTCGGCATCCCCGGAAAGGGCTCCGGCAACACCACCTACGTCATCGGCCACAGCTGGGAGGGCGCGGACGCCCCCTTCAACCATTTGAGCTCGGCGGCCGCCGTTGGCGACCTGCTGGATGTCCAGACTCCGGCCGGAACCATCAGCTATCACGTGGACAGCGTCACGACCTACCTGAAGTCCGGCCTCAAGGACAGCCCGGTCTGGGACATGGTGCCCAACCGGCTGGTCCTCATCAGCTGCTACACAGAGGATCCGTGGGGCAAGAACGTCGTGGTCACCGCCTCCCCCGCCGTTCCCTAGCACCGCACCGCGGTGTTCCCGGGACGGGCCCGGGCCCAACGTACCTGTTCAGGCGGCCTTGGGCGGGCGGACAATGGGCAGCATGACGTGGGAACATTTCGACGGGGCCCCGCTGCTGGTGGGGATCATGCCCAAACAGCACCCGGAGGTCATCCAGACCGCGGCCGTCCTGGCTGCCCGGCTGGGCGCGCCCCTGGTCTGCGCGTACGTGGATGAAGCCAGCTACCTCGTGGAGTGGGACCCGGCCCGCTCCGCCCACCGCCTTTCCCGCCACCCGGACGCTGATGACGACATGCTGGAACTCGCAACGGAGCTGAAAGCAGAGGTCCAGGCCACCGTGGACAAGCTGCCCGGCGGCAGCCCCCCAGAGTGGTCCTTCCGCACCCTTACGGGAGACGCGGCCCGTGCACTGGGGCAGCTGGCCGCGGAAGTGGATGCCCCCATGATCATCGTGGGAACCTCGGAACGTGGATTGTCCCATCGCCTCTCCGAGGCTTTGGGCGGGTCCGTTGGGTCTTGGCTCAGCCACCATCAAAGCTTACCGGTGCTGTTGGTTCCCTACCGGATGCCGGCCCATGAGGACCGGCTATGACCGGCGCAGCCGGGGCAGAATGCCTCCGTTCCGGACGTGATTAAAGTAAAGCGAAAGTAGTTATTCGCGGTGCTGGCGCAGCCCCGTACCAGCCAGTAAGCTGATTCAAGCAAGGCCGATCCACCCAGGTGGAAGCCGGAATTGCCCAAAAGCTGCTCCGGAGTGCGTATCCCCCAATAACGCACTCCGGAGCTTTTTTGTGCCCTGACGGACCAGGAGACGCGCGTGCCCCGCCTCCCTGCAGATACCCCTAGGGGGTACTTGCGCTGATACCCCCAAGGGGTATATGTTGGCTCCATGAACGCTACCGAAGAAGCGGTTGCGGCCGCCGAACAGCCGGCCGGGGAGGATGGCGCTGCCCCGCAGCACGGGTACACGGGAAACAAGGACGCGTACCTGCGGCGCCTGAAGCGCATTGAGGGCCAGGTGCGGGGCATTGCCCGGATGGTGGATGAGGACAAGTACTGCATCGACATCCTCACCCAGGTTGCCGCCGTCACCAAGGCCCTGCACGCCGTGAGCCTTGGGCTGGTCGAGGAACACATCGGCCACTGCGTAGTGGGGGCGGCCTCCGAGCCGGACCCCGACGCACGCGCAGAAGCCATCGATGCCAAGGTAAAGGAAGCTGCCGACGCCATCGGCCGACTGCTTCGCTGACAAAACCTTTCGCTGACACAACCCTCACACCAACCCGGCCACCGCCGGCACCACATGAAGGAGCAAGCCATGAGCACCACCTCCCCCACCACCACAACCATCAGCGTCTCGGGCATGACCTGCGGACACTGCGTGTCGGCAGTCAGCGAAGAACTCGAAGCCCTTGAAGGCGTTGAAGCAGTGAGCGTGGACCTGAACGCCGGCGGCATTTCCACCGTTACCGTCACTTCAGCCAAGGAACTGTCCCCCGCGGAAATCGGCGAAGCCGTAGCCGAAGCCGGCTACCTGGTGGTTGCCAACGAAGCCTAGAAACCCTTCCACTACCGGAAAGCTGACAATGAGCCACCAGGAACTGCTCCACCCGCCGGGCACCCGCGTCGTCGAACTCGACATCGAAGGGATGACCTGCGCGTCCTGCGTCAACCGCGTGGAAAAGAAGCTTGGCAAGCTCGACGGCGTGGCTGCAACGGTCAACCTGCCACTCGAGTCGGCCTACGTCACGGTCCCGGACGGCGTCACCGACGAACAGCTGGTGGATACGGTTAACGCGGCCGGTTACAAGGCACATGTGCGCCAGCAGCGCCCTACGGGCCCGGAAGCCGGGGCCGCGGCTGAACCCGCCCCAATCCCCGCGTCCCTGCTGCGCCCGCGCCTCATCCTTGCGGCGGTCCTGACCGTCCCGGTGTTCCTGGTCAGCATGGTCCCGGCGTTCCAGTTCGCCAACTGGGGCTGGGTGGCGGCGGTGCTGGCGCTGCCGGTGGTCACGTGGGCTGCGTGGCCCTTCCACCGCGCGGCGGCCATCAACGCGCGGCACTTCGCTTCCACCATGGACACCCTGGTGTCCCTCGGGGTGGCGTCAGCGTACCTGTTCTCGGCCTGGGAGCTGCTGGCGGATCCGCGCATGACTGAGCACCCTGGCATGGAGGGCATGTCCGGCGGCCTGTACTTCGAGGTGGCGTCCGTTGTCACCACTTTCCTGCTCCTGGGCCGGTACCTGGAGGCCAACGCCAAGCAGAAGGCCGGCGACGCCCTCCAGGCCCTGTTGAACCTGGGCGCCAAGGATGCCACAGTCCTGCGCAACGGCAACGAAGAGAAGATCCCCGCCGACCTGCTGCAGGTGGGCGACGTCCTGGTGGTCCGCCCTGGAGAGAAGATCGCCACCGACGGCGTGGTGGTGGACGGCGCCTCGGCCGTTGACGCCTCACTGGTGACGGGTGAATCAGTCCCCGTGGAGGTGGGGCCGGACAGCCGCGTCACCGGCGCCACCATCAACACGTCCGGCCGCCTGCTGGTCCGCGCTACCCGGGTTGGTGCCGAAACCACCCTTGCCCAGATGGCGCGGCTGGTGTCGCAGGCCCAGACCGGCAAGGCACCGATTGCACGGCTCGCGGACCGGATCAGTGCGGTCTTCGTGCCGGTGGTCCTGGCCCTGGCGGTCGTGACGTTCGCGCTCTGGCTCCTCCTCGCCGGCCCGGCCGCTGACGGCGACCACCTTCGGCAGGCGTTTACGGCCGCCGTCGCCGTGCTCGTCATTGCCTGCCCCTGCGCACTCGGCCTGGCCACGCCCGTGGGCCTGCTGACGGGCACCGGCCGCGGCGCGCAACTGGGCATCCTGATCAAGGGCCCGCAGGTCCTTGAAGACACCCGCACCGTGGACACCATCCTGCTGGACAAGACAGGCACGGTCACCACCGGCGTCCTGGCCGTGGATGCCACGGCAGCGTTCCCTGGCTTCCTGGAAGGGGACGTCCTCCGGCTCGCCGGAGCCGTTGAGGCAGCCTCCGAGCACCCGGTGGCCCGCGCCATCGCTGCCGCAGCTGCCGCGGCCCCGTCCACGGGTGCCACGGACGACGCCGGCACGTTGCCTTCCGTGCAGGGGTTCAGTTCCGCGCCGGGCGGCGGAGTGTCGGGAACCGTTGAGGGCAGGGCCGTGATGGCCGGGCGGCGCGGCTGGCTGGAGCAGAACGGGATCGTCCTGGACGCCGGCCAGCGGGCCACGCTCGGATCGGCGGAAGCGGGCGGCGCAACGGCGATCTGCGTCGCCGTGGACGGGAAAGCCGCCGGAATCATCAGCCTCAGGGACACCGTCAAGGCGGGGTCCGCGGCCGCCGTCGACCGGTTGAAGGAACTGGGCCTGCGGCCCATCCTGCTGACCGGTGACAACGCCGCCGTGGCCGCCCAGGTGGCTGCCGCCGTCGGCATCGCTCCGGACGACGTCTACGCCGGCGTCCTGCCGGAAGGAAAGGTCGAGGCAGTCCGGAAGCTTCAGGCCGGCGGTGCCACGGTGGCCATGGCCGGGGACGGCGTCAATGACGCTGCGGCGCTGGCGCAGGCCGACTTGGGAATTGCGATGGGGTCGGGCACGGATGTGGCCATCGAAGCCGCGGACCTGACAGTGATGGGCAACGACCTCGCCCAGGTGGCGCAGGCCATTGAGCTGTCCCGGAAGACCCTGGGCACCATCAAGACCAACTTGTTCTGGGCGTTCTTCTACAACGCGGTGGGCATCCCGGTGGCCGCCCTGGGGCTGCTCAATCCGATGATTGCCGGCGCCGCCATGGCCGCCAGCTCGGTCCTGGTGGTGACCAACTCGCTGCGGCTGCGGAGCTTCGGCAAGTAGCCTCCCCGGCGGCTAACCCCCTGGGGTCAGGCCACGCCGTACCGCACCGCGGCACGCGCCTTGGCCTTGGCCGCTTCCGCGTCCCGGTCCTTGGGCGGCGCCTGCGTCACCAGCGCATCCAGCAGGTGCTGCGTGATGTGCGCGATCTCATGCACGGCGTCGTCAAAGGCCTCCTGGTTTGCCTTGGACGGCTTGGTGCTGCCGCTGATCTTGCGGACGTACTGCAGCGCGGCCGCGTGCACTTCCTCGGACGTGGCATGCGGCTCGAAGTTATGGAGGGTTCGGATATTCCGGCACATAACGCCATGCTAGGCTCTTCCAACGCCTGGGATCGACCCTTTTTTCATGGTCTTCACCCGGCGTCCCTGGGGAGCCCGGCATGGGCAGGGCTGCCCATCGACACTGTTTGGGGGCCGGGATAGGTTTTAGGCAATGGATCTTCCGGATGAGCCGGGGGGCCGCTGGGGATGCCGATCTGGTTCGGATCCACACACCTAACAAGGAGAAACTGATGGCTATTTGGGGTGCAGACGTTGAGCAGCTTCGCCAGCTCGGCAGCAAGCTTCAGGCAGGTGCGTCCGAGATCGAGACGCAGAAGTCCACTCTCACGAAGGTTCTGAGCAGCACCAACTGGGAAGGTCCGGACGCCACCAAGTTCCGCAACGAGTGGTCCGGTACCCACACCGCCATGCTGACCAAGGTTGCCGAGGCACTGAAAGAAGCCGGCTCACAGGCCAAGCGCAACGCCGAAGAGCAGAGCCAGGCCTCCCACTAGGCTTTACCGCCAACAGGCGGGGGCAGGGACACCACCAGGTGTCCCTGCCCTTTTGTGTTTGCCCACGACGACGGCGCGCGCGTGCTTAAGGGACGGGCTCGACGTCGTTCGCGTGCTCCAGCGGCGACGCCTGGACATTCATACCCGCTTCGCCTGCGGAGGCGCGAAGCTCGTCAAGCCGCACCAGGATCACACCGCCGACAATCAGGACTCCCCCGAGGAGCTGGATGGCGCCGGGAAGTTCCCCGAGCAGCAGCCACGCCCACAGGACGGCGAACAGGACCTCGGTGAGCGAGACGAAGGATGCCACTTTGGAACCGAGGGCGCGGGCTGCCATGATGCCCGACGTGTAGGCGAGTACCGTGGCCAGCACCACCAGCCCGGCAAGCGAGACCCACCACGGGGTGGTCCAGGGTCCAAGGGTGGTGTCCGCGGTGCTGAAGGCCATGGGCAGCAGGCCGGTCGCCGCGGCCAGCCACATCACGGCAGCGCCCGTCATCAGTCCCCCTGACGCCAGCACGAGGGGAGGCAGGTTGTCGTTTTCCTTGGCGGTGATGAAGAAGTAGATGGCCAGGCACACGGCGGCCGCCATCCCCCAAAGGACCCCCACCAGATCCACCTTGACGGCTCCCGTGAGGTCCAGGACCAGCACCAGCCCGGCCAGGGACAACAGTGTCCCCCCGGAGGTCAGCAGCCGGGGGCGCCGCCGGCTCGCGGCCCAGAGCCACAGGACGATGATCACCGGGGCCAGGTACTCCAGCAGGAGTGCCACGCCCACGGACAGCCGTGCCACTGCGTTGAAGTAGAACAACTGGCAGGCCGCCACGCCAATGAGCCCGAACAGCACGATGGTGAGCCAATTGTCCCTCAGCTGGTGCCACCTGCCCCTGAGCGCGAAAGCGGTAAGCAGCGCAAGGATCAGGGCAGCACCCGTCAGGCGGGCGGTGACGGCAGCTCCCGGCGACCAGCCGGTCTCCAGCAATGACTTGGCAAAAGATCCGGACAGGCCGAAGACCGCAGAAGAGAAGAGCGCAATCCCCAGCCCGGATGCCAGGAAGCCGGGGCGCCCGGCGGGCAGCTCCGTGGTGGGGATATGGTTTTTGGCGGCAGGCACCGTCGCCTCCTGTCAGGAGTAAAGTGGGGTAATGCTCATGACATTACGCCCGGGTGCTGTAAGGAGTCAACATGGTCTTCGCCCCTGACACTGAGGTGGCGCTGCGGACGGTGGTAAACCTCATCAATACCGCCGCGAATGGCAGGGAGGGGCTGTCCTCGGTTGCGGATCTGGATGCCTTCCTGGCCGCCGAGGGGTTTTCCGGGGGGCGGGCCGGGGATGCCGCGGAACTGGAGAGTGTGCGGCAGCTGCGCCGTGAACTGGCGGCGGTATGGACAGCGGATGAGGATGCCGCCGTTGACACCGTCAACCGGCTCCTGCGGGACGCAAACGCACTGCCGCAGCTGATGAAACACGACGGCTGGGACTGGCATCTGCATGCAACGGCACCGGAGGCTCCCCTGGCGGACCGGATGAGTACCGAGGCGGCCATGGCGCTGGCAGACGTGATTCGCGGCAAAGAGATGGAGCGGCTGCGCACCTGCGAATCCGAGGACTGCGATGCCGCCGTGCTGGATCTGAGCCGCAACCGGTCAAAGCGGTATTGCGACACGGGGAACTGCGCTAACCGCGCCCACGTTGCGGCCTACCGGGCCAGGCAGGCGGCCACCAACTAGCAGGCCGGCGCGCCCCGCGTTCCATTGTGCGCCGGTTTGCCCCTAGCGCTGGGGCGTGCCGTCGGCGCCGTCGCCGGATGCCGGCGGGTTCTGGCTGCCCGGAGCACCAAAGCCATGGCCGGACCCTCCGTGGGGAGATGCTTTGGGCGCCGAGCTCAGGTTCACGCCCGAACCCTTGCCCAAGTGTTCGGCGTTCTCCTTGTAGCTCATCGAGAGCATGGCCGCGATCACCAGGGTCACGATAAAGGCGATGCCGGCCGCCGTGAAGGCGAGGTCGAAGCGGGGCGCCCGGGCGCTTCCCCCGGAGGCGAAGATCAGCACTGCAACGAAGGCGACGACGGCCCAGAAGGCCGAAAACATCAGCGGCCCCTTCACCGAGGTCCGCAGCTTGCGCGGTTTTCCTTGATGCTGGTCAGCCACGGTGGTTCCTCCCTGCAGGCGGCGCACGGCCGGCCTGGTGTACGAATTGCGGTTTCGCACCCGATTTTCTACAGAAAGTAGAAGGGCGCTCCTCCTAGTTTACGGCTTTCCTGCGCCGCCCCGGGCATCGTGCCGCAGCGTCAGGCCGGACAACACCCACAGGACACCGGAAATGATCGCCCCTCCACCGGCCACGCCCAGCAGAGCGTGGGCGCCGAGGTTGATGAAGAACGGCAGCAGCACCGCTGTTCCAATCCCGATGATCCCGGACGCTATCCAGTCGCGCGCCAGGACGTGACGGCCCCTGTGCCGCAAGCCGCAGGCAAGCTCGAGGACACCGGCCACACCGAGGCCCAGGGCGGCAATCACCCCGAACACCAGGTCGCTGTGCAGCAGGAGCACCACCACGCCTGCGCCGGCGGAGGAGGCCCCGGCGAAGGACAACATCTTCCCCGGCGCCGACTTCTGCGCGATCCCTGCCGCGGGGATGGCGCGGAGGGAAACCACTCCGGTGGCCAGGAGATAGAGGCCGCCGGCCCAGCCCATGACCTCCACGGAAGGCGAAGTCCAAAACACCGTCACGGCACCGAATGCCAGGGCAGCAGCCGAGCGCAGCAGGACCGGCTTCCAGAGGTCGTTACGGGGGGCAGTTCCCGGGGCAGCGCCCGCAGGGGTGGATGGTTGCGTCACCGGTCCAGTTTAGTGGGGGCTGCCGGAAGGTCGAACCGGGCACTGCGCCCGGGCACAGCAAAGCTGTTCAGGCGGACCCCAGGACCATCCAGCGGTCGGATCGGGCGCGCACGCCCAGCGTGAGTGCCCGCGCGGCCATGTATCCCACGCCAAAAGCGGCCCACAGCCAGCCCAGCCCTGCGGCGCCGGTGGCACCAGAGATTGCCACCCAGGCCAGCAGCGGCACGTAGACGGCGATGTTCACCAGCCCGGCAAGGGCGAGGTACCGGGCGTCCCCCGCGCCGATCAGCACCCCGTCCAGGACGAAGACGTAGCCGGCGATGGGCTGCCCGGCAGCCAGGACCCAGAGGGCGACCGTGAGCGCCGACTGCACCTGGGGATCCGGGGTGAACAGGGCCCCCGCCCAAGGGGCAACCACGGCCAGCAGCAGGCCCGTCACCACGCCGAACCCCGCGCCCCATCTGATCATGGTGCCGGTCAGGAGCCTGGCCCTGCCGGCATTCGAAGCGCCCAACTCCTTCCCGATGAGCGCCTGCGCGGCGATGGCCAGGGCATCCAGGGCGAACGCCAGGAAGGAAAAAATGGTCATGGCCAGCTGGTGGGCGGCGAGGTTGACCTCACCCTGGGCCGTCACCACCAGCACCGTGGCCAGGATGGCTGCCCGCAGGCTGAGCGTGCGCAGCATGAGCCAGGATCCGACGCGGGTCATGCTGCGGATCCCCCGCCAGCTGGGCAGCAGGCTTACGCCGTGGCGTACGGCGTTCCGGCGCACCATCACCACATAGACCGCAGCCATGGCCCATTGGGCGACGCTGGTGCCGATCGCCGAGCTTACCACGGACAAGCCCAGGCCATAGACCAGCCACAAGTTCAGCACAATGTTCACACCGAATCCGGCCGTCGCCACCACCAGCGGGGTCCGGGTGTCCTGCAGCCCGCGCAGCACACCGGTGCCGGCGAAGATCAGCAGCATCGCCACCAGGCCCGGCATGGACCAGCGGAAATAGTCGATGGCAAACGTACGGGCACTGCCTTCCGCGCCCAACAGGTCGATGAGCGGTTCGGCCGCGGCGAACCCGGCCACCGCCAACAGTACGCCGAGGAGGGCTGCCAGCCACACGCCGTCGCGCCCTGCCGCCAGCGCCTTGCCCAGCTGCCCTTCGCCGATGGCGCGCGCCACGGCGGGCGTCGTGGAGTAGGCCAGGAAGACCATCAGTCCGACGGCGGTCTGCAGCACGGCTGACGCCAGCCCCACACCCGCGAGCTGGGCGACGCCGAGATGCCCCACGATGGCGGAGTCAGCCAGCAGGAAAAGGGGTTCAGCCACCAGCGCCCCGAACGCAGGGACTGCGAGGCGGAGAATCTCGCGGGCAGGGGCGCGGGTGCCGGCCGCGGCGGCAAGGGCAGGTTGTTGGGGCACGTTGCCAGCTTAACCGCGCGTGCCGGCCGGAACGCGTCCGGCATGACAAACCCCACAATCAGGGCAACTTAGTTGACACTTCAACTATATATCGGGAACAGTGGAAGGCATGAACAAGCAAGCACTGACCACGACCGCCCTTGCCGCCCTCCGCATCATCCTTGGCTTCCTCTTCGCAGCCCACGGCTGGCAGAAGTTCAATGAATGGACCATCGCCGGCACCCAGGCTTCCTTCGCCAAGATGGGCGTTCCGGCCGCCGACGTCATGGCCCCCGCCATTGCGGTCCTGGAACTTGCCGGCGGTATTGCCCTGATCCTGGGGATCCTCACCCGCGTGGTGGCCGCCCTCCTCGTCCTGGACATGCTGGGCGCCCTGTTCCTGGTGCACGCGCCTGCCGGCGTGTTCGCGGCAAACGGAGGCTACGAACTCGTGCTGCTGCTGGCCGCGGCATCCTTCGCCCTGGCCCTCACCGGAGTAGTCCGGCTCTCCCTGGACCGCGCCCTCTTCGGCCGCCGCCCGGAGTCCCGCCTGGCGGTCCTCGCCTAGCAGCTCCCGCATGACCCGAACGACGGCGGCAAGGCACCCACGGCGCCCTGCCGCCGTCGGACTTTTAAGCTGCGCCTTGGCTTTGTTGCAGCGCCAACCGGCCGGTAACCGGGGCCGCCAGTAGGATCGCAGCATGACTGAGACCGGCCGTCCCAACTCCGTAACCCTCCGCTTCCTCGCCGCTCCCACCGACGTTGGGCACAGCGGCTCGGTGGATGCCGGCACGGTGCTCGAGTGGGTGGACAAGGCCGCCTACGCCGCAGCGGTGGGGTGGGCCAAGTCCTACTGCGTAACCGCCTATGTGGGAAACATCCACTTCGCCGATCCCGTCAACAGCGGGGACATGGTGGAGGTGGAAGCGACCATCGTCTATACCGGCCGGTCCTCCATGCACATCCACACCGTGGTCTCTTCCGGGGATCCGAAAGGCGGCCCGGCCACGATGCGCAGCCAGTGCATGGTGATCTTCGTGGCGGTCGGGGCGGACGGCAAGCCCATCCCGGTGCAGCAGTTTGAACCAGCCACCCCTGCCGAGATCGAGCAACGGGACCACGCACTGGCCCGGATCAAGGTCCGCGAGCAGATTGTGGAAGCTATGAACCGGCAGGAATATACGGACGCGGGCACGGCCGAACGCGTGACGCTGCGGTTCATGGCCGCCCCGACTGACGTGAACTGGGGCGGCAAGGTCCACGGCGGCATCGTCATGAAGTGGATCGACGAAGCCGCGTACGTCTGCGCCTCCCGCTACTGTGGCCGGGACACCGTGGCGGTCTTCTCCGGCGGCGTGCGCTTCTACCGGCCCCTGCTGATTGGCCACGTTGTGGAGGTGGAGGCACGGCTGGTGTACACGGGGACCAAAGGCATGCACATCGCGGTCCACGTCCGTTCCGGCGATCCCAAGGGCCGGGAGTTGAACCTCACCACCTATTGCCTCACCGTGATGGTGGCGCGCGACGACGACGGGAACTCGGTGCCCGTCCCGGCATGGGTGCCGGTCAGCGAGGAAGACAAGCGGCTCCACGCCCATGCCCGCGAACTCCTCGAAATCCGGGGCACGGCACCGGGGAACCGCCTGCCGAACCACCTTCTCGCCCCAGGGGGACCTGCCGGCAGCGCCCCGTCCCGCTCCGGGAGCGAAGGCTCCTAGAAGCCGCCACCGCCGCCGGCGTCGCCCGCCATATTGGCAAAGCGGGAGTAGTGGCCCTGGAATGCCACCACAATGTCCTTGGTGGGGCCGTTACGGTGCTTGGCCACCAGGATGTCCGCCTCCCCGGCGCGGGGCGATTCCTTGTCATATACGTCTTCGCGGTGGAGCAGGATGACCATGTCGGCATCCTGCTCGATGGAACCGGACTCACGGAGGTCCGACACCATGGGGCGCTTGTCCTGGCGCTGTTCCGATCCACGGTTCAGCTGGGACAGGGCGATCACGGGAACCTGGAGTTCCTTGGCGAGGAGCTTCAGCGCACGCGAGAACTCGGAGACTTCCTGCTGGCGGGACTCCACCTTCTTGCCCGAGCTCATGAGCTGCAGGTAGTCGAGGATAACCAGCTTGAGGTCATGCTGCTGCTTGAGCCGTCGGCACTTGGCCCGGATTTCCATCAGGGACATGTTCGGGCTGTCATCGATGAACAGCGGGGCATCGTTCATCCTGCCCATGGTGGTGGCAATCTTGGACCACTGCTCGTCCTTGATGGTTCCCTTGCGGAGGTCCTGGAGCCCAATGGTGGCTTCGGCGGACAGGAGGCGCATGGCGATCTCGTTCCGGCCCATTTCCAGGGAGAACATGACCGTGGAGAGGTTGTTCTTGATGGCCGCGGACCGGGCGAAGTCCAGGGCGAACGTTGACTTACCAACGGCGGGGCGCGCAGCGATGACGATCATCTGTCCGGGGTGGAGCCCGTGGGTCAGCTCATCGAGTTCGTAGAACCCGGTAGGGACACCGGTCATGCCCTCCCCGCGGTGGCCGGACGCCTCTATTTCGTCCACCGTGGACTCCATGACGTCCTTCAACACCACGTAGTCCTCGGCGGTGCGGCGTTCAGCCACGGCGTAAACCTCCGCCTGGGCCTGGTTGACCAAGTCCTCCACCTCGCCGTCGGAGCCGTAGCCCAGCTGGACGATCTTGGTGCCGGCGTTCACCAGGCGGCGAAGCACCGCACGTTCGGCCACGATCTCGGCGTAGTAGCCGGCGTTGGCTGCAGTGGGCACGGTCTGGATGAGCTCGTGCAGGTAGGCCGGGCCGCCGATCCTGTTGATCTCGGCACGCTTGGTCAGTTCATCGGACACCGTAACGGCGTCCGCAGGCTCCCCGCGGCCGTAGAGGTCGATGATGGCCTCATAGATGGTCTCGTGCGCCGGGCGGTAGAAGTCCTGGCCGCGGAGGATTTCAACAACATCCGCGATGGCGTCCTTGGAGAGCATCATGCCGCCCAGGACCGATTGTTCGGCGGCGATGTCCTGTGGCGGCTTCCGGCTCGCGTCCGATCCACGGGTTGCCTCAACAGGGTCCAGATGCGCGATTGACAAAGCTGCCGTCCTCCATTTGTTCCGGGCGTTCGGCCCGGTGATCCATCCTGTTCACGGCCTCCGACAACCGGATCCGCCACCCATCCAGGTCTACCCGCAGGCCCTGACAATCAAGCTCCGGGGTCCGGAAACCAGCTCCGGGCCGGAGTTATCCCCAATATCCACAGCTTTTCCACAGAGAGACGTGGGAGGCGGCGCGAAGAGCCCCGAAAACCGAACTGGGGGCCCTGTTTCGACTGTGGAGAACAGGTACCCCGCTACGCTAGCCCCCACGGCGCCACCCGCAAAGCCGGCAAGGCGCACGCCCTGTGGATAACCTGTGCAGTATGCGGCATAGCTTGTGCACAGCCTGTGGGGAACTCTGTGGATACCAAATTTTTTTAGCCCGCTTTCCGCGTCTGACCTGCGGAAACAGGATTGCCAGCTTGTGGAGTAAATATTTCCTCCAAGGAATTTCATCCACAGGCGCTGACGGGGATATGCAGCGGCAGGAGGGTTGCAGGGTCCCCGGAGCGTGCCTCTCCGCGGGCTCGTGGTGCTCCTCATATTCCATGCCGGAAGTTTGACTGCCGAGCACCCGGCCCTGTATGCGCACAGTTGAATATTGCTGTGGATAAACCCAATCTGGATTAAGCTCTACATATGGGCGATCTCCTGCTGGTGCTGTTGCCGGCGATAGCTTTAGTGGCGCTCATCTGGGGCATTGCCACCGCGTTACGGCCGCGTGATGCGGGAACGTCGGAAGCCGACAAATACCAGCGCGAGCTTGCCGAGCGCTCGGCACGCCACTACGCAGCCCAGGTCCAGGCTGCCACCGCCGCCCGGGCCCGCCTGGCGGCGGCCACCCACCCCAGCCAGAACGCCCAGCAGCACAACCAGCAGCAGGAACATATCCGGCCGGGTGGCCAGCAAAGCAACGGCACCTGGCAACGGCCAGGAAGTACAAAGAACGGCTCATGAAATGGAATCCCTTATGGTCCCCGTCCTAATCCTGCTCGCGGTGGTTGCGGCGGTCCTGGTGGCATACAGCGCCGCCCGCAGGCGCAAAGCCGCGCACGGTACGGCCCCGTCCCAGCCCGCCGCCACACCCCAGGAACTGGCCCGGACAGCTGCCGGGCGCCTGACTGAGGAGCAGCACCGGCGGATCTATGCCCTGATCGCGCAAGGCCAGGCCATGGCCGCCATCAAGCTGTACTACGAGGTCACCGGTGAGGGGCTGCGGGCTTCACGCGACGCGGTGGGCGCGTTGGCGGCGCACCCCCAGCCCTACCTGAGCAAGGAGCCCGCACAGATCATCGAGGAGGACGACGACGAGCCGCAGCGGTTTCCGTACCGCTACCGGGCGATCGCCAGCAAAGGCGACGTGACCCGGGAAGTCAGCAGCAACATGCTCAATGACGAGATCTACGGGAGGATCCGCACGCTGGCCCGGAGCGGCGACACTGAGGCGGCGGCCACGGCGCTGACGCGGCACTCCGATATCTCGCTGAAGCAGGCCCGGGAATTCATCGCGCTGCTGGACGACTAGCGGGATCCGGAAATACCGGCCAGCAACTGCTCGAACGGGAGGGATTCCAGCGGGGCGGACTTCCGGCCCGGCTGAAGCCCCTCCAGCAGGCGGGTGAAATCGCCGGCGGCACGTTCGATCCGGTCCGCGAGGGATGCCCCGCCTTCCTCGGCGGTTCCCCAGTCCTGGGGCCCGGCGAAGACGCCGGTGGCCGCAATGCGCGTCCGAAGGTAGCTGAACAGAGGCCGCAGAGCGTAGTCCAGCACCATCTGGTGCCGGTCCGTTCCGCCGGTGGCGCCCAGCAGGACTGCCTTGCCGTCCAGCGACTTGGGATCCAGGACGTCGATGAAGGACTTGAAGAGACCACTGTAGGAGGCGCTGAAGACCGGGGTCACGGCTATGATTCCGTCCGATGCCTCCACGCCCGCGATGACGTCCGCCAGCCTCGGAGCGGCGTAGCCGGTGACGAAGTTGTTGGCGATGTCCACGGCCAGGTCGCGGAGCTCGACGACGTCCACCGCCACCTGGTAGCCGCCTGCCTCAAGCTGCCTCGTGGCGGCCGCCGAAAGCTGGTCGGCCAGCAGCCGGCTCGATGAGGGTACGCCAAGTCCTGCGGAGAGGACGGTGATGCGGCGGGTTTCCATGGCATTCTCCTGGTGCTCGTTCAAATCCATCATACATGCGTTTGCATCTATACCGTTGAACTGCCGCAGGCGGCGGAGTATTCCCGGAGGCCCTGCCGGGACCCTGATTAGAGCAGAACGGTTCCCTGGATGCACGTGGTCGATTCGCCACCCACCCAGATGTCCCCGTCCTCAGCGCTCACGTGGATGCGCCCGGCGCGGCCCAGCACGGTCCCCTGCGAGGCCACATACTGCTCCGGCGCCCTGCCGGTTCCCATCAGCCACTGGGCTGCACCGGCATTGAAGCTGCCGGTGACGGGGTCCTCCGCCATCGCATCACCGGGCAGGAACGTGCGCACCTCAAAGTCGGCGCCGGCGCCGGGAGCGTGTGGCCCTATGACGCCGATTTTAAGGTCGCCCATGGCTGCGTGGTCCGGCTCCAGGGCCAGCACCTGCCCGGCGGACTCCAGCAGGACACCGATCCATTCGGGCCCGTTCACCAGCCAGCACGCGTCAAGGATGTCGCCTGGGGCCACCCGCAGCGCCGCTGCCAGCTGCCGGCGGACGGGCTCCTCCACGGGGCCGGATCGCGTCAGGGGCGGCGCCGCGAAAGCCAGCCTCCCGCCGTCGCGCTTGATCCGGACCAGCCCCGCAGCGCATTCCTGCACCACGCAGCCGTCGGACTTTGGCACCCCTCCGCTTTCCAGCCACGTATGGGCAGAGCCCAGCGTCGGGTGGCCCGCAAACGGGAACTCCTCGGTCCCGGTAAAAATCCTGACCCGGTAGTCGGCGCGGGAATCCCGGGGAGGCAGCAGGAAGGTGGTTTCCGAGAGGTTGGTCCAGTTGGCGAAGTGCTGCATGGTTGCCGCGTCCAGGCCTTGGGCGTCCAGCACGACGGCGAGCGGGTTGCCACGGTAGGCCAGGCCGGCGAAGACATCCACCTGGTGGAAGGGGCGGCGACGGGGGTTCGGGTTCACCGGAGCAGGCTACCACCGCACAAACGAAAGACCCCCGCCGCCGGAGTCCGGCGACGGGGGTCGTAACGTGGAGTGGGGAAATTACTTTCCTGCCACCACGTCCAGTTCGATCACAGCGGCAACGTCAGCGTGGAGGCGGACGTTGGCCTGGTAGGAACCAACCGACTTGATGTGTGCGGGCAGTTCAACCTTGCGCTTGTCGATCTTGCCAAGGCCAGCGGCCTCAACAGCGTCGGCGACATCGCCCTGCTTGACGGTGCCGAACAGGCGGCCGGACTCGCCGGCCTTGACGACCAGCTTGACCGGCTTGGCGGACAGTGCAGCGGCCTGCTTCTGAGCATCTTCCAGGGAAGCGTGCTCGCGGGCGGCGCGGGCAGCCTTGATGGACTCAACCTGCTTCTCGCCACCCTTCGACCAGGTCAGGGCGAAGTTGCGGGGCAGCAGGTAGTTACGTGCGTAACCGTCCTTGACCTCGACAACATCGTAAGCAGCACCGAGACCGGTGACTTCGTGGGTCAGAATGAGCTTTGCCATGTTAGTTAATCCCTTCCTTAGCCGCGGCCAGCGCCGGAGTAAGGCAGCAGAGCAACTTCGCGGGCGTTCTTGATTGCCTGGGCGATCTTGCGCTGTTCCTGCACCGTGACGCCAGTGACGCGACGGGCGCGGATCTTGCCGCGGTCGGAGATGAACTTGCGCAGCAATGCTACGTCCTTGTAGTCGATGACAGTGATGTCAGCGGCCTTCAAGGGGTTGGACTTTGGTTTGGGCTTACGGAGTTCAGCCTTAGCCATCGTGGAGCTCCTATTCTAGGGAGCCCGTGGATGTTGATCCACGGGATGGTGGTGGTCCGACGGCGGCAGTGCCTTGGGTGCGTGGCGCACCCCTGCAGTCCCGGCGCCGGGCCGATATTTGGGTTTTAGAAGGGAGGTTCGGAATCGGGGCCGTTGCCCCAGCCGCCTGCGTTGGATACACCGGGCGTAGCCCAGGGATCGTCCTGTGCAGCCTGCTGGTTGCCGCCGCCCCAGCCTCCACCGGAGTTGCCACCCTGGTTTCCACCAGAGTTGCCGCCTCCGAAGCCACCGCCGCTGTTGCCGCCGCCGAAGCCGCCGCCACCCTGTCCGCCGGAGCGCTGGGTGCGGTTGACCTTGGCATTGGCGTAGCGCAGGCTGGGGCCGATCTCATCGACCTCAAGCTCGATAACGGTGCGCTTTTCGCCTTCTTTTGTTTCGTAGGAACGGCTCTTCAGGCGGCCGGTCACAATCACCCGCATGCCCTTGGTCAGGGATTCGGCGACGTTCTCGGCTGCTTCACGCCATACGGCAGCGCGGAGGAACAGGGTTTCCCCGTCCTTCCACTCGTTGGACTGACGATCAAAGGTGCGGGGGGTGGAAGCGATGGTGAAGTTCGCTACTGCCGAACCTGACGGTGTGAACCGCAATTCCGGGTCATTGGTGAGGTTACCGATGACCGTAATGGTGGTCTCGCCTGCCATCTACTGCCTCCTTGTTCGATCCTGGGTGAAGAGTGCGTTTCCCGCGGGGTAAAGAATGAAGACGGTGCTGAACTACTCAGCAACAACCTTCTGCTCTTCGGGGCGGGTGATCTTGGTGCGCATGATGGTCTCGTTAAGAGACAGCTGGCGGTCAAGTTCCTTGGCGGTCTCCGGCTTGGCGGTGAAGTTCACCACGGCGTAGATACCTTCGGACTTCTTCTTGATGTCGTAAGCCAGACGGCGACGGCCCCAGATGTCAACCTTTTCGATGGTTCCACCATCGTTGGTGATGACGTTCAGGAACTTCTGAAGCGACGGCTCAACGGTACGCTCTTCGACCTCGGGGTCGATGATTACCATCAATTCGTAAGGACGCATATGTGAACCCACCTCCTTTGGGCTAAGCGGTTACGGCATTTCCGTAACAGGAGGTTCATTTGCGATTCCGTGCAATGCCTTGCCGCCGGAACGGAGGCAGGACGCAGCACAGACTTCAATATCCTAGTGCATTTGGACCCGATAGGCGATTCACGCTTGACCCAAGGCTAGCCCCGCTGGAGGTGGGCAGCAGCCGGAGGTTCAGCCATGTGGAAAACCTGCAGCCAGCGGCGTCCGTTACCAATACACTTTCGCCGACCGGGCAGCGCCACGCCAACGCAGTGAGGTCCGTTACCTAATTGTGATTCTTGGAGCCCTTTCGTGTACGGTCGTCCGGGGGCCGCCCCCAGCCGGCTCCAGTCCCGGATGCCGCCCAACTCTGCCGCGTCCGTGATTAACACCAGATACCAGGCAGAGGCGGGGGACCCGAGCGTCCCGGGCGAGGCCACGTGCCCGCCCTTGGGGTGAAGCCGCAACCCGCGGCCGGATGCCCTCATCCGAACCCGACAGCTAACTCCGCAGGCGATGAGAGGTAGCTTTTCCATGCCCGCACCCCGCAAAGGCAGCGCCAACCCAGCGCACCGTTATCAAAATGAGATAGATCCTGCCGGGACATCCCCGGCCTCCCGGTCCGGTGCTCCAGCCCAGGCGCGCCGTCGCCGGCCTCTTGCCGCCGGTCTTGCCGCAGCACTCCTCGGCGTAGGTTCCCTGGGCCTGGGCCTGACCCACGGTGACGGAACCGCGGATGTGGCGCGGGTGGCAAGTGCAGAGGATGCCGGCAGCGCCGTACCCAGCCAAACTCCGGACGTTCCGGTTCACGCTCCAACGCCCGTCCCCGCAGTCGAAGCCGCTCCTGCTGCCGCTCCTTCCCCGGCAGAGGCACCGGCACCTGCCCCCGCGCCAGTGCCGGCACCCGCCGCGCCTGCCCCTCCCTCCGAATCCCCGATCGCAGTGGCGCCGGCAGCGGCACAGCTGGCCAGCAGCGGGACGCCTGCGCCCGCCGGGGTCCCCGGGAACTGGACCATGACCTTCGCCGACGAGTTCAACGGGGCCGGACTGGACGCCGCGAAGTGGTCCGGCTGCTGGTTCTCCCCCGGCTGCGGAACCATGAACAAGGTCTCCACCAGCCCGGCGAACGTCTCCGTGGCCAACGGGAACCTGGCCCTGGGCCTCAGCTCATCCACCTCCGGCGGACTGGTATCCACCAACCCGAGGGGCGGGGCGGGGACCGGTTTCCAGTTCACCACCGGCTACGTCGAGGCCAGGATCAAGTTCCCGGGCAACGCCAACGGCCTCTACAACTGGCCTGCCTTCTGGACCACCGGACAGTCGTGGCCGGTCACCGGCGAGAATGACATCGCCGAGGTGCTGCAGGCCAGGATGACCGTGAACTACCACTCCGGTTCCGGCTCCCACAACCAGGGCGGCGTGGGCGGCAACTGGGCCAACGAGTACCACACCTTTGGCCTGCACCGGATGCCAAACACCTCGGACGTGTACTTCGACGGCGTAAAGGTCAAGTCCTACCCCACCGACGACGGAAATGCCCCGCAGTACATCGTGCTGAATGTTGGCGCCTCCTCCACGAACCCGGCCTACGGCGCACCGTCCCAGATGATGGTGGACTACGTGCGCGCCTGGCAGTAGCAGGCCACGCACCCAGGTAAGAAGGGCGACGGCGGAACCTCCCGCCGTCGCCCTTTTTCGGCTTCCCTCAAGGTTGCCTAAAGCAACCCTCCGGGGACTATGTGATCCAGTACACTCTTGCAATGAAGCTCCTGTACGTGACGGAAAGCGTGCCCAACCGGGATCCGGAACTGGGGGATGGAAGCTCGATGATCCCGTACGAAGTGATCCTGCACCTCCCCCCTGACGTTGCCGTCACGCTGCTGACCTTCTCGGGTCCTGTTCCGGTTCCGGCAGAAATCAGGAACCGCTGCGATACCGTGTACGAACTGGCCCCGCGGGAAGAACTTTCGGCCTTTGCCCGCTCCATGGGCGGCCTTACGGGACTGGGAAAACACCGGCGGTCCACCCCGTCTGCCCGCGCAGCCGCCGCCCGGTTGTCCGCAAGCCGGGACGCAACCCTGATCCATGGCCCCCACGCCCTTTTCCTGTCCCACTGCATCACCGGTCCCTTGGTGCTGCAGACAGTGGACCCCTGGTCCATCCGGGCCGGCATGGATACCGCGATCGCACGCACCTTCCGGCCCGCCTACCGGCTGCGCGAACAATTGGCCGCCCGCGCTGAGCGGCAGCTGCCGCCCCGGGCCAGGCTCCTGACCGTCGGAGCCCAGGACGCAGCGGCCTGGTCCGCCACGCTCGGCAGGGCGGTCACGAGCATCCCCAACGGCACGGCGGTGGCCACCGGTCCCCGCCGGGAGCGGAAGGCCCCCGTGGTGTGCTTCGCGGGCAGCCTGAACTACGCGCCCAACGCGGACAGCGCGACGGTACTGGTCAACAGGATCGCGCCGCTGGTGTGGCGGGAGGTCCCGGACGCCCGCTTCGTCATCGCAGGGCGGCGCCCCACACCGGCGGTGCAGGCGCTGGCCGGACCCCGGGTGGACATCCTGGCCAACGTGCCTTCCATCCTGGACGTGTTCCAGGGGGCGGATGTGGCGGTTTTCCCGGACGAGCACGGCGTAGGAATCCGGAACTCCGTCCTGGAGGCCCTCGCCGCGGGTCTGCCCGTGGTGGCCACCCCGGTGGCCGCGAGGGAACTTCCCGCGCATCCGCTGCTGGCCGTTCGGGACAGCCAGGATGCACTTGTCCGCGAGGTGGTGGAACACCTCACCGCTCCCAAGCAACCGCCCGGGCCTTCCCACGGCGCTGCGGGAACGGCGGCCGCAGGCGCAGTCCGCACCTGGGACACCGTGGCAGGCGAATACCTGGCGGAAGTCCATGCGGCCATGGCTGGTTTATCCCCCGCGGGGGAGCTTACCCGGACGAACAGGCAACCATGACGTACGCGCCGGGGGAACTGGAGCGCAAGGGAGTCCGGGGAGCCCTGTGGCAGGGGCTCGCCTTCGCCTCGGGCAGGGTGATCGTGCTGGTGACCACGGTGGTCCTGGCACGGCTGCTCTCGCCTGAGGAATACGGCCTGGTCGCCCTGGCGCTGGTGCTGATGGCCTACGCCGAAACCATCGCCGATGCCGGGGTGGGACAGGCCTTGGTTTACCTGCCCAAGACACCGGTCATCGCCAGATCGGCGCTGCTGCTTTCCGTTGCCCTGGGCGCAGTGCTGGCCTTGGCCGCCCTGCTTGCTGCTGACGCGGTGGAGGACCTTCTTGGGCTGGACGGCGTGGCCCCGCTGGTGCAGGTCCTTGGCGTTTCGGTGTTTGCCACGGCCTGCGGCGCCGTCCCGGAAGCCATCATGCGCCGGGACCTGAAGTTCAGGCAGCTCACGGCGGCTCCGGTACTGCGCGCCGCAACCATGGGAACGGTGACCCTTTACCTGGCGTTCACCGGCCACGGCGCCTGGTCACTCGCCGTCGGAACGGCTGCCGGGTCCGTGGCCTATGCCGCCACCTGCTGGTTCCTGGTCCGCCGCGAGGCGCCCTGGCAAATCTGGCGTGTGAGCAAAAGCGCCATCGGGGAAAACGTCCGCTTCGGCGCTCCCGTGGTAAGCAGCACCATGCTTGCCAGGGCGATCTTCGACGTCGATTACCTGGTCATCGGCATTGTGCTGGGCGCACACGCCCTGGGTCTCTATACCCTCGCGTTCCGGCTGCCGGAGGCCCTGATCCTGAACGTGTTCTTTGTCCTGTCCACCGTCCTGTTCCCCCTGTACACGCAGGTCCGGGGCGACCGGCAGCGGCTGCGGGACGGCTACCTGAAGAGTGTCACCGTGCAGGCGCTGTACGGCATCACGGCAGGTGTGGGCCTGGCCGTGGTGGCACCCGTCCTGGTCCCGGTCCTTTTCGGGCAGCAATGGGAGGAATCGGTCACGCCCCTGGTATTCCTGGCCCTGTACGCGGCCGCCCGCTCCCTGGGCGCCGGGGCCAATGATGTCTACAAGGCGATGGGCCGCCCCGGTCTGTCCATCTGGATCTCCGTGGTCCGCCTGGTGGTCCTCCTCCCGGCCCTGATCTTCGCCACCCAGTGGGGCATCGTAGGTGTCGCCTGCGCCCAGATGGTGGTGGCCGTGGTCTTCGCCTTCGGCATGCAGGCAGTAGCCGCCAAGGTCATGGGCACAAGGATGCGCCGGATGATGCGGGCCGCCGCTCCGGGCCTGGTGTGCGGCGCCGCGGTGGGCCTGGTGGGCCTGGTCAACCTGGCACGGCATGCCCTGGGACCGGTCCCCACGCTGGTTGTCATGGTGGTGGCCGGAGTGGGCGCGGTATACGCAGTGCTGCGGTTCGGCTACCGGGACCTGCACGACGAGATCCTGGGTCTTTTCCGGCACAACCACGAAAACCCGGGAGCGGCGGACAGCCGGACCTCCTAGCGGGTGGCCGCCCTACGCGGCTTCCACAACATGGCGCCACAACCAGAAGTCCCTGTCCGCCTGGAGGGCGGCCCGGACTTTCCCGTTTCCCTGCGTCGGATCAGCCTCCGCCTCCTGCGCCAGCCGGTCGGCAAGCGTGGCGGTGGAACGCGCCCACGTGGCGATGACCAGCAGCGGGAGGAGTGAGTGGTCCACTCCCCGCATGCCAAGGTGGCTGGACAGCGGCTCCAGCGCCCAGCCGCCCTTCCCGAAGGCCTTGTCAAAGGCCGCCATCTGGGCCTCCCGGGCGAACGCCTGCTCGCTGGATTCGCTCAAGTACTGGAGGTAGAACACCAGGTCGTGCCCGGGGACTCCATCCGTGAGCGAGCGTTCCCAGTCCATGACCTGCAGGGCGCCGCCGGGTTTAACAAGCAGGTTGGGATGGCTCAGGTCGCCGTGTTCGATGACCGCGGGCAGTTGCGAGCTGCGCAGCGGGGCAAGGAGTTCGTGCGTGCGCCCAACGAGCTCATTCGTCCGGGCATCCGGGCTTACCAATCCTTCCAGGGCCGCCAATGGCGCGGCAACGGCGCGCTGGTACCAGTCCACGTTGCCGGCGGCGGGCTGCGTGCAGGGAAGTGCCCCCACGAATGCGGCTCCGGTGGCGACGGCGGCAGGCAGGTCCGCTGCCACCGTCCTGGGATCCAGCGGCAGGCCGGTCAACGCAGTTTCGACCAGGACCGTGTACGGCCCCACGTCCCGGATTCCCACCAGTCGTGGAACACCGGCGCCTGAGTCGCGGACGGCGGCGGAGAGCTGGGCCAGCATGGCCGCCTCACGGCGGACGCCGCTGTTGTCCCCGGGCTGCCGCGGCACCTTCACCACCAGGGCCGGTTCGCTGTGCCGGAACGGGAAGACCAGGGCCACCACGTGCCGGGAGGTTGCAAACCGCGGGGTCAGCAGCAGAGTCTCCCATCGCTTGCCCAGGCCGTACTGGTCGAGGGCGAACTCGTCGAAGTGGTCCCGCAGGAACTGGTCTATGAAGCTCATCGCTCCGCAATCCTCTCCGGAAGCCGGCCCGTGACGGTGCCCTCGGGGACCAGGAGGTCGAAGACATGCAGTGCCAGGGCCATGTGCACCGCAGCCGCTTTGAGGGCCCCGAAGCGCACATCCTTGCGCAGGGCCAGGGTGTCCCGGATGGACACGCCGGACCGGACCGGAACCAGCCTGGCTGTCCGCTCCCGGTTGGGGGCGTTCCAGTACAAGGCAACGTCCTGGTACCCCCGGCGCTCCAGCGTCCGCTTCCACCCTCTCAGCGTCCGGGGTCCGGAACGCTGGAGCAGGGAGCGGCTGGCCTCCACGCAAATCCAGCCTCCCGGTTCCAGTGCCAAGCCGGCGCTTTCGATCTGGCCGGGGCCCGGCGAGGCCAGCAGCACCACGTCACATGTCCTTCCGCCCGGCCCGGTGTCCGGCTCGTCCAGCCGCACAGCCTGCGGGTCCAGCAGGCGCAGTGCCGATTCTGTTTCCGCACTCACCCTTCCGGCGAAGCCCAGGGTGCGCGGCTGCAGGACCGGAAGCAGGAACCGCCAGTCCAGGAGCCGCCAAAGGTGCAGGGACAGGGCCTCGCCGGCGACGGTTTCCGCCGCGGCGGGGCTCGGGGAAGCGGGGCCGACGGCGGTGGTGCGGTGCAGGGCGCGCCTTGCGGTGGTTGCCCTCCCGGCAGCCGGGGAGCACATGTCCCAGATGATGCCGGTAGCCACGCGCTGCACGGCCTCCACCGGCTGGGCCGCATCAACCACCCGGCTGCCGGGAAGCCGGCCTGCCAGCCGGAGGTAGTCGTTCCGCCACGATTCCAGGAGCTCCGGGCTGTGTTCACCTTTCCGCTCGAACATCACCGCGCCGGGAACATCAAGCACCAGGAGCACGTCCGGGGCAGGGATGACGGCCAGGGCCAGGGCGTTGCTGATCCGTGCCAGGGGACCGCCGCCGGGGCCGGCAAGCAGCGCGTCGTACGCCACGCGGTCCATCAGCACCACCTTGCCCATGCGGCGGTAAAACCTGGCCAGGACTCCGCCACGGACCAGCCGGTACACCTTCTTGGCCGTCCTTCCGCCCGGAATCCGGTTGAGCACCGCATCAAAAGGCCCCGCGCCCCACAGGCCCATGTACACGTATTTGGTGGGCAGCGGCACGTCGGCGTGAAGCCCGTTCAACAGGGTGGTCTTGCCCGCTCCGTCCGGAGCCATGACGCCCAGCAAGGGAGTATGCCCCCGGAGCCGGGCGCCCGAGCGCCTCAGTGTCCGCCTGACCGCTTCCATGAACGCAGGGCTCGCCCCGCCACTCCAGGACGCCCTCATTTGGGAGGCCATGGCGGGAGCATCCCCGAACCGGCCGGCGAGGACCAGGTTCAACATGTCCGTTGCCAGCCCCGCACCCACCCTGCGCCGGACCGACTCCGCAATCCTGCCGCCGTCGGCCGCCACCCTGGCAGCCGCCCGCGCAGCATCCTGCCGCGCCGGCGTAATTCCACCCTTGTCCATGAACAGATGCAGCAGCAGCAGCCAGGCCTGGTCCGCGGGGTCGGGCATCCAGTAGGAGCCGTGCCGGATCCTTCGCCGCAGGCAGCGGGCCGCCCACGGGGTGCGCCACTGCTGGCAGGAGCCGAACTCCAGGTCGGAGACGACGTCAAGCTTGATCCAGGCTCCGTCGCCGGGTGAGTAGCTGAAGTAGAACCTGTGGCTGCCGTGGCCCCAGGCAAGGACCCTGCAGAACCCTGCTGCCGCCATCACGTCGTCAAGCCGGGAAAGGAGGTGCTTGTCCACGAGGATGTCCACGTCCCCCGCGGGCAGGGCCAGATCGTCCTCGCCGCGGAGCAGGAGCCATGGCAACCCGGTCCCGTCGAGGGTGTCGAAGACCGCTGCCACCCGGGGGTGGATCTGTTGCCTCGCGGCGACTTCGGGCTCCGTCAGGGCACCGGGGTGACCCAGCTCTTCGGGAACCGGAAGGTCACTGGTGATATCCATGGTGCAATCCCCCAAATCGTCCTAAACCGCGGTCGCGGCACTTGGTTCGTTCACGGTGTGTAGGCATACTGGGCCACCCAATCAACCTGCAGGTGCCCCGCTGTGCCGGCGGCCGGAAAGGTTGCTTTGGCGTCATCGGCGGTCTCCGCCTGGAGCGTCCAGCGCATGGGCGTGTTCGGCACACCCTTGGGTTTGGTTGTCTGGTCCACCAGCTCGCCGTCCAGGAACCACTGGACCAGGCCGGGGCTCCATTCGATGGTGGCAACATGCCATTGGCCTGCGCGGGAGTCCGAGTACTTCTTGTCGGCGGGATCGAAGTCCATCCCGTCGGTCGTGCGGGTCCCTTTGATGGCGGAGTTCCCGTAGAGGGATCCGTCCAGGGCTCCTTCCGGCCAATCGATCTCTCCCTCGTTCCAGTCGTCGCTGGCCGGTCAGAGGAGGAACGCGATCTTGTAGCCCGGGACGGAGTCGTACCGGAACCTCACCGAGTACCTTCCGTACGTCTGGCCCGTATAGCCGAAGGGAATGACGCTGGCCACCCGCGGCCTGCTGTTCGAGTAGTGCAGGTAGAAGTCGAGGTAGCCGTCATGGACCGAAAGGACATCGTCCGGCGTGTACGTGCCAAAGCCCGATGAGTCGGAAAAGCCGGAATATCCACGCATGTCCTGCCCGTACACCTGGCCCACGGCCCCCAGCGGGGCCGGGACATCGAAGTCCTGGACCATGGTCTGCCGCCAGGACGGCAGATCCCCTTTCGGGGCCCCGGTAACCTTCGAGGAATCCGCGTGGAGGGCCAGCAGCGCAGCCCCGACGATGGACAACGACGTTACCGTGACGAGCGACAACTGGTACACCCGGCCGCTACCTTCCCCAGTCAGCACGGGAAACCTCATAGATCCGCACGGACTTGTTCTCAAACACCAGCTCGGTGCCCCTGGCCACGTTCAGGTCATGCTCAAGCGGGACCAGGACATCCTTGGAGAACTGGCGTGGAACGCCGGTGGATGTGCGCTGCTGCAGGTCCGAGACCACCACGAAGACCCGGTCCGAGGGGCGCAGCCTGGCTGCTGCCCTGGTCTTGTCAACGTAGGCCAGCATGTCATCCCCCGTGAACGGCTGGGCAGAGTTGTGCAGCTTCGACGCAACCGAAACAAGCTGCCCGGTGCGGAGGTAGAAGGCGTAGTGCGAGCCAACCAGCAGCGGCAGGTGGTAGTTCGTTTCCACTACTGCGTCGCCCCGCCGTACGTTGGAGTCGAGCCAGCGGCTGGCCGATACGTCTGCAGCCGGTACCCGGACGTTCGCTTCGTTCTGGAAGTACACGGCCGTAAACAGCACGGCCATGACCGAGATGGCCGAGGTTGCGCCCACTACGGCCTTCCTGCCCGGGAGTTTCCCGGACCAGAAGAGCCAGGCTGCGCCGATGGCAAGCCACGGAAGGGCGAACATGAAGACGCGAAGCCTGCCCTCGCCGCCGTAGGACGTGCCGAAGAGTCCAATGATGGGGGTTGCCGCAAGCGTCCCCACGATCAGGGTGGTGCGGACGTTGCCCCGGAGGATGTTGCGGATGAACCCCAACCCTGCAAGCAAGGCGGTGAACAGGGACAACGCCAGTGCTTCGCGTGCCAGCCACCGTCCGGAGAGGAGGGACGGACCATCCGCGCCGCTGGAGGCTTTATAACCGGCGTTGGCCAGGAAATCGAAACCGCTGAGCAGGCCGTACTTGTCCTTGACGAACTCGGCGTTGGGAAGGAGGTAGAGCAGGGCCATCAGCAGCAGCGCGGGCGCTACCCAGGCCGGCTTGAAGTAGCGGGCCAGGAAGAGGGGGAAGAGCCCCAGGATGGCGAGGTATGGGGTCAGCTGGTGGCTCATCACAATCATTGCCTGCAGGACCAGGACTGCAGCGATGGCCATTGCCTGCTGGCGGCCGCTGTACGTCTTGACCTCCTCCGGCTCGGGCGCCTCTTTTGAGAAGCGGCCGGACAGCCGGCCCTCAAGCCTGAGAACCCAGGGGGCCGGGTTGCCGCGAAGATAGGTGAGGATCAGCAGGCACATGGTCAGGTGCAGCGTGTAGGCGAAGGCCTGCGGCGAGTAGTAGTTTTGGTTCAGCCAGTTGGAGAGGGCGAAAACCAGCGCACTCGTCCAGTAGATCCGCGGGTTCTTTGTCAGGGTCCTGGCGATGGCGAGCACCAGAACCACGTTTATCAGCGCGAATACCGGCTCGGCCCCTCCGGCATAGGCCATGGCGTCCTTGTAGCCGCTGGATTCACCCAGGAACGCGCTGAACAGGAAGAAGCCGGGCCAGCGGTTGTAGATGTCAATATCCGGGTCGAACTGGCCGGTGGTCTGGATCAGGTCCGTGACGGCTATGTGCTTATAGGTCCAGGGCAGCCGCGGGACGTTCGTCAGCAGCCCGGCGGAAGAATAAAGGATGACCACCAGCCCCGTAATGGAGGCGCCGGTGAGCCACCCGGAGTGCTCGCCCTGGCGGACGATGCTCCAGATGCAGAGTGCCACCACGAGGGCCAGCGCAATGTACCAGGTGGCAGGGAAGGCGGCGAGCAGGCCGAGGTCGCCGAGGTGGGGATTTGTGAGCCCCAGTGTGGCGGCCCATGTGACCATGGCGGCCAGGAGAACCAGCCAGGGTGCATAGGTTTTGAGCTCCGGACGGGGCAGCCGGGCTGCGTCGGCCCGGGTGCTGGGGGGCCCCGGCACCAGCAGGGCGGCCGCGGATACCAGCATGATGCCGGCGGCGGCGGGCCGGGGATTCCAGAGCTGGAGCCACCCCATGACGGCGGCGGCCAGGGCCAGTGCAGTGGCGCTTACGACGATGGTGAAGATCAGGCGCGCCACCGGGTCCACATTCCGGACCCACCGCACCAGTGCCCAGCCCGGAATGAGGAGGCACACCAGGAGTTTGGCGCCCGCAATGGACTCTCCCCCGACGTCGAACAGGATCAGGACCGCCGTCACGGCACCGAGCAGTGCCAGGACGTAATCGGAATACCCTGGCCTGCGCCGGCGTGAAGGGCGGGAGTTCATCGGGCCGGACACGTCACCCCTGATGAGAAGCGCCATACTGTTTCAACTCCTGGATTGCTTGCCGCCGGTGGAGCGACCCTCCGCCAACGGCCCCAACTGTGGACTGTTGTCTTAGCTGCCCGCGGCAGCCCTGCGCGATTGCAAATATTTGTAGGGACCCAGGGCCACAGCCAGCAGCTGCAGCCAGACGAGCCGGTCGACCTGGGACTCCAGCGAACTGTGGATCGGCGGCCCCTGGAGCGCCGGCTGGCCGGCCTGTTGCCGCCGGTTCAGGAACTCGAGTCCAACGCCCCAGCTCCTGGCAAGGGCCAGCCTCGCGGTACGGGGGTCCATCATCACCTTTGTCATCCAGGCCCCAAGGCCGTTGCCGTAGTCCCGCGCCTGTACCCGCAGGTCTTCAAGCCCGTCCCGGTGGCGGTGCCAGACAATAGCGGCCGTCTGGACCACCAAAGCGTGCCCCGCCAGGATGACCCGGGTGAACATGTCGATGTCTTCCCCGCCGCCCGTAGGAGTTCCCACCCCCAGGGCGGGATCGAACCCGCCAAGGCGAAGTGCCGGCTGGCGCCTGAGGGCAAAATTGGCCCCCGTTCCGAAAGCTCCGGGGCTGAACGGGAACTTGGGGAGCGCCGCGGGCGGGTTGGCGAGCGAGTAGACCTGCGGAACCAGGCTCCGTGACCAGCTGACCTTCGAATCGAAGTAGCCCTGGGTGGGCGTGCGGAGCTCTCCCGCGGGAACCAGCCCCGTCACGCAGGCAGCCCCGGGAACGGCTTCGAATGCCGCGGCGATCTCCCGCAGCCAGGACCTGTCCACCACCACGTCATCATCGGTGAAGGCCACGAGGTCTCCCCTGGCGTGCCGAAGGCCGGTGTTCCTGGCATGGGAGAGGCCTGGAACGGGTTCGGTCACCAGCCGCACCCGCTCGTCCCTGAACTCGCGCCGGACCAGTTCTTCAGTGGCCTGCGTGGCGGGGGCGTTGTCCACCACCACCACGTCAAAGTGCGGGTAGTCCAGGGCAAGGATGGTCAGCAGCGCACCCCGCAACTGCAGGGTGCGGTCCCTGGTGCACACCACCACCGTGATGTGCGGGGTGGTCACCGCCGGCGGGAACGATGCGACTGGCGGCAGGGCCGCCAGGGCGTCCTGGAAGACAGTCCGGTCCACGATTCCCGCCGGCGACGGCACGTCGACAAATCCCCGCACAGCCCCCGACGCACGCACCAGCAGCCGTGCCCGCTCGTATCCAGCATGGTTCTCCAGTTCAAAGCGCGAACAGTCCGCGAGGTCCTCCAGGTCCACCGACCCGATCCACCGCGCCCCCGGCCACGCCGGCGGCAACAGCGACTCCATGGCGGGCACCAGGATCAGCGCCTCGCCCTGGAGATCCTCAAGCACTTGGCCGTCACCTTCGCTCATTGCACTTCCCTCCACTGTGCGCCGGCCGGGACCAGGACCACGTCCTCTTCCTCCGGGCCCGTCCAATGCTGAAGCCGGCGCCCCTGGAAGTACCCGGCTGCGGTGCAGGCCAGGACCGCAATGACCGCGCCGGCACGGCCCAGCCCGTCAGGACTGCCATCGCGCCCCCACGACTTCAGGCCGGTGAACACTGCGCGTGGGAGCACGCTGCGGACATAGCGGCGTTCCGGGCCCAGCGCCCGTTTGTGGCCCACCAGCTGGCTGACCTGGGCTTTGGATAATCCCTCAGCCCAGGACCTGGACATCATGTAGCGCCACGTCCCGCGGGATGCGGGAACGTGGTGGCGTACCAGCGCCGCGGGTTCATAGACAATGCGCGAACCCGGCAAGCCCATCCGGGAGCGGATGCAGATTTCGGTCTCCTCACATCCCAGCGGCAGCGTGCCTTTGCGGCCCAGCGACTGGTTGAAGCCGCCCACCTGGCGCAGCACCTCAAGCCGGAAGGACATGTTGGCGCCGATCACATTGCGGACTTCCGAAGCGACGCGGGGCAGGCCGCGGTGGCTGCACCCCACGATCCAGTCCAGTTCCTCCGCGAAGTAGCCCGGCCGGCCGGATTCCCACAGCGGGACCACCTTGCCGCCCACCCCCAGGACATCCGGATCGTCGTACAGCGCAACCAGGCGTTCGAGCCAATCCGGCGCCGCCTCGGCGTCGTCATCAAGGAAGGCGACGATGTCCGATTCGACGAGCCCGACGCCCGTGTTGCGGGCCCCGGACAATCCGGGAAGGCCGGCGCTCTCAACCACCGTGACGTCGTCGACGATCTCGATGAGCCGCTCGTAGAGGTCCTCGTTGTGGTCGATGACCACCAGCACCTGGTCCGGGGCAAGCGTCTGGTTGCGGACTGATTCGATGACGTCGAGCAGCATGCCCCACCGCTCGGAGGTATACGCGCAGATCACCACTGACACGGACAGTGGCTTGATGCGGTCAAGCATGCTGGCTCACCGCCGCAACGAGGGTGTCCTGCTGTTTCACGGCCGGGGTGAGGACGCTGTGCGGATCCACCGGAAGCCGCGGGAAGTGGACGTTGGAGTAGGTGTACTTCACCCGGCGGAGCGCTTCCGGGCGGGCACCTGCCGTGGGTGCCTCCCACAGTGTGCATTCCCGTGCCAGCGTGTGCAGTACGCGCCACCCGTCACGGAACGTTTGCAGGTTTGATGCTCCCGAAATCCGGTCCAGCTCAAGGCTTGGAACTTCGGCAATCCTCAAGCCGCCCTTGGCAGCCCGGACAATAAGTTCCGTCTCGATCTCGAAGCCGTCCGACTGCAGCTCCAGCACCTGCAGGCATTCCCGGCGGAAGGCGATGTACCCGTAGCAAAGGTCCGAGTAGTTGCTGTGCAGTACAGCATTCGCGAGTCCGGTCAGCGCCCGGTTGCCGGCCTTCCGCAGCCGGGTCAAGTCTTCCGACCCGCCGCCGGTGACGTGCCGGGAGCCCTTCACGAAATCAAAATCGTGCTGGAGGGGTGCAACGAACCACCCAATCTCCTGGGGGTCCATGCTCCCGTCCGCGTCCAGCATCACGATGATGTCGCCCTTGGCGGCGTTGAAGCCGGCGCGGAGAGCCACACCCTTCCCCTTGCGTGTTTCATTGACCACCACCACGTCCGGGCGCAGGGCCTTGGCCACTTCAACAGTCTTGTCCTGCGAGCGGCCGTCGACGATGATCACCTCATCGACGTAGGAGGGCATCCGGCGGAGAACCCAGGGGAGGTTCTTTTCCTCGTTCAGGGTGGGAATGACCACGCTGATTGAGGCTTGTGGAAATAAATGTCCCGGCTCGGAAAAGAGAGCTGGAAGTTGGGGGGAAATCGACAATTGCCTCACCACTTCATGACAGTTCGGATTCTTGACAAGGCCGCCGGCCGTTCTGGCGGTGGCACTAACGCTTCATCCGGTCATGGTCTGGTCGCTGACCCCCCAGCAAACCGTCGCCAATCCTCTGGCCGTTCAGGAAGACTACCCCCTACCTAATGCGGGTATCACGAGTAGTAGGTACTCACTTTTTACCTGGGGTTCACCCCCTGTTAGGCAAGTAAAGGGCTCGGGGGAGGCCAAAAAGATTAGGTATAGGGGGAACCGGGTGCCGGGAAAACATTAGGTAGGGGGATGGGAGAAACCCCTATTTAGGTATGGCACTTGCATTGCCCCAGCTCCTGTCCGGGCATACGCTTCTCGGTACTTGGGGACTGAGAGCTCTTTGTGACTGGGCCAAACGGGCGGACGTTCCCCGAATTCTTCCTATGCCCCAGGAGTTCCCTTATGAAGCTCAGACGCAGACACTTTTTCAGCCGGACAGGCCAGGCCCTTGCCGTTGCAATGCTTCTGGCGGCCTCCATCCTCGGCTTGCCCGGTACGGCCGTAGCGGATCCCGTCTATGGCACCCAGAGCATTGCCTATTCAGGGGTGTCCAATCCGCCGACGTCGGACAAGCCGCAAAGCAAGCTGTGGTGGAATGACGGATCGTGGTGGGCCGACATGTGGAAGTCCGGCACCGGATGGAGCATCTACCGGCTGGACCGGGCCTCCAACAGCTGGGTGGACACCGGGGTGGTCAATGACACCAGGGGAAGCACCCTGGCGGACACAATGTGGGACGGGTCCCACCTCTACATTGCCTCCCACGTGGTGACCATCACCGGCGATGGAACACCCAAGCCGTCACTATCCAACTCCCCGGCCAAGCTCTACCGGTACAGCTACGCCGGCGGCAAGTACACGCTCGACAGCGGTTTCCCCACCACCATCACCAACAATTCCAGTGAATCCATGACGATCGACAAGGACACCACCGGCCGGGTCTGGGCGACCTGGACCCAGGTTGCCGGGAATTCGACGTCGGGATACACCAACACCGTGTACATGAACGCCGCCACCAACAGCGGCGCCTCCTGGGGGACGCCCTTCGTCCTTCCCGTCAGCAACCCGAACCCCGCTCCGGATGACATCTCCGCGGTGGTGGCCTTCGGCAACGGGCAGGTGGGTGTCATGTGGAGTGATCACAAGTCCGACACCGTCTGGTGGGCCACGCACAAGGATTCAGATGCTGCCAACTCCTCCTGGAAACTGCAGCCGGCCCTGCGCGGCAACGGCCAGTCCGATGACCACATGAACCTCAAGACGCTGCAGGCGGACACCAGCGGCCGGGTCTTCGCGGCGGTCAAGACGAGCCTGAATGACATTTCCAGTGATAAGACGCTGCCGCAGCTGATCCTCCTGGTCTTCAAGCCCGGTACCGGAGCATTCACGCAGTCCACGATTGCCAAGACCGGCGACTGCGTCTCGCGGCCGCAAATTATCCTGGATACCCAGAACAACCTGGTGCGGGCGTTCCACACGGCTCCGCCAACCTCAGTTTCCGGCTGTGCCTACTCCGGCGTCGCGGGGAGCATCTATGAGAAGACCGCGTCCATGGACAATCCCGTCTTCGGTTCCGGCCGCGGCACGCCCATCATGCAGGCAGCGTCGTCGTCGAACATCAATGACGTGACCACCAGCAAGCAGAGCGTGAACAACACCACCGGACTGGTGGTCATGGCCAGCGACAATGTGGCGAAGCGCTACTGGTTCTCGGACCGGTCGCTCGGCGGCACCCCGCCGCCCGCGGGCCAGGCTCCCGTGGCGTCGTTCACCGCCAACCCGACGTCGGGTGCCGCGCCGCTGAATGTGACCTTCACTGATACGTCCACCAACGCGCCCACCTCGTGGGCATGGACCTTCGGCGACGGCGGCACGTCCACAGCACAGAACCCCAGCCACTCATACACGACGGCCGGGACCTACACCGCCAAACTCACGGCGACCAATGCCACGGGTTCATCGTCGGCGACGGCAACCATCACCGTCGGCTCGGCACCACCGCCGGCAACAGGCGGCATTACCGTGGTGAATTCCAGCACCTCCAACTCCGGGACTGCCGTGACCACTGCGTCATTGACGGTTCCTGCCGGTACCGCGGCGGGTGACGTCCTGGTCGCCTCCATCACCACGGACCTCAACCCGAACCTGACCGCCCCTGCCGGCTGGACGGCAATGGTCGATGCGAAATCCATCAACAGCACCTCGACCTCCGGTGCACGGGCGTTCGCGTACTACAAGGTGGTGGGTGCCTCGGATCCGGGAACGTACAGCTGGGCGCTCAGTTCGGCGGCCAAGTGGGGTGGCGGCATCACCTCCTACCGCGGCGTCAACAACGCCACGCCCCTGGACAGCCCGGTGGTGACCGCCGCTGACACCAGCTACTCGGCCACCAGCATCACGGTGGGCAGCATCACCACGGCCAGCAACGGCGCGATGCTGATTGGCGGGGTGGCCTGCGACTGCAGTGCACCCGTGGTCACCGCCCCGTCGGGCTGGACCGAACGCTGGGAGGCAGCGGCTGGGCAGATCGCCGAGCAGGCGGACAAACCGCAGGCGACGGCGGGGGCCAGCGGAACGGCCACGTGGACCCTGAGTGCCGCACGGGCCGTGGCCGCCTGGCAGGCCGCCCTCAAGCCGGCGGCCTAGTGCAACCCATAACTGAATAGACAACTGAATGAATAACTGAACAGGAAGCGGCTCCGGCCCGCCATATACGGCGGACCGGAGCCGCTTCCCATTCAATGTCAATGTCATCAGGCAAAAGTCCTTTTCGTCGCTTGGCTTTTAGGAGAAGTCGCCCAAGGCCACAGCGAAGTCGAGTCGAGGCTTACCACGACGTCCAGCACCCAGCGCTGCCCCTGCCCCATCCTCGGGTAGCCGCTGCCGTGAAGTGCACAACGCGGAATCTGGGCCGGGCTGCCCCCTGGCAGGCGGTAAGGCCCGCGCGGGCCCAGCCGCGTCGAAACAGAGCATAGTCGGCGGAGTTTTGTAATGACGAGGGACCTTTGACCTCAATCACGGCGGTGAACCTCGGAATTGAAATCTTGAGCAAGTGCAGGGTCCAATCTTGATGAAATCCAGCGGTAACCCGGTGGTGCCGTTGTTTAGATGGGCGCTATATTCGCTGTGTATAAGCTGAGGCCCGCGCTGGGGAGCGGGGCGCCGGGATGTGCAATCGGTATGCGGGAAGCGGTCTCCTTCTTCAATGAATGGGGAACGTCATGACGCTTATGGGCCGCACTAAAGAACTTGATCGAATTCATTCCGTAATCCGTGGGCCCAAAGAAGCAGCCCTGACAGTAATTGGGCGCAAGGGGGCAGGGAAGACCGCCCTGCTGTCGGTGATACCCACACTCTCCGATTACCGCACTGTGTATTTGGCGGCCAGTGCTGCCGAATCGGACTGGCCATTATCGGGTTTGACCGCGCTTCTAAACGACATGGATGATCCCGTCCTGAACCGCATCGCGGACGAGCTAATGCGGGACGCCACCGGCGCCATGAGCGTGCCGGCAGTGGCCAGCACCCTGCTCAACGGCCTGCACCAGCGCTCCTCATCACGCACCGTTATCGTGCTCGACGACGCCGACCAGCTCGATCCCAGCAGCCAGGCTGTCATTGGCTTCATTGCCAGACGTTTATCGGGCACCGACATCGTCCTGTTTGTCGGCGTGCGGGAGGACCTCACGGAAAGCGCCTTTAGCGGCCTTTCTGCCTTGCGCCTTGAGCCCCTGAGCTACTGCGACACTGTACGGATGCTGGAGAGCACGCCGACAAAGAGGACCACGACGGCGGCTGCGCACGCGGTTGCCGCAGCCACCGGTGGAAACCCGCTTGCCGCCGTCGACGTTTACAACCGGTTGCTGGAGAGGCATGCAGAGGGCAAGTACGCACTGCCCGTCCCGCTGCCCTCCGGCGGCAGCTTTGATGCGGAGTACGCGTCGGCCGTGGGCGCACTGACCCCTGGCGCCCGCAACGTCCTGGGTCTACTGGCACTTTCCTACCGGAGTGACATCACTACGATCGAGAAGATCGACCGCGAAGTGTGGACGAGCGTCGACGAGCTGCTGGCTGCCGGCTTGGTGAACCGAACGGGCCCCCATCTGGGGATTGGAGACCAGCTGCTACGGGGACATGTTTTCACGGCAATGACGCCGGCCGTACGGACAGCCAACCACCGGGCCCTTGCGGAAGCAGCCAGCGACACGGACCCTTACGCCCGCAGGTGGCACCTAAGCTTTACCGCCCTGGAACGGCAAACCCCGTTCCAGCTGCTGCGGCACGCCGTTGACCTGGTCCGCGGTGGTGAAGTGAGTTTTGCGATCGAGTACATTGAGCGCGCACTGACCATCAACCCTTGGGAAGCGGAAACGGCGGCGCGCCTGACCACCGCGGCTGAACTGCTGTTCAACCGGGGTGAGTTCGTGTATGCACGCCGCTACCTGGAGTGGGCACAGCGGGTTACCCGCAATCCTGCCTTGATCCTGCGGTTGACTGGCCTGTCTTTCGAAATCCAATTCGCCCAGGGAGCTGCCGTGCGTGCCAGCATGGTGCTCCGGCTTGTGAAGGAATTCGGTCAGCATGACCCGGCATACGCCGCAAGCCTGCTGGCCATTGGCGCCCTCTACTACGCAGAGCGGTGGGAATTGCAGGACGCCTCCGAACTCCTGCGCCACAGCAACGCATTCCGCGGGTCAGCATCCGCGCAGTGCCTGGGTATCGCCGAACGCGCCAAGCTGCTGATTGAGTCCATCGGCGGTGACACGGCCAATCTTGGCCGCAAGCAGGAACACACGGGCACCGCCCGGATAGCCGTCCTTTTGATGCACGGCCGGGCCCTCACTTATGCCGAACACTATGAAGGCGCCCACGAAACCTTTGCCTTGCTCAACAGCGCGGACGAACCAGGCCATGTTAACTGGCAGAAAACCGCATCATTCATGGCTGTGGACAACGCGATCCGCGCCGGTAACGTGCGCGCTGCCGTTCGGCTGATCGACGAACTTGAGGTTTCCGAACCCGAACTCAAGTACCACCGTGGAATGCGGCACCTCTTCCGGGTGTGGCGGGCGCATTCTCTTGGCGACGATGCACAGGCCCGTTCCTATGCAATCGAGGCGCTCCGCTATGTAGGCGCGGACAGCCACCCTGCCATTACGGCACAGCTTGCGGCTTGCCAAGGCCACTTCGCACTGTTGCGCGGCGACCTGGCCGAGTCTGTTGCCCAGTTGTCCCGGGCCGCGGAAATCGGCACGCGGTTTAGCAACCCCACCCTCCTGCGCTGCGAAGCGGACCTGGTGGAGGTACTGATCCGCCTGGGCCGGCACCACGAGGCCACGCAGGCGCTGCTGCGCCTCGAGAGCCGTTCGGTCGGGCTGCGGTCCCCGTGGCTAATGATGGCTGTTGCCCGGAGCCGTGCCCTGCTTGCGGACGGCGAACAGTCGCTGCAGCTTTTCAACCAGGCACTCGAAGGCAGGAACGGGCATACGCTCGAAAGGGCAAGGACCCTTATGTGCTACGCGGAGCGACTGCACGCGTTTGGCAGGCTCCGCGACGCGAGGGATACATTCCTCCGCGCCAAGGTGATGTTCGACGAGGCGGGTGCGGATGCATGGACGCAGCATGTGGATGCCCTTCTGCTGGATGAACGCATGGAGCCTGTCCGCATGCAGGGCAACCCAGCCATGCTGTTACTCGCTGACCATGAGCGGGCACTGGCCAAGATGGTGGCGCGGGGCATGCGCAACAAGGAAATCGCCGCTACCTTGTACGTATCCGTGCGCACGGTCGAAGTGCGCCTCACTGCCATTTACCGCAAGCTTGGCGTTGAGTCCCGGGCGCAGCTGACCGCCCTCGCCGCGGGCAAGGGATCCACCACGGCCGCCGAGCCTTACGTCCTGCCCGTCCTATAGGCCAAAAGTCCTGCAATCTGCAGGTCCCCGCAGTATCCACATCCTTCCTCCGCGGGAGCCACAAACGCCTTGGCGATCCCGCTCAAAGGCGCCAGTCCGAGGCTAGTTTTGCTTCATCCCAAAGGATAGGCGGCCAAGCCGGAAAGGGGCACCCATGGCAGAAGCACCAGTGGCTAAATCCCGGCCTGCGTTTGACTGGCGCACCACCCCCGCGGTTGCGCCCCGGGCTTCAGCACAGCAAGTGGTGGCGGCGGAGACTGCAGGGACCCCGCTGCCGCTTCCGCAGGTGCCCGCTTTCCACGGCGCGAAAGCCCGGACCCGGAAGGCGACGGCAGCCTGGATCTCCAAGCATGTCAACCTTCTCCGGGGTGCAGACGCCCTTATGGTGACGGTAGCCGTTTACACCGGTTTCACCCTCTCGGAAGCCGGGTTCGCACCGGTTGGGCCCCGAGACGGCGGGGCAGCAGTTGCGGCGGCAGCACTGACCGTCATCTGGCTGGGCGCCCTGGAGGCCTACCACACCAGGGACCCCAAGGTGCTTGGCATCGGCGCCGACGAATACAAGCGGGTGGCATCGGCCACCCTGCGCATCTTTGGCCTGATGGCCCTCGCCGCGGTGGTTTTCTCCGTCCACGGAGCCACCGCGTTCGTCACGGTTTCACTGCCCCTCGGTTTGGCGGCCCTGACGGCCAACCGCTGGGCTTTCCGCAGGCGGCTGGCCGGGGAGAAATTGCGGGGCAGGCACCTCTCACGGACTGTTGTGGTCGGCGAACCGGAGGACGTCAGGTACGTCATACAGCAGGTATCGCGGAAGTCGGGAGCGGTGTATGAAATCCTGGGCGCCTGCCTCCCGGGGGCACGCCGGGGAGCCGGCCTTCGGGTGGACGGCCGCACCGTTCCTGTGCTGTCGTCAACGGATGACATCGCCCGGACCGTACGCCTGGTTGACGCGGACTCTGTCATTATTGCCGGGCCCATGCCGGGCGGAAACAAGTTCATCCGGGAGCTGGGGTGGAAACTCGAGGAGTCCTCCACCGAGCTGATCCTGGCGGCCACATTGACCAACGTTGCCGGCCCCCGGATCCACTGGCGGCCGGTGGAGGGCCTGCCCCTCATGCACGTGGACATTCCGCAGTACGGCGGCGCAAAGCATGCCTTGAAGCGCGTCATGGATGTCATTGCCGCGCTGGCCGCCCTCCTGGTCCTCTCCCCGGTGCTCCTGGCACTCGCGGCGATCGTCCGGCTGGACAGCCCGGGCCCCATCTTCTTCCGGCAGGACCGGATCGGCAAGGACGGCCAGGTCTTCGGAATGTTCAAGTTCCGTTCCATGGTGGTCGACGCCGAGGCGAGGCTGGCTGCGCTGAACCAGCAGAACCAGGGGGCCGGGGTGCTCTTCAAGGTGAAAGACGATCCCAGGGTCACCCGCTGCGGACGCTGGATGCGCAAGTATTCGCTGGACGAGCTTCCCCAGCTTTGGAACGTGGTGCTGGGCGATATGAGCATGGTGGGGCCGCGGCCCCCGCTGGACCGCGAAGTCAGTGGCTATGAACGCCACACCCACCGCCGGCTCTTGATCAAGCCTGGCATCACCGGACTCTGGCAGATCAACGGCCGCTCGGACCTCCCTTGGGAGGAAGCGGTCCGGCTGGATCTCTACTACGTCGAAAACTGGTCCCTTGCAGGTGACCTTCTGATTCTCTGGAGGACGCTCCGGGCCGTCATCAGGCCATCCGGCGCTTACTAGCTCATCCACAAAACGGGAAGAAAATCACATGAGATCATTCGCCAACCAAACTCACGCCCCTGCCCAGCCGCGGCCAGCGCGAAAACTCCGTATCGCCGTCGTCGGTGCCGGCTACTGGGGACCAAACCTGGCCCGCAACCTCCAGAGCAGCCCCGACTGGGACTTGGTGGCCATTTGCGACCTGGACCTCGAACGGGCGCGGAAACTCGCAGCCACGCTCGGGGATATCCCCTGTGTGGAGTCCATGGACGAGCTGCTGGACTTTTGCGATGTGGATGCGGTGGCCATTGCCACCCCCGCGCGCACCCACCACGGGGCGGTCATGACGGCGCTGCGGGCCGGGAAGCACGTCCTCGTGGAAAAGCCGCTGGCGGACAACAGGGAACACGGGCTCGAGATGGTGGCCGAGGCCCAGGCGAACGGTCTGGTGCTGATGGCGGACCACACCTATTGCTACACGCCAGCCGTCCTGAAGATGCAGGAACTGGTGCAATCTGGATCCCTCGGGGAGATCCTGTTCGTGGATTCCACCCGGATCAACCTGGGGCTCGTCCAACCTGACGTGGACGTCTTTTGGGACCTTGCTCCGCATGATCTTGCCATCCTGGACTTTGTCCTCCCGGGTGGACTGAATCCGGCCGAAGTGTCCGCCTTCGGAGCAGATCCACTGGGAACAGGGCGGGACTGCGTGGGACACCTGAACTTCCGGCTTCCCAACGATGCCACGGCCCACGTACATGTGAACTGGCTGAGCCCGACGAAAATCCGCCAAATGGTGATTGGTGGTTCCCTGCGGACCCTGGTGTGGGACGACCTGAACCCCCAGCAGCGGCTTAGCGTCTACGACCGCGGCGTAAGCCTGGACCGGCAGCCGAAATCCGTCGGCGAGAAGGCATCAACAGCAGTTTCCTACCGCCTGGGTGATACCTGGTCCCCCGCGCTTCCGGAACGGGAGGCCCTCAGCCTGGTGGTACAGGAACTGGCATCCTGCATCCGCAGCGGCCAGGAAGCGAGAACAGGCGGCACATCCGGGCTCCGGGTTCTGTCGGTCCTTGAGGCCGTCACCCGCAGCCTGGCGATGGACGGCCAGGCTGCCCCAGTGGCGGGATCCGCTATGGCCGGAACCGGCACCGAAATGGAGGGAGCACGGTGAGGGCCTTGGAGGGGGCCAGCGTCCTGGTCACCGGCGGGGCGGGCACCATCGGATCCACTCTGGTGGACGCCCTCCTGGATGCCGGTGTGGGCCGCATCGATGTGCTTGACAACCTGGTTCGCGGCAGGCTGGACAACCTGGTCGGCGCCCTGGCATCCGGGCAGGTTGAGCTGGTACAGGGCAACATCCAGGACCGGGACCTGGTGCATGACCTTACCCGCGGCAAGGACCTGGTGTTCCACCAGGCGGCCATCCGCATCACCCAGTGTGCCGAGGAGCCCCGGCTGGCCCTGGAGGTCCTGGTGGACGGAAGCTTCAATGTCCTGGAAGCGGCCGCGGAGCACAAGGTAGCCAAGATCGTGGCGGCGTCCAGCGCCTCCGTGTACGGGATGGCTGAAGAGTTCCCCACCACGGAACGGCACCATCATGCGAACAATGACACCTTCTACGGGGCAGCCAAGTCCTTCAACGAAGGCATGGCCAGGAGCTTCCGGGCCATGACCGGCCTCGACTATGTGATGCTCCGCTACTTCAACGTGTACGGGCCCCGGATGGACGTCCACGGCCTGTACACCGAGGTCCTGGTGCGCTGGATGGAGCGGATCATGGACGGGGAGCCGCCGCTGATCTTTGGTGACGGCCTCCAGACCATGGACTTCATCCACACCGCTGACGTCGCCCGCGCAAACGTGCTGGCTGCCGGCAGTGACGTCGTTGAAGGGACCTACAACGTGGCCAGCGGTACGGAAACCAGCCTGCTGGAGATGGCGCAGGCACTCCTGCGGGTTATGGGCTCCAGCCTCACCGTGGAGCATGGGCCCGCGCGCCAAGTGAACGGCGTGGTGCGTCGCCTGGCTGACACCTCCGCGGCCGCCCACGACCTTGGCTTCAAGGCCGAGGTGGAACTCGAAGAGGGACTGCGGCAACTCGTCAACTGGTGGCTGCCACTGCGCGATGAGATTGCCGCAGCACGGAAGGTTGGTGCGTGATGACTGCTGAACCCGTTCTTGCCCGGATCAACGTCATGAAGCCCTGGCTCGGTGAGGAGGAAGCCCGGGCTTTGGCTGAGGTAGTGGCGTCCGGCTGGGTGGCGCAGGGACCCAAGGTCAAGGAATTTGAGTCGCGCTTCGCCGAATTCCAGGGAGTCCGCCACGCGGTTGCCACGTCCAGCTGCACCACGGCCTTGCACCTGGCGTTGGTCGTTGCGGGAATCGGGCCCGGGGACGACGTGGTTGTGCCGTCTCTGTCGTTCATCGCTACCGCGAACGCCGTGACATACGTTGGGGCGCGCCCGGTGTTCTGCGATGTGGACGCGGCCACCGGAAACGTGACCGCGGAAACCATCCACGCTGCGCTCACTTTGGACACCCGTGCCGTGATCGTGGTTGACCAGGGCGGTGTGCCGCTGGACATCGACCCCATCCGCGAGCTGTGCGACCGGCACGAAATCACCGTGATTGAAGATGCAGCATGTGCCGTCGGATCCACCTACAAGGGACGGCCGGTGGGTGCGGGCGCGGATGTTGCCGTATGGTCCTTCCACCCGCGCAAGATCCTGACCACCGGTGAAGGCGGCATGCTCACCACCAACCGGGCTGACTGGGCGGCCAGGGCCAGGACATTGCGCGAGCATTCAATGAGCGTATCCGCGACGGACCGGCACGGTTCACTGCTCGCCCCGGCGGAGTCCTACCTCGAGGTCGGGTTCAATTACCGGATGACGGACCTGCAGGCCGCCGTCGGACTGGTCCAGCTGGGCCGGCTGCCGGAAGTGCTGGCACGGCGGCGGGACATCGCCGCGCAGTATGTTGCCGGCCTCTCGAGGGTGCCGGGCCTGCGGCTGGTGTCGGATCCTCCTTACGGCACCACCAACTTCCAGTCGTTCTGGGTGGAAGTCCTGCCCAGCTTTGGAACCAGCCGGGACGGGCTCCTGCAAAAGCTGGCGGAAGCAGGGATCTCGGCGCGCAGGGGCATCATGGCGGCGCACCGCCAGCCCGCCTACCGGTGGCGTGACTCCGGTGGAACCCTGCTCCAGCACACGGAACGGCTCAACGACAGGACTTTGATCCTGCCGGTGTACCACGAGCTGGACGACGACGGCCTGGTCAGGATCATCAGTACCATCCGGGCTTCGGCCGCAGGGACGCGCACATGAGTGAGCTGATCCTGATAGCTGCCAGCGGCCTGGCCCGCGAAGTCCTGGCGATGGTGCGCAGCAGCGGCCAGTACGACGTCGTCGGCCTGCTTGATGACGACAAGGAAATGGCGGGCGTGACCGTGGACGGGGCGCCCGTACTGGGGACCATCGATGACGCTGCCAAGTACACCCACGCGTTCGTGCTGGTGTGCATCGGGTCTGGCAGGGCGCGCGAGTCCGTGGTGGAGCGCTTGACGTCACTGGGCCTTACAGAGGCCCGCTACGCCACCGCCGTCGACCCTTCGGTCCAGTACCCGGAGGGATGCCGGGTGGGCAGGGGCAGTATTTTGCTCCGGAACGTTACGCTCACCGCCTCGGTGACGCTGGGTTCGCACGTGGTGGCGATGCCTTCAGTGACGTTTACGCACGACGACGACGTGGCGGACTTCGCGACGTTCGCTGCGGGTGTGTCGCTGGGCGGCGGTGTCCGGATTGGCCGGGCGGCCTACCTGGGCATGAACGCCAGCGTTCGCGAGCGAACATCGGTGGGGGCTTACGCCACGGTGGGAATGGGGGCGGCAGTTTTGAGCAACGTCCCAGACGGGCAGACGTGGGTTGGGGTGCCGGCCCACGAGATTGATGGGGAAAGCTTCCGGATTGGGGGGATGTCATGAGGATCGTCCGGGCGCGGGAAGCTGCAGATGCAGCAGCTGTCACTGTCGTCATTCCCTGCTACAACTACGGAGCTTATCTCCCACAGGTTGTGCAAAGCGTATTGGCGCAGAAGCGTGTTTCACCAAGGGTCATCATTGTCGACGATGCCTCACCCGATGGGTCCGTGGCGGTGGCCCACGCCCTCGCCAAGGGGGACTCAAGGATCGCAGTGGTGGCCCACGAGAAGAACATTGGCCACATCGCCACTTACAACGATGGTCTCGCGAGGGTGGAAACGGAATTTGTAACGCTCGTTTCAGCAGACGACATCGTTGCTCCTGGCGCTTTGTCCAGGGCCACCGACCTTATGAGGGCCTATCCCCGAGTAGGCCTGGTTTATGGCCTGCCATCCGAATTTCGGGGGGACCCCAAGCCCTCCTGGGAGCAAGACGGCGCGCAGCCCAACTACTGGACTGTCTGGCCGGGCAAAGAGTGGCTCCTGTGGTCCTGTCTGCGGGGGAGGAACTTCATCTTTTCGCCGGAAGTAGTGATGCGAACCTCGGCTATGCGGCAAGTGGGCTTCTACAACAAGGATCTTCCGCACTCGGCCGATCTTGAGTACTGGCTCAGAACTGCGGCCGGGTGGGATGTGGGAAGAATCAACGGTCCATCCCAGGCGTACTACCGAATCCACGAAAAGAACATGCACCTCACCAGCTACAGCACCCTTCAGATCGATCTGGAGCACAGGCTTGCTGCGTTCCGTGTGCTGGCCACAGCGGAGGTGGCCCCTCAATTGCCGAACGGAGGCAACTTGTTTGAGCTCGCCAGGCGGGGAATCTGCAGGGAAGCTCTCCTGCTGGCCGAGCGGAATCTGGACAGCGGCGGATCAACTGGTGCATCCCTCGAGCTCTTGGAGGTGGCCAAGGCTGCTTACCCTGGCGCAGCCGGCACCCTCCGCGGCCGTGCACTCAGCCACCGCCTCCGGCGGGCCGTTAGTGGAGCAGCGCCCACAAACTTCCAGACCTTCATGGAAAGCTACCGGCACCAACTGAACCGCGCACGTTGGGTCGCCTGGCGCAAAGTCGGAATCTCATGACTCGGGAAGAGGCTAAGGCGGCTCCGGTCCAAGCGGTCAAGGCAAAATTGAAGGGAGGGCTTGCCTGGGGCGCAGCCGGGGTGGTGGTAAGCAGGGCACTGCAATTCCTTACAATGCTTATCCTGGCCCGGATATTGGCCCCCGAGCACTTTGGCGCCCTGGCTGTGGCACAGGTTATCCAGACCATTGCAGTCAATGTGACCGAACTGGGGGCCACGGCAGCACTGGCACGCGCCGATCGTGATCCGCGTGAAATCGCACCCACAATCCTTACTTTGGGAGTGGCAACAAGCGCGGTGATCACGGGATCCGTGATGCTCTTTGCGCCGCCCCTGGCCGCGGTCCTTGGAGATCCTGACGCTTCAGGCGTCATTCAAATCCTCTCAGTCACCATTCTTCTGTCAGGGTGCTCAGGTGTGCCCGCGGCCTTGGTCTGGCGCGACTACCTTCAGCGACCGAGGGCGTTCGTGGAACTCGCGGGGGCTGTATTGACTCTTGCAGTGGCGGTCCCTTTGGCGAAGGACGGTCTAGGAGCCTACGCCCTTGTCTGGTCACGTGTAGCCGGGCAGTTACTGACCACGGCCGGATATTGGATAATTACGCCGGTCCGTTTCCGTCCGGGCTTTGACCGGCGTGCTGCAGGCTATGTCCTCCGGCTCGGGATGCCGTTGGCGCTGGCGAACCTCGTTGTCTTCGCCACCTTGAATTTGGACTACGTCATCGTGGGTAAGCAGTTGGGTCCTGCCCAGCTGGGTGTCTACCTTCTGGCATTCAGCCTGGCCAACCTGCCGAGCAGCTTAATTACTGCCATGATCCGCACGGTCGCATTACCTACTTTCGGCCGCTTGCATAAAGCCGGACTTCTCGATCGGGCGGCACCGGATGTCCTCGGGTTGGCCGCATACCTGGCCATGCCGATATCCGCGCTGCTGGTGGGACTGGCAAGTCCACTTGTACAGGTGCTTTACGGCAGTACCTGGCAAGGTGCTGCGGCCGCCATGGTCGGACTCGGCATCTTTGGAGCGGGCCGCATCGTATCGGAGATCCTGGCCGATCTGTGTGTCGGGGGTGGCCGCACAACAGGACTGTTCTGGGTACAGATGCTTTGGCTGGCCTGCCTCTTCCCAGCCCTTCTGCTGGGCGTGTCTCTTGCAGGGGTCAGCGGTGCAGGAGCAGCCCACGCCATCGTGATCTGGGCAGCAGTCCTCCCTGTCTATTTCTTCCTCGTAGCCCGAATTATCAAAACGTCGGTCAAGCGGATGCTTGTGCCATCCATCATCCCGATTTTCGCGGCTATCGGGGCCGGTACCCTGGGCTGGCTCGCTTCGCAGTGGACTACCCCGCCGGTCCTCGCGCTTGCCTCCGGCTGCCTCGCCGGCGCTGGGTTGTACCTGGCTCTGACCGCCAGGGCCGCCAAGCGGACGTACCTGCGACTAAGTCAGTTGAGTACGGCAGGCGCGGAACAGGAAGGCTGGCCTGAAGTCGATGCGATCACAGCACCGGAGACCACCAACACCTCCCAGACAACCCCGAGGAGCTCGAATTGATCCATTCTGCACAAATCCGTGTGCCTCTGGTTGATCTCCCGGCACAGCAGGAGGAGATCCGGGAGGAACTAGAACCCCAACTGATGGATATCATGGCGCGGGCTGCGTTCGTCGGCGGAAAAGAGGTGGAGCTGTTCGAGCAGCAGTACGCTGAGTTTCTCGGCGCGCGGCACTGCATCGGCTCTGCAAATGGCACTGACGCGTTGGAAATGGCGCTCAGCGCGGCTGGTGTTAGACCAGGCCAGGAAGTGATCCTTCCGGCCAATACTTTCATAGCGACCGCGGAGGCGGTTCTCAGAACCGGTGCGCAGCCCGTGCTGGCTGACGTAGACGAGGAGCACCTGCTGCTGGACCCGGAGTCGGTGCGGAAGTTGATAACTGACAAGACAGCTGCCATCATCCCGGTGCACCTCTTCGGGCAGGTAGCCCCGGTTGAGCGGCTGAAACCAATAGCGGAAGAATGCGGCGCTGTCATCATCGAAGATGCGGCGCAAGCGCAAGGTGCCACCAGGTTCGATAGGGCCGCGGGCACGCTCGGGCACTTGGCGGCCACCAGCTTTTATCCGGGCAAGAACCTGGGAGCCGCCGGAGACGCCGGGGCTGTCACCACCGACGACGACGCGGCGGCCCGGCATATACGGCTACTTGGTGCTCATGGAAGTGAACACAAGTACAAGCACGAGATCATGGGCCGCAATTCCCGCCTGGATACCCTTCAGGCCGCAGTACTCTCCTGCAAGTTGCGGCGTCTGGCGGCATGGAACGACTTGCGCCGCGAAGCAGCCAGGAACTACCGGCAACTCCTGGCGGACATCGAGGAGCTCCGACTGCCAAAATCAGCTCCAGGAAACTCGGACGTTTGGCATCTTTACGTCGTCCGGCTGGGGAATCGGGACGCCGTAGCAGATCACCTGCGCCAGGCAGGCGTGGCAACCGCGGTCCATTATCCGGTTCCGGTTCATCGAACGAACGCCTGGAAACGTGCCGGCCTTCCCTGCCCGGGTCTCCCTGTGGCCGAGGCTGCCGCCCAACAGATTCTCTCCATCCCGATCTACCCCCACATCACACGGCAGCAGCAACAGCATGTGGCGAAGGCATTGAAGGACGCGATGGCAAGGAGGCCAAAGTGACCAGGGTCAGTGTGAACGAGGTTATTGCCCGGGCCAAAGCCAGGGGAATTGCAGATACATCGCGCCGCGCAATACGCCGCCTTTACGGCGAATTGGATGCCCGTCTGGGACTCCAGCCCCTCAATTTCCCGCTGGATGCAGGGGATGTTTCCAGTTCAACCGGCATGGGCATGCGAGAGCCCCGGTCTTTTAGCGGTCCCATGCATATTGGTTGGCTCATAACACCGCCCATTCCCGGTGCCGGAGGCCATACGACCTTCTTCCGAATGGTGCGGGGGATGGAAGAGCGGGGCCACCGCTGCACGATTCTGGTATACAACCGGAACGACGGGGCAATGGAAAGGCACCGGTCCATCATTAGGAAGTACTGGCCCAGCGTGTTGGCGGATGTCCACCCTGTCCCCGGACGATTGGATGGCCTTGACGCATGCGTGGCCAGTTCATGGGAGACGGCCCATGTGCTCGCCGCCCGTATCCCCCGCCGCGGAGGCCCTTCACCCCATTACTTCATCCAGGATTACGAGCCCTACTTCCATCCTCGCGGTTCGCTTTACTCACTTGCCGAGGACAGCTATCGCTTCGGCTTCAACTTAATGGCCCTTGGACCGATGGTGGCGGAGGTACTGAAGCGGGAGGTCGGCGTCCAGTCAACCGTCCTGCCCTTTGGAAGTGATGTTGGCACCTATCGGATAACCAACACGGCTGGGCGTTCCGGCGTCGTATTTTTCGCCAAACCCGAGGCTGAACGCAGGGGCTACGATATGGGCCGTCTGGCGCTGCAGGAATTTCATCGCATGCAGCCAAGGCAGGAAATCAATGTCTACGGTGCGCGCGCGACTGGTTGGGGTATTCCCGTGCAGCAGCATGGAAGGGTTTCCCCTCAAGAGTTGAACGAACTCTATAACCGGACAATTTCCGGGCTGGCGCTGAGCTTTACGAACATTACCCTGGTGGCAGCGGAAATGCTTGCGGCCGGAAACGTCCCCGTACTCAACGATGATTCTTCTGCCCGCTCGGTTCTGACCAACCCGGAAGCAGTCTGGGCCGCACCCAACCCGACTGATCTGGCCAAGGCATTAAGTGACGTTGTGGCAGCCGCCGGAACAGCCGAACGCTCGGCCAGGGCCGCAAGGGCCGCCGCTCACCGCGAATACACCTGGGCTGAAACCCAGGCCAGCTTTGCCCAAGCCATAACCGGCCGCAAGTTCAGCCCGTCGCGCTCCCGCTAACGCCGGGTACCGCCATTACACGCAGTCAACATGCCAAAGGAGACTACGGATGCGAATGCCTACAGCCCTTTCGTGGTTTTCGGCTGCCCTTCTTGTTGATTCGCCAGCGAAGGGTGCCACCACACCATCCAAGCAACTGCCGGATCCGAAGGGACTGCAGTATGTCCCCGCCCTCGATGGCCTGCGTGCTGTTGCCATTCTGCTCGTCCTCATACATCACGGCCTTCAGCCCCAGACGTTCGCGGGATTCCTCGGTGTGGACATTTTTTTCGCTTTATCCGGTTTCCTCATCACGACGATATTGCTCACCGAATTGAAACGGAATCACCGGATCCGATTAGGCCTCTTCTATTGGCGCAGGGCGGTCCGACTTTATCCCGCACTGCTCATAGCCATCGTAGCAATCCTTCCTTTCGGGTTGCTCGTGAGGGGCAGCAAGCACCTCATCGAAGTCGCCTTGGCCGCCACGTACCTGACGCCCGTTGCTGGCCAATTCTTCGGTAAAGCCGGCCTCACCTGGCTCCAAACATGGAGCCTTGGAATTGAGGAAATCTTCTACCTCATGTGGCCCTTCGCATTGATACTCCTCTTTTCGCGACGCGTTGCAGGCAAATGGATCGTGGCCCTGACTTTGGGAATTCTCCTGGACGGTGCACAACTCATGATGGGCTGGACCGGACAGGACGCGAGTTATTTCCTTCGAGCAGGAGGCCTGTTCCTTGGATGCAGCTTTGCTTTGTGGCTGGCTGAGCACACAGATGTCCGTTTCACCCCGTCGTGGGGTTATTCCGGTGCGCTGGTAATCGCCATTGCCGTGGTTGCCGCCGGATTCCGGCCTTCCCTAAATTCGCTGGCCTACATAGCAGCTGCCGCCGGGACAGTGGCCATCATTGCTTCCATCGTGGCGGGTGACCGGAGCAGATTTTGCTTGAAGACCGTCCTCTCGGTTCGCCCCGTCGTGTACGTCGGAAAGATCAGTTACGAGCTGTACATCTGGCACTATCCGGTAGCGATCCTGATTATGCTCGCCACCGGAACGGACCAACTCATCAACGTCGGTTGGTACGCCATACCGGCAAGTGCGGTCCTGGCGGTCCTCACCCACCAAGCCCTTGTTAAGCCCGCTGCCAAATGGAAAACGAAATTCTCCTGACGGGGTCGCCTGAAAAACCCGTCGCGGGGGCCCGCAGTTTCCACACTGTTGTTCCAGCATCTCCACAAAGCGCCAACAGGTTCATCCCGGCAGCAAGCAATGCCGCGTTAGTTTTGCACCCAGGCCGATGGGTTCACCCGCCTTCAGGCGCTCCGAAAGAGGAAAGGAACGAACATCGTGACAGGCAAGCATGAGGTCAACAGCGATGACTCCGGTACCGGAATGGGAGTCCGTGGCTATGTCCGGGTGGCAAGGCTCTACTGGCGTTCCATTGCGGTGATCACAATTGTGGTCACCGCAGTGGTCACCCTATGGGGCGCCCTCCAGCCGCGCATATACGCAGCAGAGTCCAGTGCGCTGGTCCTCACCGTCGGTTCTGAGAATGTGAATACACTCCTGACGGGGGATGCGCTGGCAAAGTCCAAGATCAAGAACTACGAGTCCATAGCTGAATCACGCCTGATCGCAGATCAGGTCATCGCATCGGTGGGGCTGAACACCACCGCAGACGCCCTGCTCCCTACGATTGCAGTCAACGTCCCCGTTGAAACGGCGGAAATCCGCATTACCGCCACTTCTCCGGATCCGGTCGTGGCCCAGCGGACAGCCGACGCGTGGATCAGCGAATTGGCCAAGCAAGTCCAATTACTCGAGAGTTCCGTCACTGCCGGTCAGGCACCCTCCCCGGCCCTCCCGGTGGGCTTGGTTCCGCTGGATAAGGCGGCCCGTCCCGTTGCGCCAATTTCTCCAAACATCCAGCTGGCGCTCCTGTTGGGTGCTGCTGCAGGTCTGCTCCTCGCATACGCCACAGCGCTCCTCCGGCACCACCTTGACCGCAGGCTGCGGAGTTCCAGCGAAATCGAGCGCCTCTTCGAAGTTCCGGTGATCGGGACGCTCCCCTTTGATCCGGACATCAGCGATACCCTCAAGGTACTTGGCACGGAGCGCCACGAACTCCAGCGAACAGAAGTACAGAACCGCGCCTTTATCGAGGCTCTTCGGTCACTCAGGACGAACCTGAGGTTCCTCGACATCGACCACCGTCCCCGCATCATCCTGGTAACAAGCCCAATGACCTCCGAGGGCAAGTCCACCGTTGCTGGGAACCTGGCCGTGACAATGGCCGCTACCGGCGAACCGGTCGTCGTCGTGGATGGAGACCTCCGCCGTCCCCGCATTGCCGGAGCCTTCAACCTTGTCCCAGGAGTCGGGGTGACCAATGTCCTTAGCGGCCAGGCCAAACTGGTGGACGTCATCCAGGCGCCCACCGTCCTGTCGAATCTCTCGATCCTGGGCTCAGGACCATTCCCGCCCAATCCAAGCGAACTGCTCGGCACCAATGCCATGAAGCAACTGCTTACCACCCTTGCAGCCGGAGCCACCGTGCTCATCGATGCGCCCCCTCTGCTTCCAGTCACGGACGCGGCTGTCCTGTCACGTGCCGCCGACGGAGTAATCGTGGTGGTCCGGGCCGGACAAACCACGCGGGACGAACTGGAAAGGTCGCTGAAAATACTTCACACGGTCAAGGCCTCCGTCCTCGGCGTGATATTCAACTGCGTTCCCACTAAGGGCGTGGATGCCTACGCCTACTACGGTTCCTACATGGCAGCCCCGCACACGTCATCCTCCGGAAGCCCGGACAGCACTGACGTTCATGAAAGCGCCCCCAAGGAAATCCGAAAAGCGTCGTAGCTGCCGGCAACGGAAAAATGCCTGGAGTGGCTTGCATGGGATACAGGAGAATGAAAATGCCCAAAACTGTGGCAGTCATCGGTACTCGCGGTTATCCGAGCTACTACGGCGGATTCGAAACTGCAGTCAGGAAGATCGCACCCTTTCTCGCCGGCAAAGGCTGGGATGTCAATGTGTATTGCTTACCAGGTTCCACCAAGGATGATGATGCTGCCCGCGACCCCCGGGTCCGGACCACCACCACCCCGGGTCTGGAAAGCAAGTCACTGAGCACCCTGTCATTCGGCCTCACCGCCGTTCTGCACTGCCTTCGAGAGAAGCCGGATGTCGCGCTGGTGATGAACGTGGCGAACGGGTTCTGGCTGCCGCTGTTGAAACTGCGTGGCATACCTACCGTTGTGAACGTTGATGGAATCGAATGGGAACGTGCCAAATGGAACGGCTTCGCAAAACTCGTGTTCAAGCTCGGCGCCCGTCTTACCGCCCGCTTCGGGACGCTTTTGGTGAGCGACGCCGTCGAAATTCAACGGCGCTGGAAAGTGGACTTTGGCCGGGAATCCGTGTTCATTCCATATGGGGGCGACGTTCCGGTTCCGTTGGAGGTTGTCCCGGGCCTCACACGGGACTCCTACGTACTCATGGTGGCCCGCTTCGTCCCTGAGAACACGGTGTCGGAGTTCTTCCAGGCAGTGGAGAAGATAGCCGGGGAACATCCTGTAGTCATTGTGGGCTCCAGCGGGTACGGCGGTTCCTTCGACGAAGACGCGAAAACGTTGAGCGCCCGGCATCCGAATGTCACGTGGCTTGGCCACCTCAGCGACGACAATAAACTGCTGTCGCTGTGGCAACATGCCGGGGTCTACTTCCACGGCCACAGTGTAGGAGGGACAAATCCGGCCCTGGTGCAGGCGATGGCGTGTGGAGCACCGGTGGTAGCGCGCCGCACCGCGTACAACAGCGAGGTCCTCGGCGCCCCGGAGCATCTCGTCCCTGCCGATCCGGCGGCCATCGCCGACGCGCTGCGCCACATGTTGTCGGACGCCGGCCTCCGGGTGAAGGCAAGGCAGGCAAACAGGGAGCGCGCCATCCTCCACTACAACTGGGAGGATGTCTGCAGCAGTTATGAACGAGCGCTTGTGGCGGCGGTGGGGCCGTCGCGAAAACCAGCAAGCCGGCTCACGGTTGGGAATGCCGCATGATCATCCCGGACCTGGCGGCCGTGGTGGTGCACCACCGCAGCTACGGGACGCTGGGAGCCACCCTCGACGCCCTTGTTGCAGGTGGCGTCGCCCCGGACCGGATCCTCGTAGTGGACAATAGTGAGGAGACCCTGCGACAGGCCGAGGTGGAGAACCTCATGCCACCGGGTGCACATTCGATTTACATTGCGAACGCCGGTTACGGTGCAGCCGTCAACCGTGGAGCGGCCTGGCATGAGAAAAACAGCTACGGATGGCAATACCTTCTGGTCGCCACCCATGAGTCACGGCCCGAAGCAGACTGCCTGGCCCTCCTCCGTGCCGCCCTCGCGGAAGATCGGGGAACAGCCGTGGTTGGACCCGTACTGGTTACGGGAGACGACGGGAACACCAATTGGTCGGAAGGGGGACGCTTCACCAAAGTCCTGGGCCTACCCCGCCACCGCGGACATCTGACGGCACGGCCCGGGCCGTCCGCAGCTCCCCCACAACCGGTGTCGTGGCTTGACGGCGCCCTCCTGATGTTCCGGCGCGGCATACTGGTCCGTTACCCGATTGATGAAACCTATTTCCTGTACATGGAGGAAACGGACCATCATCAAACCCTCCGTCGCCACGGGTGGAAGGTGCAGGTGTGTCCGCAGGCTTTTGCCTGGCAGCATTCAAACGGTGTTCCGCCGTTCTACCTGACACGGAACATCCAACTCTTCCATGCCAAGCATGGGTCACGATTCCAGGCCCAGGCGTCCGCACCGTACCTTTTGGTGCGCTCCGTGGCCCGGGACCTCATCAAAAACCAGCACATGGGCACGATCCGTCCCCTGCTGTCCGGGCTTCGCGCCGGCCGGACGCTGGCTGCCGGAGCCCGTCCCATGCAACCGGGGGGCGTCATCATCGTGAACCCCCTGGGAGGCGCCCTGAGGCACTACACCAACGCGCTTCACCAGCACCTGGTGGATGCGGGTGTCCCGGCCCAGGTCCGGTCCCTTGATGAACCCTCCGTCTCTGGCAAGCACCGGCTCGCGTGGCTGCTGGAATACGTTGAACTGCTGGGACGTGCTGGTTGGCACACACGGCGCAGCAGCGCCCCACTCCGGGTTTTGGTCACCTGGCCTGTTTTGGGTTTTTGGGACCTACTCCTGGTCAAGGTGATGTGCGGGAGTTCCTCGTGGGTGGTCTATCACGACCCCGACCCGTTGGTCAGGTCAACCGGAAGCGGCCGCATGGTATCCGCCCTCATGCGGACGCTGAAAAGACGGCCTGGAGCGCTGGTTCACAGCGAAGAGGCTGCCAAGGCAATGCGTTCAAGGGGAGTTGACGCCTCAGCGTTAGTACGCCACCCGGTACTTCCACCCTCAAAGGAGACGCCCGCAACCAGTATGGTCGGTCACAGGGGCCCCGCCCAGGATACGCGTCCTGGGGCAGTACAAGCGGGACCGGGATCTGGACCTCCTGGAATCGCTGGCCGAGCATCTGGGATCCGGCTACGACTGCGAGATCATCGGGCGTGGATGGTAAGCAGTCAAGGGATGGACGGTGGACGCACGGTTTGTCCCGGAAGACGAACTGGACCAGCTGATTGCTGACAGCACCGTCATACTCATTCCCTACAAGCGCTTCTTTCAGAGCGGGATAGCCATCCGGGCGCTTGAGCACGCCGTGCCGGTGGTCGGGCGTTCCGAAACGAGCCTGGGCGATCTCTTTGGGCCGGAGTCACGGCTATTGGTGAGCGGACAGAACGGCTCGGCGGGCGACGTGGAGGGTTGGCTCAAGGCGATTGAATTCGCTGTCTCGGACGGACGGGCAGAAGCTTCCAGGGCTGCCGAATCCTTCCACCGTCAGGCAGCGCGCGATTGGGCCCGGCTGGCAGCTCCACGCAATCCACTGGATTAGCCCCTCCCCGCTGCGCCGGGCTCCTAGGCTATGCTTAAGCAAGGCGCGCCTTCCAGGCGGTGGCGGGGACGGGTCAACGCTTTCCTGGTACCTGGGGCCGCGATCATTGCCAACCCAACAAAAAGCCACGTCACGGGGAAGAACACGGCGTTGGAAAACAAACTGCACACGAGCGTGAAGAGCAGAAGCTGGCCTGGGAGACTGCGCACCCGCACCAGCGCAAGACCTATCAGGAAGATAATCAGGGGCACCGCGAACAACGCGCCGTCCACCCACATGCCCAGGACCCAGTTGCTGGCCACGTTGTTCTGGGACTCTCCCACGGTATTTATTTGGCCCCACACCCCTACCCGTCCCGCAGCGCTCAGGCCATGCCCGTATACCGGAATGGACCTGGCCAGTTCGAAGAGGGAATCATTCTGCCTGATCCGTGCCTGACCGGAGATATCGTCCTCCTGGACCGTTCCCAGCATCGTGGACGCCCGGGCGGCCACATCCTCCTGCAACTGTGGAATGGCTGCCACGGCCACGATGGCAGCGACGGCGGCAATGACCACAGCGGCCCACCGCCCGCGCCGAGGTCCCGTCCCGACGGTAATGGTCGATCCCCGGTACCTGTGGACTACCGATGCCACTGATGCTGCAACCACGCAAACCAGGAGTGCAATCCACGATGCCCGGGCCATGGCCAGGATAAAGACGGTGATATTTGGCAGGAAAAGTGCCACCTTTGCTTACCGGGACATAGAGAGGCGCCAGCTCAGCAGCACGCCCACGCCGGAAAACATTCCCAGCCAGTCAGGTTCAGGATAGATCCCGGTGGGGCGGCCGATTGAGCTGATATGCAGGTGCCAGAGATCCATGGGGATGACCTGGAACACCTGGAGGACACCCACTGCGCTGCCAACGGTGGAGACGGCCAGGAGGCCCCACAGCATGGCAGCTATATCCTGCCGGTTCGACGTCAGTGCCACCAGCGATGCTGAGGCCGCCAGCCCCAGAAGCTGAAGGCCAAGTGTCGGACTGTTGACCAGGTCGCCGAGAAGTGTGGTTGACGCCAGCAGCATTGAGGCCGCCAGAAGCACCGCAATGGGCTTGAGGGCTCCCCTGTTCCTCACCCGGCCCGGCAGGAAGACCCAGGCGACGGCCAGGACCGTAAAGATATGGACCCTGAAGATCTGCACCGCGACAAGCCCCGCGGAAACGCCGAGAAGGAATGCGAGGATATTCCGCCGGTCAGGGTGCGTGAGAGCTGCCACCAGCCCCAGCACGACGGCGGCGAATCCCACTCCAAGGTAGAGAGCCTCGGTGAACAGCCCCATGAGTTCCAGCCTTTCCCTTGCAGCCAAGGCGCAGCTGCGGCAAAGCGGGGTCCGCCCTACAGGCATCTGCACTTTCACCGTAGATGGGGCTCTGTGCAGGAACTAGGGGCCTCAAGCCGGGCATGTGGGTACCCGCACGGACCTTTGTGGAGCCACAAAGGAAAGGAACTACGCAGCGGTCCGGAAGAACAGCTCCGGTCGCTACGGGGTGGCAAAAACAACATCCACCCAGTAGTTGGTGTCGTTGTAGCTGTCTGCTGGAAAACCGAACGATGCGCCGTACCGGTAAATGCCGTTTAACCCATCAACACCGCTCGCAAGGCCGTGGAGGGGCGGATTGTCTGCCCCTCCACCGGTGAAGTAGCCCCCGCTGGCGGAGTAGAACCCCCGGGGCGCGTAGTAGGAGACGATGTAGGTCGTGTTGGCTGCGATCGCCACGGGGGTGGTGAAGCTCGCTTCCTGCCAGCCCGAGGCAGATTCCGCCGAGAAGGTCAGCGAGGCCAGGAGCGTGCCGGAGGAGGACCACAAATGGCCGGTGTGGGTGCCGGTGTTGGATGTCCCCTTATAGAACCGGATTCCCGTCACGTTACCCGATACGTCTGAGCGGAACTTCATACCCAGTTCCACTCCGGCGCTGTCATTCACCGTTATGGTCGCTGGAGTGGCTGCCGGGCTGAAGACAGTGCATGGACAGGTGGCGGGTGCCGCCGCCGTGCTGAAGGACCACGTGTAGGGCGAACCCATGCTTTGACCAGACACATTCGTGGTTCCGCTGACGGTGGCCTTAAAGGTGGCTCCGTAGGCCAGCGCGGAGGACGGAGCAAACGTGGCCGTATAAGTGGTGGCATCGTAGCTGACCGATCCGGGAACGATTGTCCCCGAAGTATCCTGCAACGCAAAATTAATCGAACTCGAAACGACATCCTGGTTGAACGTCGCGGTGGGCTTTGTCGCCACGGGCTGTCCGGCAGCGGCGTCTGCAGGCGTACTGGCCGTTACGGTAAGCGCGACAGGTGCAGTAGAGGTGGAAAACACGACGTCCACCCAGTAGTTGGTGTTGTTAAAACTGTCGGTGGGGAAACCCGGTGAGGTCCCATAGCGGTACACACCGTTGGGCCCATCCACCCCGCTGGCCAACCCATGGAGCGGAGACCGGTCCGCCGAAGCGCTGAAGAAGCCGGAATCTGCTGAATAGCCGCCTCTGGGTGCGTAGTACGAGACGATGTACGTGGTGTTTGCCGCGATGGACACCGGTGAAGAGAAGGTTGCCTGTTGCCATCCCGATGACGTCTCGGTGGAGAAAGTCAGGGAGGCGAGCAGCGCTCCGCTGGAGGACCAGAGGTGGCCGGTGTGCGAGCCTGTGTTGGCCGTCCCCTTGTAGAACCGGACCCCCGTTACGGTACCGGCTGCATCGGAGCGGAACTTCATTCCCAATTCGACGCCGCCGGTGTCTGAATCTGACGCGACCAGCGGCACTGCAGATGGATCAAAAACGGTGCATGGACAGGTGGCAGGTGGAGCTGCGGTAGCGAAGGACCATGTGTATGGAGCCGTCATGGTCTGGCCTGTTGAGTTGGTTGCTCCGCTAACGGTGGCCGTGTATGTCATGCCATAGGACAGGGCAGGGGAAGGGGTGAAGCTGACTGTATTCGAAACCGCGTCGTATGAAGTTGCTCCTCCGACGCCTGCACCCACAGCATTCTTCAGCGTGAACTGGATGGAGCCAGGAGTGACGGCTTGGTCAAATGTCGCACTGGGCTTCACATCCACTGTCACATTTGTCGCGTTGTTCGAGGGGTTGGCCGATGCCACAACAGGTGCAGCCGGAGCGGAAGCCGTCGTGAATTGCCACGTGTAAGGGGAGGCCATCGCCTGTCCTGCCGAGTTCGTAGCTCCACTGACGGTTGCGGTGTATGTCGTAGCGTAAGCCAATGGGCTGTTGGGATGGAATGACGACGTATTGCTGATGGCGTCGTAGGTTACGGTTCCGGGCACAGCACCCGCCGCACTCGTCAAAGTAAATACAACTGACGTGCCGGCAACGGCCTGGTTGAAGGTGGCCGCCGGAACAACGGCGGGGTCCACACCGTTGGCGCCGTTGATTGGGGAAACTGACGACACTGCGGGAGCAACCGTGCCCGTCTCCGTGAAGATCGGATCTACCCAGTAGTTTTCGGCATCGTAGACCTGGTCCGGGAAAGCGGAGGTGGTTCCGTACTTATAGAAGCCATTGGGTCTGTTGGGCACGCTCCTGGTGAAGTGCAGCGGAGCACTGTCAACCGGACTTGTTCCGCCGGAAGGCGAAGGATTGTTGTAGAAATATCCGGGGTCTTCCGCATAGTGTCCGGCCGGCGCAAAGTAGGACACCACATATTGGGTGCCCGCCGTGATTGCCAGGGGCGGCGAATAGAGGGCCGTTTGCCAGCCACTGGCAGATTCGCCGGAGAAAGTGACGGTGGCCAGTCGTTGGCCGCTAACGCTCCAGACGTTGCCGACATGGGTTCCGGTGTTCTTGGCCGACTTGTAAAACCTGATGCCGCTGATGGTTCCGGCTACGTCGGAGTAGAACTTGGCGCCGATTTCCAGCGAATTGGGGTCCCCCGCGTCAGGGGACGAGGGGGAAATATTCCGGCCCAGAACTGAACAAGGGCAAGTAACAGACGTCGACACCCCGGGCGATCCGGACTCGAGGTTGCCGCTGTCATCGACAGCACGGGAGCGCAGGACGGATGTCGGGCTGCCATGTGCATTCCAGCTGAAGGTCCAGTTGGTGGTTCCATTTGCGCGCTGCCAAGTCGCGCCACCGTCCGTTGACACTTCAACCCCTGCAACGACCCCGCCCACATCTGATGCGGTCCCGCTTACCGTGACAACTGTGCCGTCGGCTACTGAGGTACCTGCGGCTGGAGTGGACACGGCCGATGTCGGAGCCGTTGTGTCTGTGGAGGGCTGTGCCGTGCTGAGCCCTGATATCAACGTGGCTGGCTGCGCCGACATGTCCGCGAAGAGGTTGACGGTGGCCTGCTGCATGTTCCGGTCCACCGTCTTGCCTGTGGTGAAGGGGTCCAAACCCCACGACCATTGGACGGTACCAGCGCCGAAAACCATGGCCCCGCTGGCTGCTTTATACATAGTGAGATTGTGTACGGCCGTCGCGCCCTGTTTGGTGGTGGAGCCGTAATCCGTAAAGACTTCCGCAGCCGTGTTTGTTGTCTGGGATAACCGGAAGGATCCCGCTGGCCGGAAGCCATTGACCGCATCGCTGTCCCATTCATAGCCGAGCGTTCCCAAACCGCTTCCCAGTGTTACTGAAGCCCCGCTTGCCATGGCGGGGATCGATGTTCCACGCCACAGCCTTAGCTGCTTGTAGGCGGCAGGCACAACAATGTCAGTCGTCCCTGAGTTCACCATGAAGTACTGGCCGGTCAGGGAATTCTCGGGGTTTCCGCCACCGTTGGCTGTACCAAACCGGGGGTCCCGCCACGTGCCCGTCCAGGTCACGGGGTCCGTGGGAGCGTTGAAGTGTGTGTCCTTGTACGACACAAGGGTCCGCCCGGCCGTGTTGGTGCCGTCGGCGCTGGGTTCCCATCTGGTCTTCCAGAACATCTCATTACCGCTGAAGAAGGCAAGGTTGACGCCAGCATCGCGGGCAGCAGTGACGTTGGTCCGCTGGTCGGCCGACCAGTACTCGTCATGTCCAGCCGAGAGGAAGGACTTGTGGTTCAGGATCAGGGATCCCTTGGTGGCCACATCCAACCCACTCATGTAACTGATGTCATAACCGTTCGATTCCAAAAACCGGATCATGGGGTATTCCGCGTACATCAGCCAACTGCGGCCCGAGTCGTCGGCAGCCGAGTGAAACGGCCTGTTATAGGACACCTTGAACGCTGCTTTATATGCCTGTGGGTTTCCCGCCGGGCAGGATACGGAACAAGTGTAGAGACTGTTGCCACCGTACGAGTTGTAGGCCTGCCAGGTAGTGTCAGACGTCTGGAACAGCACCGCCGACTTAGCCGCGTCGTCGCGGACAACGAATGGGACGACGCTCGCTCCGCCTGTATCCGTCCGGACCAGGCGGGCGATGTAAACCCCGGACACCGCGGTTGCCGGGACGGCCCAGGACGCAGAGACGGCCCAGTTGCCACAATCAATCAAACCCGTGGCGGAAAACGTCAGGCAGCTGGGCTGGGTCTGGGGAAGTGCGGCTGAGGGGAGGATGTTTGCTGCAACTTTGCGGGCGCCTGATCCTTGGTAGTAACCAAACCGGTAGACGTCGATTCGGTACGCCTTGGCGTTCGTTTTCACCTTGAATGTGACGGTTTGGCCGACGTTCACACTCATGGACGTCGCATAGCCCTGGATGCTGCTGTCGCCCGCACCGCTGACCTGCCACTCGCTGGCCGGATTGCCCGCCAGCGTGTTCTCGCACGCTACTTTGCTCACCACGGGCGGGTCACAAGGTGTGGCAGCCCGTGCCGGAAGCACCCAGCCCGGTCCGGCAACCACGGGCAACGCGGAACAAATCAGCGCAAGAACCAGCGCCAGAATCCAGTGACGCGGGACCGGTCGGAAGGGGATTCCAGATGCAGACGTCATAATTGGCTCCGTGGTTCAGCGCAGGAGCCGTTCGGCTGAGCAGGGAGAATCCACACCTCCCCAGCACCGGTTACCCGGTACCTCCCCTGTCGCATCAGTCAGTTGTCGACGGAGGCCATTTGTTGGCAGGACGGCAAGGTCCTGGTATCCAGCCATAACTACGGGCTGGGTACCTAACGGCATCCGTGATCCATACCGTAGGCGTGAGCTGGCCCCTAATCAGGGTTTAGGGGGTACCTATGCGGGAATCCGCACCAAGCTTGCGGGATACCTACTGGAGTAACGGGATACCTACTGGATACCTAAAGACCTACGCCGCGGTCCGGAAGAACAGCTCCGTGACGGCGGCCAGGCGAAGGGGATCCTCCACGCCGCACAGCTCTCGGGCCGAGTGCATGGACAGCAGCGGCACACCCACGTCCACGGTGCGGATGCCCAGGCGGGTGGCGGTGAGCGGGCCGATCGTGGAGCCGCAGGGCATCACGTTGTTGGAGACGAACTCCTGGTACGGCACCCCGGTTTCGCCACAGAGCCGCGCCCAGAAGGCCGCACCGAAGGCATCCGTGGCGTAGCGCTGGTTGGCATTGATCTTCAGCAGCGGGCCGCCGTTCAGCACGGGGTGGTTGGCGGGATCATGCCGCTCGGGGTAGTTGGGATGCACTGCGTGGCCGGCGTCGGCAGAGAGGCAGAACGACGCCGCCAGGGCCTGCCGCCGCTGGCTCACCGTTGCACCCAGGCCGTCGGAGATGCGCACCAGGATGTCTTCCAGGATGGGCCCGCAGGCACCGGAGCGGGAGTTGGACCCGATTTCCTCGTGGTCGAAGGCAGCGAGCACCGCAATGGGGCCGCCGGTGCCGGCGGAGCCGGCATGGGCAATGAGTGCCGCCAGGCCGGCGTGCGTGGCCGAAAGGTTGTCCAGCCGCCCGGATGCGAAGAACTCCCCCTTGCCCCCGAAAACTGCCGGTGCCTGCGTGTCCGCAATGACGACGTCGTACCCGCCGATCTGCCCCGGATCGACGGATGTGCCGGCAACCGAAGCTGCCAGCACACCCAGCAGGTCCGAATCCGTGGGATTCCCCAGGCCCCAGACGGGGTTCATGTGCCGCTGCTTATCCAGGGTGAGACCCTCGTTCACCGCCCGGTCCAGGTGGATGGCCAGCTGCGGGAAGCGCAGCAGCGGTCCGGTGGCCGCGAGGTGCTCCGTGCCATCGAGCATCACCAGCCGGCCCGCGAGCCTGAGCTCGCGGTCCAGCCAGGAATTCAGCAGCGGTCCACCGTAAATCTCCACCCCGGCCTGCAGCCAGCCGTGGGCGCCGGTGGTGGGTTTGGGCTTGAGTTTGAACGACGGCGAATCGGTGTGCGCGCCGAGGATGTTGAACCCCGTGGCCGGTCCCGCACCGTCCGGGACCACCCACGCGATCAGGGCACCGTCGCGGATCACGAAGAATGATCCGGCGCCACCCTCCCACGGCTGCCGTTCATCCAGGCGGACGAATCCGGCTTCCTCCAGCCGCCGGCCCCCCTCATGCGCAGCGTGGAAGCTCGACGGCGATGCGCTCACATACGCGCCAAGGTCCTGGATGTGGTCTGCGGCAGAGGAAGACAAAGGCATGGTCCCGAGTCTAGCGCCGCGCCTACTCCGCGGGAGCCGGGGCTGCCTCGGCTGCTACTGCGGGCTGTCCGGCGGCTGCTGCGCCCTTCCGCCGGTAGCGGAGCACGCCCACTGCCACCACTACGGCGGCCAATGCCAGCGAAAGCAGCAGGGATTCACGGGTGGATTCCACGATCACCATGCCGATGAGCAGAGCCACAATGCTGATGATCGCCGCCCAGGTGAGGTAGGGGAACAGCCACATCTTCAGCTGCAGGTCCTTGGCTGCGGCACCCATCCGACGGCGGAGGACCAGCTGCGAGGCCGAGATGACCAGCCACACGAACAGGGCAATGGCGCCGGAGGTGTTGACCAGGAAGAGGAAAACGGTGTCCGGGGCAATGTAGTTCAGGCCCACCGTCACGAAGCCCACCACGGTGGAGGCCAGCACGGCGGCGGCGGGGACACCGCGGCGGGAGATGCGGGTCCAGGCGCGGGGCGCGTCACCGCGGGTGGAGAGTGAGAACAGCATGCGGCTGGCCGTGTAGAGGCCGGAGTTCAGGCATGACAGCACGGAGGTGAGGACCACGACGTCCATGATGGTTCCGGCGCCGGGGATACCGAACAGTTCGATGACGGCAACGTAGGGGCTCTTGGCCACGGAGGCGGAGTTCCACGGAAGCAGCGTGACCACGATGGCGATGGAGCCGATGTAGAAGACCAGGATGCGCCAGACGGTGGATTTCACGGCCTTCTTCACGGCGTCCACGGGGTTTTCGGACTCACCGGCCGCGATGGTGGCGATCTCTGCGCCGAAGAAGGAGAAGACCACCACGAGGATGCTTACCAGGACGGCTCCCGGGCCATTGGGCATGAACCCACCGTTGTTGACCAGGTTACTCAGGCCGGGTGCGGGGACGCCGGGGATGAGGCCGAGGATGGCGGCGACGCCAAAGATGAGGAAGAGGACGATGGCCGCGACCTTGATGGACGCGAACCAGAACTCGAACTCCCCGTAGGACTTCACGGAACCGAGGTTGGTGAGCGTCAGCAGCACCATGAGGACAAGGGCCCACACCCACTGGTCGATGCCCGGCACCCAACGGTGCATGATCGCAGCGCCTGCGGTGGCCTCGATGCCCAGGACGATGATCCAGAACCAGGCGTAGAGCCAGCCGATGCTGAACCCTGCCCAGCGGCCCAGCGCCTTGTCCGCATAGGTGGAGAAGGAGCCTGTCTCAGGGTTGGCTGCGGCCATCTCACCCAGCATGCGCATCACCAGGATGACCACCAGGCCGGCGGCCGCGTACGCCACGAGGATGCCCGGGCCGGCCTGCTGGATGGCCGCCCCCGAGCCGACGAAAAGGCCTGCACCAATGACGCCGGCGATGGCGATCATGGACAGGTGCCTGGGTTTCAGGGACTTTGAAAGTTGCTGGTCAGCATGCATGGAAGCGCCGTCCTGTTGGGAAATAGCATGGGTTGAGCGACGTACCTTGGTGGACCCCGGCGGACCGTGTGATGCACCACATCGTCGTTTCACCCTAGATCCGCCATTATGCGCCTTGCTTTGTGCAGTCCGACAGATCTGATTCCCGCCAACAGGACAGCACTCCAAGCGGAAACACCAAGGAGCAATAAAAGTTGCCTTCCAGGCATATTTGTAATGTGCCCGAAACCACGCGCCCGCCGCGGGCGCGTGGCGGAAAGAGGATGGGGGCTACACGTCCCGGCGTTTCAGCAGGACGGCTGCGAGCAGGACCGGGATGACCACCCAGGCGCCCAGGACCAGCCCTGCCTGCCAAGCCTCCAGGGTATCCGGAACGTGCTGGGCCGCTGTCAGCGGCTCCACGGTATTGCCGGGCAGGTACTTGCGGGCCTCCTTGAAGAAGTCCCCGGGAATCAGCTGGAACGCAATGGGTGCCACGAAGAAAATGCCCACCAGGCTCATGATGCCGCCGGTCGAATTCCTGATCAGCGTGCCCAGTGCCATACCGATGGCAGCCACGGCAGCCACATAGACGCTGTTGACCAGGAGGAGCTTCACCGACTGCGAACTGGCCACGTCCAGCTTGAGCCCATAGTTGTCCAGGATCGGCACCGCCGCCAGGCCCGCCACCCACGTGGAGACGGCAGTGACTGCGAACGACGTCACCATTACCACCACCAGCTTGGCGGCGAAGGCGGGAAGGCGTCGGGGCACCGCAGCAAAGGTGGACCGTGACATGCCGGTGGTGAACTCGGAGCTCATCAGGAGCACGCCAAGGGACCCCAGTATCAGCTGGGCAAAGGCGATGCCCGACGTGGGCACGCTGACGGCAAGGTCTCCACCCTGGGCCGCCATCCTGGCCGCGGCCTGCGGATCCCGGGTGGCCGCATCGGCGAACTGGCCCGTCCCCCATGCTGAGAGGGCGCCGAAGCCAACCATGACCACAGCGGTGGAAGCGAGCAGGATCAGCGTGGAGAGCAGGCTGCGGAACTTAATAACTTCAGAGTTAAGGACCCGGACAAAGGTTGGGCCAGGAAGGGACCGTCCGGCGTTGCGGGCGGCGTGCCCGGCAGGGGAGGGCGCCGGCTCGCGCGGGGGCATTGATTCAGTGGTCGTGGAGCTCATGGGTGGCTTACCTCCGCAGCGGGCAGGGAGTGGTATTCGACGTCGTCCTTGGTCAGTTCCATATACGCCTCCTCCAGGCTTGCAACAAGCGGCGTGAGTTCATACACCATCACCTGGTTTTCCAGGGCCGCGGCCGCAATGGTTTTCGGGTCAAGGCCTGTTACCTCGAGCAGTTCACGTTCCGGAACGGCAATGGAAGCACCCCGTCCGGTGAGCAGCTGGTGGAGGCGCTCTGGCTGGTCGGTGCGGACGCGGACGCGGGATTGGCCCTTGCCGGTGATGATGTCCTGGATCGGGGCGTCAGCAATGACCCGGCCGCGGCCAATGACGATCAGGTGGTCGGCGGTTTGAGCCATTTCGCTCATCAGGTGGCTGGAGAGGAACACTGTGCGCCCCTGCCCGGCTAGATACCGAACCAGGTTGCGGACCCACACCACTCCCTCAGGGTCCAGCCCGTTAACGGGTTCGTCGAGGATGAGTGTCTGCGGGTCACCCAGCAGGGCAGCCGCGATTCCAAGGCGCTGGCCCATGCCCAGCGAGAACCCGCCGGCCTTTTTGCGCGCCACCGCTTCCAGTCCGGTCATCTCGATTACCTCGTGCACCCGGGCTTTGGGGATGCTGTGGGTGGCTGCCATGGCCAGCAGGTGGTTATAGGCGCTGCGGCTGGTGTGTACTGCCTTGGCATCAAGCAGGGCGCCCACCTCCCGCAGGGGAGCCTTGTGCTGGACGTAGGGCAGCCCGTTCACGGTGGCGGACCCCGACGTCGGCCGGTCCAGCCCCATGATCATGCGCATCGTGGTGGACTTTCCTGCCCCGTTAGGGCCAAGGAAGCCGGTGACTTGCCCGGCCCGGACGGTGAAACTGACACCGGCCACGGCGGTTTTGGCGCCGTAGACCTTGGTCAGCCCGTTTACCTCGATCATGGATCATCCTTTGAACGGCAGCGGACGGCTGCAGACGTTGTGGGGTGCGGCTACCTTCCCCACGGTACCGAGGCCACCACCGCTTTTCGCCGCTTCTCAGGGATGATTCAGGGGCGAATCAGGGTAGTTCTCCACCCCGGCCCCGCTACGGACGGGGCGAGTAGTAGGTCAGCGCCCGGGGACGTACTCCATAGGCCACTTTGCGGACTCCTGCCAGCGCTTCTCCGTCCACAGCCAGTGCCATGGGGGCGCCGCCGGCGTCGATCCGCACTTCCGTTGCCTCCCGGAGGTGCGTGATCCCGGAGCTTGCCACCGTGCCCGTCAGCACGGACCAGAGCAGGCGGAGCCGGGCAAAGCGTTCATCAGCGGTGATCAGGCGGACGTCCAGAACCCCGTCATCCATTACGGGCCTGATCAACGGAGCGTGGTCACGCGGGTAGAAGCGGCCCCGGCCCAGGTAGGCGATCCACACTTTGTGCCGGACGCCGTCCACAGTCAGTGTGATGGGGGTGCTTACCGCGAACGTCCGGAACATGGCCACGACGCCTACCAGCGGCTTCCCCAGGGCCGGCTGCAGGTGCTCCCGCCGGCGCACAAAATTCGGGTAGAGGCCCACGCTGGAGGTGTTGAGCATGATCAGCTCCGACACCTCAGGGTTTCCGGCCAGCCCGCGTTCCACAGTGACCACGCCGACGTCCGCCAGGGCAGCCTCGCCCTTGCCCGCAGCCTCGACCGCATCCTTCAGGCTTCCTGTTCCCGCGTCGCGCGCAAAGTGGTTGAGCGTTCCGCCGGGCAGGACCAGCAGAGGAATGTTGCGTTCGACGGCGGCGGCAGCCGCCGCGCCCACAGTCCCGTCCCCGCCCCACACACCCAGGGCCCGGGTCCCGGGAAAGTCGGCAGTGGCAGCGATGCGCTCCACCAAGTCCTCGTCAGGCTGAACAGTATTTATATGCGCCTTTGGAAATACTTCCTGGAGGGCGGATGCAGTCTCCTCCTTAAAGGAGCCGCCGAGGGTGTTCACCACGATGCTGAGCCCCTCGCCGTTCGGGAGGGCGGGGGCAGTGGTCCACATACGCCTGGTCTGCGGAATGGGCGGCCGGACCGGCCACCAGTGGCGCGTTACCAGGGCAGCACCAGCACCCAGAGCCGAACCGAAAAGGACATCCGAAGGCCAGTGCGCCCCGGTGTGGACCCTCGAGTACGCCACCCCTAGGGCTGCCGGCGCGAGTGCGGCCCCCAGCGCCGGACGCACCAGTCCGGCTCCCACCGCGAACGCCACAGCTGACGCCGAATGTCCGGACGGCATAGAGGAACTCGTGGGTTGCGGGTGCACAAAGCGGAAGACGGGCAGGTGCTCGGGCAGTGGACGCGTCCGGGGGAGCAGTGTCTTGAAGACCACGTTGGTGACGGCGGAGGCCACGCCCTGGGCGATCAGGCCATGCACCGCCGCCCTCCGCGTCTTGCCGGGGAAGAGCACCAGGACCGCTGCCGTTCCTATCCAAAGCTTGCCCTGGTTTGCTGAAGCGGAAAGGCGGCGGAAGAAGACGTCGTGGTTTCCTCCGGGCAAGCGGGAAACATGCCCTAGAAGGTATCTATCGAGGCGGCTGATCCACGTCCGGCCCCTGCGCCTGGTGCTCTGCATGTGATCACCCTAACCCCAACGGCTACTCCCCTTCAGCCGACTCCCGTTCAACTGGCAGGGGCCTTGCAGCTCCCGCAAGGAGCAGCGCTAAAAGGATGGGCGCCATGATTGCCAGCAGCGCAGTATGGATGCCGATCAGGTCGCCGAGGTAGCCGAGCAGGGGCGGTCCCGCGAGGAACGATATATACCCCAAAGTGGATACTACGGAGACACGCGCTGCTGAGTGCTTCGGGTCGTCGGACGCGGCGGACATGCCCATGGGGAAGGCCAGGGCGGCACCTACTCCCCACAGTGCGGCACCGACACCGGCCAGCCAGATGTTGGTTGCCAGCACGAAGAGACCCAACCCTGCGGCCGCCGCGGCCATGCTGGCGCGCAGTACCGCTACCCGTCCATATTTGTCGATGACCCGGCCGCCGAGGAACCGCATGGCCGTCATGGCCAGGACGAACAAAGCGAACATGAGGGCGCCGGTGGATTCGGAGGTTGCGAGCCCGTCCACCGAGGCCTTGGCGATCCAGTCGTTGCCGGCCCCTTCGGTAAGCGTGGCGCCGAGGACCACCACACCAATAAGCAGGGTCCTGCTGTCCCGCCAGGCGGACGGTCCCTTGGCTTGTTTTGGCTCCCCGTCCACAGGGGCCGTTGATATGTGGGGGAGGAAGTAGCGCGGCACGGTCAGCGCCACCAGCACCACCACGGCTGCGATCACCATGAGGTGCAATGGCAGGTCCACGCCGAGGGTTGACAGCCCCGCTCCCACCAGGGCGCCTACGAAGGCGCCGCCACTGAAGGCTGCGTGGAACTGGGGCATGACGGTGCGCCTGAGCTTGTGCTCCACGTCAGCACCTTCGATGTTTTGCGCCACATCCCAGAGGCCAATTCCAATGCCGAAGAAGAACAGTGACACGGCCGTTCCGGGAATGGATGTTGCCAGGAGTGACATGGCGATGCCCACGCCCGCGGCCGCCGCCAGGAGTCCGGCAAAGCGGACCGTGTTGGCCGTTCCTATCCTGCCCACCACCAGGCCGGCGGTGGGCAGCGCGAGCAGGGAGCCCACGGCTGTGCACAGCAGCAGTGTGCCCATTTGGCCGGAGGTGATCTGCAGCGTCTGGGTGACGGCAGGGATCCTGGCGGCCCAGCTGGCAAAAACAAGCCCGTTGATGCCGAAGACCACGAACGTTGCCACAGCGGCAGCCTTCAGGCCTGCCTGCTGTTCCGTACCGGTGCTGGTGCTCATACGCTCACTACTTCCACTGAGTATTTTTCGAGTTCGGCTTTGTCCTGCGCGCTGAGTGTCCGGTCTGTCACGATGACGTCCACGCGGTCCAGGGCGGCCACGAGCACCCTGGCATGCGCCTGCCACTTTGCAGCCGTGGCGGCCACCACCACCCGTGCTGCTGATTCCAGGCCGGTTGTCTTGACCGCAGCATCGTCAAGGTCGTGGGCCAGGAGTCCCTTGAAGTCCACGGAACAGGGCGTGAGCACGGCGGTGTCAAAGCGAAGCGACCTGATATTGGACTCGGCCAGGGGTCCGCGGAAGCAGAGTTCACCGGGCACCACGCTGCCCCCGGGCAACAGCAGTGCCGGGCGTAAACCATCGGCGCCACCGCTCCCGGCCGCCGCGTTAAGGGCCTGCAGGGACATGGGCATCAGCGTCAGTTCCCTGCCGGCCACGGCCCGGGCCACCGCGGTGGCTGTGCTTCCGCTGTCCAGCCAGACGTGTTCGCCGTCAGCCAGGAGGCCGGCGACGGCAGCCGCGACACGGCTCTTGCCGTCCTGCTCCTCCAGCTCGCGCTGGCCGTAGCCAGGGTTTTGCCCCTGCCCGATGAGGCTCTTGGCGCCGCCGTGGACCCTTCTCAGCACGCCGTGGCCGGCGAGTACTTCGAGGTCGCGGCGGATGGTCGCGCCGGAAGCGCCGCACGTTTGCATCAGCTCTTCCACGCTTGCCTCTGACTGCCGCCGGAGGACCTCGGCTATGGCACGGTGCCGCTCATCCGTCTTCATGATCAAATGCTATCAATTTGTGATCAATTGATCATGGAGATGGAGGGTCTAGCGGGCGCGCTCTACGCGCTGCTCGTCCCACACCGGTTCCGGAGACTCGTAAACTTTCCCGTCCGAGCCAAACACCAGGAACCGGTCGAATGTCCGCGCAAACCAGCGGTCGTGAGTGACCGCCAGGACGGTGCCTTCGAAATGGTCGATGGCCCGTTCCAGCGCCTCGGCCGAATGCAGGTCCAGGTTGTCCGTGGGCTCGTCCAGCAGGAGCAGCGTGGCCCCGCTGAGCTGGAGGAGCAGAATTTGGAACCGCGCCTGCTGGCCGCCGGAGAGGGACTCATACTTCTGTTCCGACTGCCCCGCCAGGCCGTAGCCGTCCAGCGCGCCGGCGGCCGCCTCACGGCCCAGCCCGGACCGGTGTTCATCCCCGCGGTGCAGGATTTCCAGCAGCGTCTTGCCCAACAGGTCCGGACGGACATGGGTCTGGGCGAAGAATCCGGGCCGGATCCGGGCACCAAGCTTCACGGTTCCCTCATGCGGCACCTCGGCGATCTCCACGTCGGAGACTGGCAGGTGCTCGCGTTCGGGGTCGGTGCCGCCGGTGGCCAGCAGCCGCAGGAAGTGCGACTTGCCGGAGCCGTTGGAGCCCAGCACGCCCACGCGGTCACCAAACCACACTTCGGTGGAGAACGGCTTCATCAGGCCCGTCAGCTCCAGCCGCTCGGCCACGATGGCCCGCTTGGCCGTCCGGCCGCCCTTGAGCCGCATCTGGACGTTCTGCTCGATGGGGAGCGCCTCGGGCGGCCCCACCTCCAGGAACTTGGCCAGCCGGGTCTGCGCCGCGTGGTACCGGTTGGCCATGTCAGAGCGGAAGGCAGCCTTGTTCTTGTACATGTTGACGAGTTCCTTGAGCTTGATGTGCTCCTCGTCCCAGCGCTTGCGGAGCTCCTCGAAACGTGCGTTCCGGTCCGCGCGGGCCTCCACGTAGGACCCAAAGCCACCGCCGTGGATCCAGGCCGCAGCGCCGTTGATTCCGGGCTCCAGGGTGACAATGCGGCCAGCAGCGTTGTTCAGCAGTTCCCGGTCGTGGCTGATGAAGAAGACCGTCTTCTTCGACTCATTCAGCTTTTCCTCGAGCCAGCGCTTGCCTGGGACATCCAGGTAGTTGTCCGGCTCGTCCAGGAGCAGGAGGTCATCCGGGCCGGCGAAAAGTGCCTCCAGCACCAGGCGCTTCTGCTCACCGCCGGAAAGGGTCGACGCCGGGCGGTGCTGCGCGCGGTCAAACGGTAGCCCCAGCGCGGCCATGCACACCTCGTCCCAGACGGTTTCGACGTCGTAGCCGCCGGCATCGCCCCAGTCCACGATCGCCTGGGCGTACCGCATCTGGGTGGGTTCGTCGTCGTGCTCCAGCATGGCCAGTTCGGCCTCGTCCACCTCGCGGGCAGCGGCCGCCAGGGCCGGGGGAGCGGCAGAGACCAGGAGGTCCCGGACGCTGGAGCCGTCCCGCACCTGGCCCACGAACTGGCGCATGATGCCCATGTTGCCGGAGCGGCCGATGACCCCTTCGTCCGGAACCAGGTCCCCCGCGATGATCCGGAACAAGGTTGTCTTGCCTGTCCCGTTGGGACCGATCAGGGCAGTCTTGGTCCCGTCCGGAACCTTGAAGGTCACCCCGTTCAGGAGCTGGGTACCGTCGGAGAGGAAGTAGTCAATGCCGGAAACGTCAATATGGGCCACGCCGTCAATCTTCCCATGCCGTACCTAGCTTACCGCGGTGAGGAACTGCTTCAGGAGCGGGCCGGAGGTGGTGGCGCCCAGGCCGCCGTCCTCGACGAAGACGGCCACGGAGAGGTCGCCGTGGACGGCCACGATCCAGGCGTGGGTCTTGGGCGGGTTCTCCGTGCCGAACTCGGCCGTTCCGGTCTTGGCTCCCACCGGAGCACCGGGGACGCTGGAAAGGAAGCCTGCGTGCCCGGACGTGACCACGGCGCGCATCATGTCGGCCAGCAAGGCCGCCTCCGCTGCGGTGATGGGCTTGTCCGACGCCGTGGAGGGCGCCTCGGCCGTGGCCGTCGCCGTCGCTTCGGCTGCTGGAGCAGTGGATCCCGCCGTTGTCCCGGCGGCGGGAGCTCCGGCGTCGGGATTCAGGACAAGCTGGGCAGAGACCGGAGCACCCTTGGCGACAGATCCGGCCATGATCGCTGCTGCCAAAGGAGAGAGCAGCACCTTGCCCTGGCCGATCATGGAGGCTGCGTGCTCCGTGCCTTGGGCCTCGCCGGGAACGGACCCCAGGAACGCCTCCGCACCAAGTTTGGGCGCCTCAACGGCCACACCCATGGACGTGGCGGCCGCTTCAAGCTGGCCCTGTGAAACCGCGTCGCGCTGCGAGATGAAGGCGGTGTTGCAGGAGTGCGCAAAGGCGTCCCGCAGCGTGACGGCGCCCAGGGAGGTCTCGGGATAGCCTTCGGAGTTCTTGAAGGTCCGTCCGTCGACAGCGAGCGTTGGGGTGCACTGTACGGTGGAATCCGGCGTCATTCCGTTGCGGAACATGGCGAGGGAATCCACCATCTTGAAAATGGAGCCCGGGGCGTACTGCCCCAGCATCGCGGTGTTGTAACCGTTGCTGCCAGGCCCCGAGGCCGCTGCCAAAACTGCGCCCGTGGAGGGGCGGAGGGCCACTATCGCGGAGGCCGGCCCCACCTTTTCCAGGGTGGTTTCAGCCAGCGACTGCAGACGGGGATCGAGCGTGGTCTTCAACGGCGTCCCGGGCTTGGGCGCCACCTGGAAAAGGACCCGCCGGGGATCCGTTCCCGCAGACTGGATTTGTTCCCGGGTCAGGTCTGCCCGCTGCGCGCGGATCACGACGGCGTCTGATCCGCGAAGCTGTTCATCATACTGCCGCTGGAGCCCGCCGATGCCCGTCACGTCGCCGGCGGTCAGGGCACCTTTCGACGCGTCGATCTGTTCTGCGGTGGCTTCGCCGACCGAGCCAAGGACTGCGCGGGCAAACGTCCTGCTCGGGGCCAGGGGGATCGATGCCGGAATGCCGCGGGCGCCGGGAATGGCCTGGATCTGCTCATCGGAAATGGTCCGGCCTTCTTCACGCAGCGTGATCGCGGGAACGAAGGCCTGCGCCCCGGCCGCCTTTACCTGCTGCACGTACGCGGCCGGGTCCACCCCTACCAGTGCTGCCAGCTTTCCGGCGGAATCGGCAGGATCTGCGGCGCCCAGCTGGGGCTTGTCGATGCCCACATTCACCACGGGACGGTAGGTCACCAGCGGGACGTCTCCGGCGCCAAGGATGTCGGCGCGCTGGGGGGACTGGGATCCCTTGGTCACAATCTCGCTGTCCGCGAGGCCTGGTGCCAGGATGGCCGGGTCCCAGACGGTGAGCCATTTGTCACCGGACTTCTTGAAGTTGGCCGCGATGGTGTACTTCCACTCGGCATCGCCGAATTTCCAGGTGTAGTTCAAGGGCGCGGACGCCTTGTCTCCGTCCAGCGTCAGGGCACCGGCCTGGACCTCGGGCTTTTGCGGGTCCAGGCCGGCAAAGACCTGGTGCAGCTGGTCGTTGGCCGCGGCGGCATCCTTGCCTTCGAAAGCCACAGACCCTACGTCCAGCGCCGAAACCGCGCCGGCAAGCTGTTGTGCCGCGGCTTCCGCCCCGGATTTTCCGTCGTCGCAGGCCACCAGCGAGGTACCAAGGATGAGTCCAGCTATGGCAAGCGAAAGTTTTGTTGATTTCCCCATCGCGCCATTATCCCCCGGCCCGGGCGCTGGAAATGCCATTCCCGGCGCCTGCACCGGCCGTCACCGGTACCTCTAGGAAAGCCCCAGATCCGGGACCGGCAGTTTGAAGATGTCCTTGAGGGCGTACTTTGCCGCGTGCATCCCGGGCATTCCCGTGACCCCGGGGCCGGGAGGTGTGGACGACGAGCAGAGGTAGACACCCAGCAGCGGGGTCCGCCACGGGACGGGGGACACCACCGGCTTCTGGACAAGCCCGCGGACGTCCATCACACCGGCGCTGAAATCGCCCCCGATGTAGTTGCGGTTGTACTCAGCCAACTCCGCCGCGGTGATGACGTGCGATTCCACCACCAGGTCACGGAAGCCGGGCGCGAACCGTTCGAGTTGGGCCACCACCTGGCTGGTCATGTCCTGTGTTGAGCCGGAGGGCACGTGGCAGTAGGTCCACAGCGTGTGTCGGCCCGCCGGGGCGCGGCTGGAGTCGAAGCGGGAAGGCTGGGCCACCAGCACGTAGGGCCGTTCGGGATGGCGTCCGGAGCTGACCTCGTTCTCCGAGCGGGCCAGTTCTGCACGCGTGCCGCCCACGTGCACCGTGCCGGCGTCCGAAAGCCCGGCGGCCTGCCACGGCACCGGCCCGGACAGGATGAAGTCCACCTTGCAGGAGCCGTTGCCGTAGCGGAAGCGCTCCAGGGCCCGCCGGTAGTGGGCGGGAAGGGCGCTGCCTGCCATGCCGAGCAGCCCCGCGGGGGCCACGTCCAGGAGGGTGGCGCGGGTGGCGGGAAGCTGTTCCAGCCGGTCGATCGGGGTTTCGGTGTGGATGACACCGCCGTGGGCCCGGATGTCATCGGCAAGTGCTGCCGCGATTGACGCCGAGCCGCCGCGGGGGATGGGCCATCCGCCGGCGTGCCCCAGGGCGCCGAGCATGAGTCCGGCTCCGGAGGCTGCGAGGGAGGGCAAATGGGAGATGGCGTGCGCGGCCACACCGCTGAGGAGGGCCGGGGCAAGGTCGTCCCGGAATCTGGCGTTCCACAATCCGGTCCCCTGTTCCAGGGTCCGCAGTCCATAGATCCCCGCGACCAGGGGGTTCCGGGGGATCCGGAGGAGCTGGTTCTGGGTGAAGTCCATGACATCGTCGATATGCCGGACCAGGGGTTCCATGAGCCGCCGGTAGGCGGGGCCGTCCTGCCCCAGTTCCATCGCTGTCCTGTCCAGCGACTTGTAGGCCAGCGCTGCGCGGCCGCCGTCCAGCGGCGAACCGAAGGAAATGTCCGGAGTGACAAGGTCCACCCGCCGGGGCAGCTCGAAGGCACGGAAGAAAGGGGATGCAACGGCCATGGGATGCACCGCGGAGCAGACGTCATGGAAGTGCTCCGGCTGCATCAGCTCCGTGGTCCGGGTTCCACCACCGATTTTGGCTGCAGCCTCGAAGACCTCCACTGAGAGCCCGGCCCGCGCCATGACCGCTGCTGCCGAAAGTCCGTTGGGACCGGAGCCTACTACCGCGACATCAGGCATGCGACCTTGCTTTCGGAGGAAGGAGCGGGGCGCCCGGCCGGAATGGCTTCAACCGGAACCGGTCCGGCGCATTCGCGAAAGGGCCGCCGTGCGGATCATCAAGGTGGTGCCGGCGGATGGGGTCGTACGCGGGGTCGTAGATATCCCAGACGACCCGTGCCATGAGGTAGCCCACCGCGGCCATGTGCGCAGCTACGGCGAGGACGTAGTACGGCATGTCCAGGTTGTGCTGGGAGGAACCTGCGCTGGTCACCTGACCAAGGTACATCCAGATCGCCGCCCAGTGCAGGGCTTCGATGCCCTGCCACACCAGGAAGTCGCGCCAGCGTGGCCGGGCCAGGGCCAGCAGCGGAATGAGCCACACGACGTACTGCGGCGAATAGACCTTGCTGGTCAGGATGAAGGCAGCCACAACCAGGAACGCGAGTTGCGCAAGCCGTGGGCGGCGGCGTGCCGTCAGGGCAACAGCGGCAATCCCGGCGCAGGCCAGCACAAAGAGTCCCGTGGACAGAACGCTGACGCCTTCGGCACCAAGCCCGGACCAGCCCAGCCGGTCAGCCACAAGGTTGTAGGCGAACCAGGCTGAGCTGTAACCGGCACCCCGGTCGGCGCTGTACTGGAAGAAATAGGCCCAGCCGGAGGGGTTGGCGACAGCGAAGGGCAGATTGACCACCAGCCACGTGGCAGCAGCACTGCCGGCGGTTACCAGCAGCGGGCGCCACCTTCCGGTACGCACCGCAAGCAGCAGGATGGCCCCCAGCACCAGGAGCGGATACACCTTGGTGGCTGTTGCCAGGCCGATCATCACTCCGGCGGAAACGAGGCGCTGCCGGGCAAAGAAGTACATCCCCAACGCAAGCAGGCACGCAGCCCAAAGGTCCCAGTTGATGGTTCCGGCCAGTACGATTCCCGGCGCCACCGCCACCATGGCGGCGTCCCAGGGACGCCGGCCGGGCATGCGGGCCGTCACCAGCACGGTGAGGATGGCAACCGCCGCCAGCAGGACTGCGTTGATGTCGAAGTAGGCCAGAGCCTGGGCGTTGATATCCCCACCTGGCACCAGCCATGCCGTCAGCCCCGCGATCAAACCGATGAGCACCGGGTATTCAAACTGGCTCCCGCTGCCCAGGATGGGAAAGAGCCCCGCCGCCATGCCGCGGTTCCTGAACAGCTCCGGGAAGTCCGAATAGCAGGTGGCATAGAACTGTGTGGGCGTCGACCACCCGTTGACCCTGCAGTAACCCTTCAACAGGATCCCCAGCAGGGCCGCCAGCGCCGTGAGGCCAATGAGCACCCGCTCCACAGTGAAAATACCCGGTGTGACCACGCCGGGATCAGCCCTGGTCCCCAGCGGGCCGCCGATCACCTCGGTGAAATTCCTCAGAAGGGAATCACTGCGGCTGGGCACCACGATGCGGGGCCGTCGTGCATCCTCCGGCGGCTGGGTCTCGTGCATGGAATCGAGCTTACAGCCGGCCCCTTCCCCCAGGTTCGGGGCCGGCTGTCAGCGCAGTCCGCCCAACTGCTGGTGCATCAGCACGAACACGTCGTTCCGGTGCTGCTCCAGCAGGGCACTGTTCAGGGAACTGCGGCGCTGCAGGGGCCGGGACAGGATTCCCAGGATTCGTCGTATCAAGGGAGCCACCTCCTTTCTTTGATAATCAGGAATGAAAAAGGGCACCACAAATAAGCACCGTTTTAGGGCATAGAAGAGCATGCAAAAACGGTGCGGGAATTCCACAAAAGGAATCAGGGAAAATTGCACACATCAGCGCAATCAGACAGGCCGCGGCGAAAGAGTCTTATGCGGAACTGCAAAAGCCTGCTGCCAGGTTCTCCGGGCAAGGACCGTTCGAAGGCAGGGCACGTGGCTACGCCAGGAACTGCTTCAGGGAATCAGCGGAGAGCCGCAGCAGTCCGTTGCCGGCAGGAACTGGCCGGATACCGCAGCGGCAGTCCCGACGGAGAAGGCTGGTGCCGGTTAGCGGCGCCGCAGCAGGCCCGGGAGGGCAACAGGCCCACCCATGCCGGCATTGACCGGGGCAACGCGCGCGGAATCAGCAAAGGCCGGGAACGCATTGATGGGGGCATTCCATTCGCCAGTCAAAGTCATCATTATCCCAACCTCCTTTTCTGCTGTCCGCTGCGTGGATTGCGATGCGGTCTGGAGCCCAGGTGGGTCACCGTGGGGTCAGGAATAAAGGTACCGCAGGCTTCCGTGAATTGCCAGCAATTTACCGGGAAAGAGTAAAACTTCCCGAAAAATAAGTTTTAGAGGCCCCAGCGGACAATAGCGGGTGTCTTCTTATCCCATCCCAGGGTGCAGACCTTGGCAGTCCCCAGGACAAAGTGCCGTCCCTCCGTGGGAGGCAATTCCAGCCAGCGGGCAGTCAGGATCCGGGAGAAATGCCCATGCGCCACGATCAGCACGTTATCCATCCCGGATTCCAGGATCCGGCCGATGATCTTGTCCGCCCTCGCGGCCACCTCGTCCAGGGTCTCGCCGTTGGGCACGCCGTGGGTCCAGATCAAGTAATCGGGGTTGTCCTTGCGGATCAGGTCGGAGCTGATGCCTTCGTAGTCGCCGTAGTTCCATTCCACGGCCAGCGGCTCGTGCCGGGCATCGGGGAATCCAGCCAGCTCGGCGGTTCGCCGTGCGCGCCGCAGCGGGGAAGTGAGCACCAGGTCGAAATCGACGCCGTCCAGCACCTTGCGGGCCTCCACGGCCTGCTGCTCACCTTCCACGGTCAGCGGGAGGTCGGTGAGGCCGGTGTACTGTCCGCTCTTGGACCATTCAGTCTCACCGTGGCGGAGGATCCAGAGTTGGGGGCGCGGGGCTAGGGCGGGACTGGTCACTTGGACTCCTCAACGGGTGAAGGTTCGACGACGGCGGGAGAGGCTTCGGCCCCGGGTCCTGCAGGTGCTGATTCAGGCTGTTCGGCCCACCAGCGGAGCAGGCGCGCCTCCGCTTCCTCGGTGGGCAGCGGACCGTGCTCCATCCGTTCATTCAGAAGGAACTTGTAGGCCCGCCCCACCACGGGGCCCGGCTTGAGGCCCAGCAGCTCCATGATCCGGGCACCGTCCAGGTCCGGACGCACCGCGTCCAGGGACTCCTGTTCACGCAGGGCTGCGATCCGTGACTCGAGGTCGTCGTAGGCGAAGGCCAGGCGTTCGGCCTTCCGCTGGTTCCTGGTGGTGACGTCGGAACGGGTAAGCCGGTGCAGCCGCTCCAGCAGCGGCCCGGCGTCCGTGACGTAGCGGCGGACGGCGGAGTCGCTCCAGCCGGCGTCGCCGTACCCATAGAAGCGCATATGGAGCTCCACCAGCCGAGCTACGGCCTTGGTAGTGTCATTATCGAACCGCAACGCCTTCATGCGCTTGCTGGTGAGCTTGGCACCCACCATGTCGTGGTGGCGGAAGCTCACCGCGCCGCCCGGCTCGAAGCGGCGCGTAGCCGGCTTTCCGACGTCGTGCATCAACGCAGCGAAGCGGAGCACGAAGTCCGGCCCGGGTACGGGGCCCTGCGCGTCCGTTTCAAGCTCGGCCGCCTGTTCCAGGACCTGCAGGGAGTGCTGGTAGACGTCCTTGTGCCGGTGGTGTTCGTCGGATTCGAGGCGGAGGGCGGACACCTCGGGCAGCACATGCTCGGCCAGCCCCGTGTCCACCAGGAGGTCGATACCTGTCCGCGGCCGGGCCCCGCACACCAGTTTGACCAGTTCGTCCCGCACGCGCTCCGCGGAAATGATCTTGATCCGGTCCGCCATTCCCGTCATGGCATCGCGGACGTCGTCGGAGACCGAGACCCCCAGTTGGGCGGCGAACCGTGCGGCGCGCATCATCCGCAAGGGGTCGTCGGAGAAGGACGCTTCCGGCGCTCCCGGCGTGGCCAGCACGGAGGCGTGCAGGTCGCGGACACCGCCGAAGGGGTCCACCAGCTCCATGGAGGGCAGCTTCAGCGCCATGGCGTTGATGGTGAAGTCCCGGCGCAGCAGGTCATCCGTCAGGGAGGAACCGAACGCCACCACAGGCTTGCGGGAATCAGGATCGTAGGCCTCTGCCCGGTAGGTGGTGATCTCGATCTGGAAACCGGCCTTGCGCATGCCGATGGTGCCGAAAGCCCGGCCTATCTCCCAAAAGTTGTCCGCCCATTTCTTGACCAGGGCCACGGTCTGGTCCGGGGTGGCGTCCGTGGTGAAGTCGAGGTCGGGGGATGTCCGGCCCAGGAACAGGTCGCGCACGGGACCGCCCACCAGGGACAATTCGTGGCCGGCGTCCACGAAGCGCTGCCCGAGCTCCCGGACCACCGGGGGCACCTTGAAGTCGACAGTGTGGGAATCAATCTTGTGATGTGCGTGCGCCATAGTTCCTTAAGCTTGGCAGAAACCAGCGCCTTGGCAGTCCAAAAAAGCGTCACGATCCGCGCTGATTCGTCTTCCCCTCCGGAAAGTGCGTCATATCCCGTCCATGTTGGTGTCATGTTCCGGTCATCACGGGAGGGCAACAGTCGTTAGAGTGGACTCCATGGCCCATCCAGTACCGAGCGCTCCAGGCAGGAGGACAAACGCACCATTGCCGTCGGCAATCGGTGCGCACGTTGCCCCTGCCCAGCAGTCGGCACCGGCATCGCTGCCAACGGTGGAGGAAGTGTCGGCGGGCGGCGTTGTGGTGGACACGTCCGACGCCGAATTGAGGGTGGCGATTATCGCCCGCCTTAACAGGGGTGGACGCCTCGAGTGGTGCCTGCCCAAGGGCCATCCGGAGGGCAAGGAAAACAACGAAGAGGCTGCGGTCCGGGAAATCGCCGAGGAAACCGGCATCGAGGGCATCATCCTGGCACCGCTGGGCAGCATCGACTACTGGTTCACCGTCAGCGGCCACCGGGTCCATAAGACCGTGCACCATTACCTGCTGCGTGCCACGGGCGGCGAGCTGACCATCGAGAACGATCCCGACCAGGAAGCCGTGGATGTGGCCTGGGTGCCGATCCAGGAGTTGGCCCGGAAGCTGTCCTTCCCCAACGAACGCCGCATCGCCGACCTCGCCCGTGAGGTCCTGCCCGGACACCTTTAAGCCCGGACGCCGCCGTCGCCGTTGCGGTGTTAAGTGCGCGCGGGTGAGACGATGAAGTCGATGTCAGCTACCAACTTCCCTTCCGACCGGTCCGGCCGACCCGATGACGCCGCGCCCGATGGCGTACCCCCTGAGCCGGCGGCACCGGACCTTGCGGAGCCTGCAGCAGCAGGCGTCAGCGAGACCCGTTCCAGCGCCATCATGGCTGCCGGGACGCTCGTGTCACGTTTCCTGGGCTTCGCCAAGACCTGGATGCTCGGCACCGCCCTTGGCCTCGGTTCAACGGTCAATGACACGTTCATCAATGCCAACAACCTGCCCAACCTGATCTTCCTCCTGGTGGCCGGCGGAGTGTTCAATGCCGTGCTGGTCCCGCAGATCATTAAGGCCAGCAAGGCTCCGGACAGGGGAGCGGACTACATCAGCCGGTTGCTGACGCTGGCTGTCCTGCTCCTCTTCGGCCTGACAGCACTGGTTACCTTGGCGGCGCCTGGGGTCATCGAACTGACCACGCAGGGGTACTCGCCACAGCAGAAGGCCCTCGCTGTCACCTTTGCGTTCTGGTGCCTGCCGCAGATCTTCTTCTACGGCCTCTACGCGCTGCTCACCCAGGTCCTGAACGCCAACGGCGCATTCGGCCCTGCCATGTGGGCGCCCATCCTGAACAACGTGGTGGCCATCGCCGGCCTGGGGATGTTCATTTGGATCTTTGGCACCAATGACGTCAATACCCACACCCTGGACAACTGGGGTTCCACGCAGACACTGTTGGTGGCGGGGTTCTCCACCATTGGCGTGCTGTCCCAGACGGCCATCCTGCTGGTGCCGGTCTTCCGGTTGAAACTCGGACTCCGACCCCGGTTCGGCTGGCGGGGCGTGGGACTTGGCCACGCTGCCAAGCTGAGCGTGTGGACGCTCCTGACGGCCGCCGTCGGGCAGCTGGCCTTCCTGTATGTCATGCGCATCGCCACCATCCCCGGCGCTGAACGCATCCGGCTGCAGGAGGCAGGGGACCCGGCCGCGTCCACCCTGCCCGGCAACGCCGTCCTCGAGGTGGCCAGCCAGCTGTACCTGCTGCCGCACTCGATCATCGCGCTGTCCCTGGCCACCGTGCTGTTCAACCGCATGACCCGCGCCTCCCAGGAGGGCAACCGGGCCGAACTGCGGGATGCGCTCTCGCACGGTCTGCGGACCATGGCCGTGGCCACCGTCTTTGGTGCCCTGGCGCTGTTTGCCCTGGCAGGTCCGCTGGGCATGTTCTTCTCAGGCGGCAAGGTGCAGGACGGCGTCATGCTGGCCCAGACGCTGACCATCCTGGCCCTCAGCACCCCGTTCATGAGTGCCAACTTCATGATGTCCCGCGTGTTCTACGCCAACGAGGACGCCCGCACCCCGTTCTACGTGCAGCTGCTCCTGGCAGTGGTCTACGTGGCCGGTGCGTTTGCAATCCAGTTCCTGCCGGTGGGCCAGATCATCTATGCCATCGCCGTCCTCTACATGGTGGGCAACATCCTCTCTGTAGTCATCAGCGCATTCTTCCTGCGCCGCATGCTGGGGCACCTCGATGGTCCGCGGATCGCCAACTCGTACATCCGCATGGGGTATGCGGCCCTGGGCTCGGCCATTGCCGGCGCAGGCGCCCTGTGGCTCATGGGCAGCTACAACCCGGACGGCTTCGCGTGGAGCGGCCGCCTCCAGGCACTCGTGACGCTCGCCGTCGTCGGGCCCGTCATGCTGGCCGTCTACTTCCTGCTCCTCCGGGTGTTCCGCGTCTCTGAGCTCAGCGACATGCTGCGGCCCCTGCTGGGACGGTTTGGCCGGGGCGGCCAGGCCCCTGCTCCGGAAGCCGGGGACGCGTCGTCGCCCTCTCCTTCTGTAGGGTCCTCCACTGGCCGCGGAAACCATCCCGAGCGGGCCACCACCTCCGTGGACACTGGCCTCATTCCCAGGATTTCCGGCGAGTTCGACGCCGTCTCGTTCCGTGCGGGCCCGGACCCCCAGCGTGGGGCCCGCCGCCCGGAACCGTACGACGCCGGCCCGCCGCAGGGTGCCGAAGGCGCCTACCTGCCGGGTGAGGACCAGCCCAGCACGGCCCGTGGAGGACTGCTCAGCGAACAGATTCCCCTTCCCGGTAAGCGGACCTACCAGGGGAAGTGGCGAGAACCCGTTTTTCAGCAGTAGCGCAAGCGTAAAAGTAAATCCCGTGCGCTGCGGCGCCCGTCTTCTCCGCAGCCGCCGGGAGCGGATCGGCTAGGATCGAACAGGTACAGGGGTAGTTGCATTCAGGGCAGGCCGTGCGACGCGGGCACCTGAAGGGCGGTTGCGTCATCGAGGCCGGCAATCCCGGACAGTCTAGGAGGAACACGTGTCCAACCCGATCGATGTCGGATCAGTACTGGGCGGCCGCTACAAGGTCACCGCCACAGTGTTGGCCTCGCACGACCACGATCTGGTGCTGGATGGTGTGGACCAGGTCCTCAACCGCCCGGTCAGCATCCTGGTTGCCGGACCGGAGAACACGGAGCAGGTTGCACAGAGCGCCCGCGAAGTGGCCACCGGCGAACGTCCCGGAACGGTGCAGGTCCTGGACCTTGGCGTAACCGAGGACGCCACCTACCTCATCACCAACCACACTTCGGCCGCCGACCTCCTGGACCTGGTTGTGGCCCCCAATCCGCCCTACGTGGAGCCGTTCTTCACGGACACGCTGGGCAGTGAAATCTTCGGACAGGCGCGGTCGCACGAACCCGAACCGTACGACGAGGAAGACCACGTCGAGGCAGGCTACATCAGCTACGCCGATTCGCACCCCAACCAGGTTGATCCCTACCGTTCTGCTCCCGACCGGCCGGCTCCTGCCCGGTCGGCTCCTGCCGTCCCGCCCAGGCCTCCGGTCCGGCCCGCAGCCCAGCAGCCGGCTTCAACGGGCCGCACTGGCGCGGCTGCCGCCGGTGCGGGCGCTGCCGCGGCAGCTGCTGGTGCCGCGGCTGCTGGTGCCGCGGCCCCCGCGACGAAGACGGGGACGGGCTCCTCACGGACCGATCCCGATGCCACCGCCGCGCAGCCTGTGGCCCACAATGCTGCAACCACGTCCGAGCGTTCAGCCTCCGCAGACGCGGACACCGGCCCGAACGATACCGCTGCTGTGGCCCACACTGCGGCAGGAGCCCAGCCTTCAGCCGGGGAACGCAAGCCCAAGGTGTCCCTCTGGTCCAATGACGACTACGCCCAGGCGGGCGACCAGGACCACTACGAAGACACAGACGAGGCACCGGAGGAACCCCGCCCGGTCAAGAGCAAGTCAGCGCTCTTCGCCCGCGCCGCAGCACCCGCTGCCGCCGGTGTGTCGTTTGCTGACCGCGACGACTACGACGATGACCGTGATGAGTCCGAAAACCAGCCCCGGTCGATGCGCTGGCTGGTTGGGGGACTGCTGGCTGTAGTACTGATCGCCGGCCTGATCTTCGCCGTGACCAACCTGGGAAGCCTCTTCACGTCGGAACCGCAGGCCAAGCCGACGGCTGCCCCTATTACCAGTAGCGCCCAGCAGAACTCTGCACCGGCAACGCAGGCAGCCCCGTCCGCGCCCCCGGTCGTCCCGCCGGCCATCGAAAGTGTCACCCGCCAGGGGAACTTTGATTTCGCCGCGACCTTTGACGGTGACCTGGTCAAGGCATATGACGGCAATGCCGCCAGCTACTGGTCGGACATGGAGTTCGCAACGGAGAACTGGGGGGGCCTGGCTCCCCAGGGTGTCCCGCTGGTTGTGAAGTTGAAGGGCACTGCCACCATCTCTTCCATCACGCTCTCCCAGCTCGGAGGATCGGGCGGCAACATCACCGTTTACACCAACGACCGGCCTTCCATGGACGGAGCCAAGGCAGTGGGGACAAACAGCTTCACGTCCACAGACTTGAACATGCCCCTTTCGGAACCCGTCCAGGCGCAGTACGTCATCGTCTCGATCAATGCGCTGCCCAAGCTTGCGGCCCCCAAGACCCGGTACGGCTACGGTCTCCGGCTCGCCGAAATCAAGGTCCAGTAGCGCTCAGTCGCAATAGTGCAGACCTGCTGCTGGAATCCAGTCCATAGCAGCAGGGAATGTAGTCTACAAAGAGCGCCCTGCGACGTCTGGACTTCTGCCTCCTGCGATGGCCCACGGTGTCCGGGCGCTGGAATATTCAGCACCCGGACACAGTTGTGCCATGTGGCCGGCCTCCACGGGGAGGCGAGTCGAACAAGGAAGAGGTTCACGGTCCAGTGACCATCGAAGAGAAGACGGCGTCGGACGTTCGCGACGTCATTATTGTGGGCTCAGGTCCGGCGGGCTACACGGCCGCCGTCTACACAGCCAGGGCAAACCTCAAGCCTTTGCTGCTGGCTGGTTCGGTAACCGCCGGCGGCGAACTGATGAACACCACGGACGTGGAAAACTATCCCGGGTTCCCGGAAGGCATCATGGGCCCGGACCTGATGGAAAACTTCGAGAAGCAGGCGGCACGGTTCGGGACGGAGATCCAGTTCGAGGATGTAACTGCCCTTGAGCTCGACGGCCCCGTCAAGACGGTCACCATCGCTACGGGGGAGACCTTCAAGGCAAAGGCTGTCATTCTCTCCACGGGCTCTGCGTACCGGGAATTGGGTCTGCCCAATGAGAAGCGGCTCTCGGGCCACGGTGTGAGCTGGTGCGCAACCTGCGATGGTTTCTTCTTCAAGGACCAGGACATCGCTGTTATCGGCGGCGGCGACTCCGCCATGGAAGAGGCGCTGTTCCTTACCAAGTTCGCGAAATCGGTAACGGTTGTCCACCGACGTGACTCGTTGAAGGCATCAAAGATCATGGCCGACCGCGCACTCGCCCACGAAAAGATCAACTTCGTCTGGAACAGCACCGTCGATGACGTCCTGGGAACGGACAAGGTGACCGGTCTGCGGCTGAAGAACCTCTTGGACGGTTCCCTGTCCGACCTTCCCGTGACGGGCGTATTTGTCGCCATCGGCAATGACCCCCGCACCGACCTCGTCAAGGACGTCCTGGATCTGACACCGGAGGGAACCATTGCCGTAGAGGGGAGGAGCTCCCGGACCAGTCTCCCGGGTGTCTTCGCGGCCGGTGACGTTGTGGATCCCACCTACCGCCAGGCGATTACCGCCTCGGGTTCGGGATGTGTTGCAGCCATCGATGTTGAACACTACCTGGCAGACCTGCCCGCATAATCTGCCACTGTTATTCGAAGAGAAAGAAAAGGTTATGAGCAACGCAAAAGATGTAACTGATGCAAGTTTCAGCACCGATGTCCTGTCCGCCGATAAGCCGGTAATCGTTGACTTCTGGGCCGAATGGTGCGGCCCCTGCCGCAAGCTCGGTCCCATCCTGGATGAAATTGCGGTTGAGTACGGCGAGAAGGTTGACGTGGTCAAAGTCAACGTCGACGACAACCCTGCCATTGCTGCCCAGTACGGAATTACTTCCATTCCTGCTGTCTACCTCTTCCAGGGTGGTGAAGTGAAGAACACCGTTATCGGTGCCAAGCCGAAGCAGTTCTTCGAAAAGGAATTCTCTGACGTTCTGTCCTGATCTTGGACGGGCCCTGCAGGGTTCGATGTAGGAGTTTTCGGAAAGTGGCCATTGCCTTGGGGCGGTGGCCACTTTTTGCATGTTTACTCCATTCTGGTAGTCATCTCGCTAAACGGGTGACGTAGACTTTACCGGGTGTGCTGTTCCGACGCCCGCGCTGTCGTGGCCTTTGCCGGTGCGTTTCACGTGAAACACGACCAGCGCGGAACTTTTCTCTGCGAACCGCGCCGCTTCACAACCCGGAGCCGGCTGCCCTGAGGCGCATGAGTGTCCGGGGCCTCACCTGAGGCCAGCCACCCTTGCGCGTGCGCGTATGCCCGCAGCGCCAGCAGAGTGCTCCGGCGATTGATGAACGGGAAAAATCATCAAGTACGCTTGCGACGCACTATGCCCCCAACGCCGGGGGTGCCCCTGCTTGGAGCACTCAGCACCATTGAAGGCGGCGGGTTCCTCTCCTACCGGTGAACCCGTGACGGTCAGCCGGCAACCGTTTCACGTGAAACATGCTGCGCCTCATGCCTCACCATCTGTCCGCCAGGCATCGGGCATGCTCAGCTTCGCACCACGGAGCAAGTCACCTTCAAGCAGGAATAACACGAGAAAAGTCCACACATATCGCGGGCGTATCGAGCGGAACTGAGTTGGCTCCGACTTCAACGGGAAAATAGCTCTTCGTCCAGGCACATAAATCCAATGCCCAGCCTGTTTCCTGCGCCATTACAGAAGGGGGCTATCCGCATCAGTGACGTATGTGCCAGAGTCGAAGTTAAGGGACCTGGATAAGAACCTTGCGCATCGGCAGGGCTGGACGAGCGCCGAACACCAGATTTTTAGATGCGCGGATCCGGATCGGACGCGGCTGGACAGGACGCGTGCCGATGTAGATCAGGTAGCCTAGGGGAGCGTGCTCAAGGGTCAGGTACAGAGGACGCCGAGTCACGGCTCCAGTCGACGATAGGTCCCCCTAGCTTGGCCATCATCTTGCGTACAAAGGGGCCCCGGAGGTCGTCTGCCGGATACACAGGCCCTTACCCGCACAGATCCGTAGCGGGCGATCCTCCAACCGCCACAAATGGTTGCGGCTCGGCATAGCAAGTGACAATCAAGGCCGCGGTTGTGAGGACCGGGCCCGAAGGAAGTTTACCCAATAGATTTGATCGTCTGTCTGCCTTTTGGCGGATGCCCGATGTCCATTCGCAGGTTCAGAAGCAGTTCCATCACGCCGTTGGGGACTCGGACCGGATCGCGCCTGCGCTCCAGTTAATCCTGTACTGTTTCACGTGAAACACGCCACTGGCGACCACCGGTATGTTTCACGTGAAACGGCGACCCTGAACACTGGGGCGCAGCTCTCTGCGAGGTCGAATAAGGTCTCCGCCACGGCTTTATCGCATTGAAGAGAGAGCGGGACCACGCCGACTCGTGGCAGTGGGAAGCGATTGGCATCACCGCCGACTAGCAAAGCGACCGCCGCCCCCGATAACAGGGGGACCGGCCGCGATCCAACCGGCTACCCGCCCTGGATCCGGCTGCCCAAATACGGCGCGTGCGGGGCAATGGTGGACCGCCGGCAGCCCCTGTAGGCCCCCGCCCCAGGAACCAACTATCGTGTGGGCTCCTCAGCGACGCCTCATCCCGCTCGAGTGTTCACTGGTAGAGCATGCTCGTCCTATGCACGGTGGCGGAGCGCAGCGATGAATACCTGCCGCCGCCCTGAGCATGCATCCCTGGCAGGCAAATAGGAGTCCGCTCGAAGCACTCACAGCACATACCGATACGCCCCTCTATCCTACGCCGAGGCCCAGCCAACGGCTTGGGACATCGCCCGGAGGAACAGGGCTGAATACGACGACCCCTCCGCTGGGCCTGTCGCTGGACCATACCCCTAGGCGGCTGAGGGCTGTGATCTTATCCACACTGTTATCCACAACATAGCATCGTGCCATTCCACAGACTTATCCACAACCCTGCGGCTTCGCTGAGTCTGAGCCAGCTGGATTCGATGCGGGGCCCGTGGCTGGCCTGACTCATACTGGACACTTGTGCTGTGATCTGTCTGACGCGGCATGGTTTCATCTGGTCCACTAGGCTCGCTGCGATGGTTCTTAGGTAACCAATTTGAGTCGACCTTGCGCGATCCGCGCCCTGGTGCGGTGAGCGCGAGCTGTTTCACGTGAAACATCCCCGCACACAGGCGGCGTTACCTGCTCCACCTCCCTAGGCGTCCAGCCGCGCCCAACGGCTTGCAGCAGTCACTGGGGCTAGTCCCCGTCAACTGTGGGCAGACGATATCCCCATGGTTATCCACAGGGATATCCACTGGGCATCTGCCCTTCTCATCACGGTAAGAACGGGTCCTGCAGCACCTGGGCCCGGGCGACCAGAAATGCGGGGGGCCGCCGGGAAGACTGCTCGCCGGCAGGTGATCCGACTAGAAGACAGCTTTTCCAGAGAACAGGGGGAAACTCCTGCCCCGACAAGAAGACTGCACGTCCGCCGGGTCAGCCGCCTACCCGCGCGCTTGCGGGACACCTGCAGGCTCACTACCGATAACCAGCTACGCTGCATCCCTGAGACAGCAAGAGGCCTAGGGGGAGGGCTAGCCCGAGACATGAGCTGGAGCCGTCCGTATGGGCCGGTAATAGGAGCGGGGCTCTCCTCGAATGTCATATACGGAGGCCTCTTGCAGCACGCGGCGGGTCGCTCAAGGAGCTCGCCAGGCCCACAGGTAGGGGCTACGTCCCTGAGCATAGCCCTCCAGGGCCAACGATATTGGACGCGCGCACCAGTTGGTGGGGCTGATGTCGCCCCCTACATAAGAACACCATGGAGAGCATGGTCAGAGGGCCCGAGTCCGAAGCATAGGCTTTCTATTTACCTGCGGGCGGGGTACCGGCTCTGAATCTGCCACCTGACCGGGTCAGAGCGATCTCCAAGGGGAGACGAGCCCTAGCGCGTAAACACTTCAAGGCAGGCCACCCTACATCCCCGCGGCTTGTATCCCGGGCTGTCACCCGGACCACCGCGTATAGAGGCATAGCTACTGTCGCTCCCGGTCGATACCAGGTGGCGAGTAACTGAGACCAACTGAGTAGCACGTCAGTTTTACCGAGGACTCGGGCGTGCTGATGCCTATTGAGAATTCATGGGCCCTTGTGGACGGGGGTATCCGCCTGCAATGCCCTCTCTCTGCCGTGACTACAGCTAGCTAGTTAGTTCTCCTACATGACGCAGCGTATCGCTTGTTTCACGCGAAACGCGTTGGCATGGCAAAGAAAGTAGCTTTACCTATGAAGACGAGCCTCCGTACGATAGCGATCCACTTGGATTCGTGCTTCAAATGGAGACCTCTGAGTGCGGTCCTCGGCGGTGGACGCCAGAGGAGGGGTGCAGAACCTTATGGGACGATCCCGTGCTCGGCCGACAAGTGCCGGCCCGCATCCACGGAGGGTAGTCGAGGTGCAGTGGAATGTTTCACGTGAAACGCTGCAGTCGCCACCATGGGCCACTGTATGTTTCACGTGAAACCGGTACTCGTCCCCACCAGCCTAGGCTCTTCCCTCAGACAACCACTCGTCGACGAGCCGAAGTCTCACAAAGTCAGAGTCATCTTCTCGCCGGTTAACCAGCACCAACGGATGCTCCTAGTAGTCCGTCCCGTAACTATGAAAGCGGCTTTCGGCGCAGCACACGTTGCCTCACCGGGGGATGAGCCGCGTCAGGGGCAGGCGGCTGGCAGTGGCAGTGAGGCATCGGATTCTTGCGTCACTGAATGCGGGGGACCCCATCAGTCTGGTGGCCGTATCAGCGCACGGCTCATGGGCAGCCAGGGCGGTCATCCACGCATCTAGTACAGATCGCCGAGAGATGACAAGTGAAGCATACCAGGAGATACCTTGAACCGGCGGTAGGCGCTAGCTGCCGGATGAGTGACTCATAGACCGTGTCCTGCCCTGGGAGTGGCGTGCGCTTGGGAGCTCACGGCCTGCGCCTCCACCCGCTCAAGTCAGTGCCAGCTTCACCGTTCCTTCTGAGCAGCGAGAAATGCCCGTTGTCCAACGCCATTTGCCCGTACTAACGGGCGGAAAAGGGCGGACGCTGCTGGCTTCTACGATGCAGACGCCTCATATCAGGGGAGCTCCAGCACCCGAACGAATGCATCAGACGACCTCGGAAGATCTGGACGGTCAGGGTTTCACGTGAAACGTAGCCGCGGGACGTCAACGCAGTGAAACGCGATCCGGGCAAGGATCATGAACGCTTGGTGGAATCCCAGAAGTGCGGATCGGAAACTTCTTCAACCGCTCACTAGACGCGCGAATCGTGGCGAAATACTCCTGGACCAGGAAAAACCCTTCAGACGTCCATTTCGATACGCTCGAGACGGGGAGGGCGCGGGCTGCTCCTCGCCTGCCAAGCGACCAAAACCTGCACGCTGACGACAGTGCCTGGCGTCTCCCTTTCCGACGCGGACAAGGGGCAGCGAAATGACAAGATGCCGGTAGGGGCGGTTACAGGGATGAGAACCTCCCCCTAACAGCATGCCGTCGGGCGGTCTGGATACGCCTCTAGGCCCCCAAGACATGAGAAAGGCCCGATCCACAAGGAATCGGGCCTTTCTCAGAGACTAGTTGCTGGAACCCGGAGCCAGAACGTCCATGATCCGGTTCAAGTCCTCAACGCTGGCAAACTCGATACTGACCTTGCCTTTCCTGACACCCAGCGAGATCTTGACGTTGGTGTCAAGACGGTCAGAGAGCGAGGATGCAAGATAGTCAAGCCGTTCGTGCCTGGCACCGGGGCGCGGAATGTTGTTCTTGGCAGACTTGGCAGGATCCTGGTAGAGGGTCACTGCTTCCTCTGTTGCCCTAACGGACATTCCTTCCGCCACGATCTTCTGGGCCAGCCGCTCCATGGCTGCTGCATCCGGAAGCGACAGAAGGGCCCTGGCATGGCCTGCGGACAGCACACCGGCGGCCACGCGGCGCTGCACCAGCGGGGGCAGCTTGAGGAGACGAAGTGTGTTGGACACCTGGGGTCGGGAACGGCCGATACGGTCCGCCAGCTGCTCGTGGGTGGTGCCGAAGTCCTCCAGGAGCTGCTGGTAAGCCGCCGCCTCTTCCAGGGGGTTCAGCTGGCTGCGGTGAAGGTTCTCGAGCAGGGCATCCCGCAAGAGGTCGTCATCCGTTGTGTCACGGATGATGGCGGGGATGGTTTCCAGCCCTGCTGCCTGCACAGCACGCCAGCGGCGCTCACCCATGACGAGCTCATAGGGCTCGCTACCGTGTTCGGTTGAAGTACGGACAACAATTGGCTGAAGGACGCCGATTTCCCGCACGGAATGAACAAGCTCGGCCATGTCGTCTTCATCAAAGACGCTTCGGGGCTGTTTCCGGTTGGGATGGATATCGGCAACGGGGATTTCCGCGAAACGGGCGCCCGGAACCTCCACGAGCTCGACACCGGAGTCCACAGGACTCGTTACCTCGGCGGCAGCAGGTTCGGCAACAGGATCGGCGTTGCGCTCTGCCACAGCAGCAGATGCTTCCACTGAAGGGTCAGTTTCAGCTGCTGCCTTGGCCTCAGGAGTGGGCGCCTTTTTGGCGGGAGCCTTTTTCGTTGGAGCGGCAGCTGCAGCAGAAGCTGCATCCTTCTTCCCGTCCTCACTGACCTTGTCCCCAGAGGAACTGGCGGCTGCCGGCTTGGCTGAGGACCGGCTGTTCGAACCCGCAGAATCCTTTGCCTGGGTCTTGGCAGCGGCAGGCGCCGCAGGGGTCGCAGGTTGCTCCAACGGTTCGGTCTTCTTCCGGCCCTCGGGGAAGAAGAGATCCACGGGCCGGGACACCGCCCCACCGTTACCGGAGGACCCATTGGCTGCGGCGGAACTAGGAATCAGCGCGCCAAGACCGCGGCCTAGGCCCCGTCGCTTCTCGCTCATGGGTAAATCCCTCCAGTGGTAGACCCAGGACCAGCCTGGCTCCGTGCGTTGCGGTATTGAAGATTCTAGCGTTCCGCTATTTCAGCAGCGGCTTCCAAGTAGGACAGTGCACCACTTGAGGAAGGGTCGTACGTCATGACGGTCTGCTGGTAGCTGGGGGCCTCGGAGATCCGCACAGACCGCGGCACGACGGCCGAGAGCACCTGGTCGGGGAAGTGCTGGCGCACCTCAGCGGCCACCTGTGCAGCGAGGTTTGTGCGGCCGTCGTACATGGTCAGCAGGATGGTGGAGACAACAAGATCTGCATTGAGGTGCTTTTGGATCATCTCAATGTTCTTGAGGAGCTGGCTGAGGCCTTCCAACGCGTAGTATTCGCACTGGATGGGGATCAGGACCTCGTTGGCCGCACAAAAAGCGTTGACGGTCAGGAGGCCCAGGCTCGGCGGGCAGTCGATGAAGACGTAGTCCAGGCGCTCTTCACCGTTCTTCTCGCGCACCTTGGCATAGACGTCGATGGCTCGCCGCAAACGCTGTTCGCGGGCCACGAGCGATACCAGTTCAATTTCCGCACCGGCGAGGTGGATCGTGGTAAGCGCACAGATGAGCTTTCCGATGTCCGGGCACGGGGCAACAACATCAGCCAGCGGGACGTCATTGATCAGCACGTCGTAGATGCTGTCTACGTCTGCGTGGTGTTCAATTCCCAATGCAGTGGAAGCATTGCCCTGCGGATCGATATCGATGACCAGGACGTTGAGTCCGGCAGCAGCCAGCGCAGCGGCGATGTTCACGGTGGTGGTGGTTTTACCCACTCCGCCCTTTTGGTTGGACACCGTGAAGATCCGGGTCTTTTCCGGGCGCGGAAGCTTTCGCCCCATCAAGCGCTCACGGCGCTTCGTCTCGTGGGCAAGCTCACGGGCGATGGGGCTCGAGTCGTCGATGGCGTCAATGACGTTGGAGCGACCGCTGGAGGTTGTTTCACGTGAAACCACGCTTCCGGAAGAGGGAGAGGAAACCGTTTTAGGGTGATTACCGCCCCGACCCGGAGCCGTGGCGGTACCCGACAGTCCTGACCCAGCGACAGAACGTGCCGACCCCAAGGACACAAACGGCGGGATCCGTTGTGCGGAGGCTTCACTACTGGTCACTGGGGCACACTCACTCTCGTTCAGCCAATTTTGCTGCCGTTGTCTAGCCTAACTGCTCGCACCTGCTGACAGCCGTCAGCGGGCCCGCGTTAGGACTTCTTTTGGGACTTGTTCACCACGATGCGGACCACCGTGGTGGGTTCTTCCAGCAGGTTGTCACCCACCGTCAGCACCGAGGTCTCCACACCACCCAGCTTGCGGATGGTCTTTGCCGCCTTCTCGATCTCTTCGCCGGCGCTGCGGCCCTTGATCGCCACCACTTCACCGTGCCCTCCCAACAGCGGGATGGTAAGGCCGGCAAGGTTGGTCAACGCCGAAACGGCGCGGGCCGTCACCACGTCGGCCTCCACGTGTCCCACGGCCAGCTCGGCCCGCGTACGCATCACCGTGACATTGTCCAGGCCGAGGTCATCAACCACTTCCTGGAGCCAGATCACCCTGCGCTCCAGCGGTTCGATGAGGGTCAGCTCAAGGTCGGGACGCGCGATGGCAAGGCAAAGACCAGGCAGTCCTGCGCCGCTTCCGACGTCGGCCACATGGCTCCCCTGGGCGATCTCGCTTTCAATGACCGCGCAATTGAGCACGTGGCGGCTCCACAGCCTGGGAACCTCGCGCGGGCCAATCAGGCCCCGTTCCGTCCCGGACGTGGCGAGGTGCTCAACATACCGCTTGGCCAGCTCGAGGCGGTCGCCGAAGATCTTCTCAGCAGCGCGGAGCTCTGCTGCCGTGATGTCAACCATAACTATTGGGTCAGCATTCTCTAGTCTGCGGAAACAACAATGTGGCGTCCGGCGCCTTCGCCCTCGGACTCGCTGACCAGGCCGAGATCGGCCACGGCGTCGTGCACGATCTTGCGTTCGTAGGCACTCATCGGCTCAAGGGCCACCGGCTTGCCGGTTTCCTTCACGGAAGCCGCGGCGTCCTCGGCGACCTTCTGCAAATGCCCGGTACGTTCCTGCCGGTAGCCGTTGATGTCCAGGACAAGCCGCGAACGGTTCTCCGTTGCGGACAGCACTGCCAGGCGGGTGAGCTCCTGCAAAGCTTCCAGGACTTCACCGTCTTCGCCAACCAGGCCCTCCAGCCCCTCGGCCTCATCCTCGGCGACGATGGAGATGTAGGTCCGTCCGTTGCGGACCTCGATGTCGATGTCACCGTCGATGTCCGCGATGTCCAGCAGCTCTTCCAGGTAATCGGCAGCCACGTCCCCCTCTTCTTCGAGGCGACTGGCGGCGGAACCCTTGGGGGACGAATCGTCCTGGCCCACGGACGCGTCCTGATCTTCGATTTCTTCAGAAAAGGCGTGTTCGGTGCTCTCAGCTGACATTACTTCTTCTTCCTGTTCTTGCGCTGGGGCTGGACGCGCTGTGCCTTGATCTCAACTGCGGCCGCCGCTGCGGCGTCCGCTGCTTCATCCCGTTTCCCGCTGAGGACGGACAGGGCCGGCAGGCCCTTGGCGGCACGGCGTTCGGCGAGGGCCTTGGCTGCGGGGGATCCCGGCGTCGGCATGCGGCGGATGACGAAGAACTGCTGGCCCATCGTCCAAAGGTTGGTGGTGGTCCAGTAGATCAGCACGCCGATGGGGAAGTTAATGCCACCGACGCCGAAGACGATGGGCAGGATGTACAGCATCATCTTCTGCTGGCGCATGAACGGGCTGGCCATGGCTTCTTCAGACATGTTCTTCGCCATGATCTGCTTCTGGGTGATGAACTGCGAGGCAGTCATGGCCAGGATCATCACGATGGAAAGGATCCACACGGCGACCTGGTTGCCGCCACCCCCGCCATGCAGCAGGGAGGCGGACAGCGGAGCCCCGAAAATGCTTGAGGCGTCGAATTCCACTACCTGCTCGTGGCTCATGGCTCCGATGCCGGCGCCCTGGTCCTTTGCGGCGGAAATACCGGAGAGTACCTGGAACAGGGCAAAGAAGAACGGCATCTGGATCAGCATGGGCAGGCACGCCGAGAACGGGTTGGTCCCGTGCTTCTTGTACATGGCCATCTGTTCCTGGGCCATCGCCTGGCGGGACAGCTGGTCAGTCTTGCCCTTGTACTTGTCCTGGAGCTTCTTCAGGTCCGGCTGCAGCAGCTGCATGCCGCGCTGGGCCTTGATCTGCTTGACGAATACCGGGATCAGTGCGGCACGGATCACCAGCACCAGTCCGATGATGGACAGTGTCCACGTCCAGCCGTTCGCAGCGGGCATCCCGATGGCGCTCAGGCCATCGTGGAATCCAATCATGATGATTGAAACCAGCCACTTGAACGGGGCCATGATTGTTCCAAAGAAGTCCATACTTATCCCTATTCGTCAGGCCGCACTGCGGCCTTCTTCATCAGTCCGAGCAACCAGGTACCTGTCCGGATTGTTCAGCACAACAATTGTGGGGGTCTGGCCTGCAGGCCATTCCCGGCCGCCGGCGGGGACGTGGTCCACTCCACCGGCGTTCCATGGGTGGCAGTGGCCAAGCCGCCGGGCGGCAAGCCAGCTTCCCTTGACGGCGCCGTGGACGGTGACCGCTTCCAGGGCATAGGCCGAGCATGAAGGGAAGAATCGGCAGACTGGACCGTACAAGGGAGAAACCACCTTGCGGTAGGCCATCAGCAGAAGGATGAGGATGTTCCGGGGCAGGTTCCAGAGGAACTTCCCGACGGCGGCAATCACGTTGCGGAGATGGGCGACGACGGCGGTGGCGTTAGGCACGCGGTGTCCCCTCCTGTGTTGTACCGGCTGAACCCTTGGCGGCAGCCCGTGGAGGGCGGCCGGCCAGCCGGTTCAGCGTCGATTCCAGTGCAGCGTTGTAGTCCGACAGCAGCTGGTCCCAGCTGGCCGAGGCGGACGCAGGAAGCGCCCGCACCACGATAGCGAGTCCTGTACCGTGCTCGCGCAACGATGCAGCACCCGCTTCTCTCAGTCTCCTCTTAACGAGGTTCCTGACCACAGCGTTCCCTACACTCTTGGAAACAATGAACCCGATCCGGCTGGGTTCGTCGGCAGCAATGGCTGCCGCATATAACACTACGTTCCGGCGCCCATTGCGGACACCGGAACGTACAGTTGTTGAAAAATCAGTTGAGGTCCTCAGGCGGTTGCGGGTGGCCAGCACCTTAAACTCGCAAAGGAATGTCTACCGATAAGCCAGTTATTTAGGCCGACAGTTCGGTGCGGCCCTTGCCACGACGGGCTGCCAGGATGGCACGGTAAGCACGGGTACGCATACGAAGGCGGAAGCCGTGCTTCTTGGCTCGACGGCGGTTATTCGGCTGAAAAGTCCGCTTGCTCACGTTAGTTACTCCAGTGGATCAAAGGTGCGCCCACCCGATCAGTAATGGGGAAGAACTGGCCGACGCTAAGTTTTGTATATGCACGCTTCCCCCGGCTGCTCCAGGCGCATTGCGCTTGGATGTTCAGATGGGGCCAAAAAGCGGACACAAAGGACTTCACAACGTTAGGGCAATCTGCAAGCCCGAGTCAAACCGGGGCGCCCCGTAACGGCTGTCCCCAGCTGTTCCTAAGTATCCCCAACAGCCTGTGGATGAAGTGGCTCACAGGGGTGCTTCGGGAACCACAACCGTGTAATTATCCACAGCCGGATAGCCAGCTATCTTCTAGGCTTTTCATCCCCTAGAGTGTCCCAGTAGCCGATTATCCACGGACTGTGCATAACCCTGTGGATTAAGCTGGGCCAGCACCCTGGTTCCGGACTTGGGGCTGCAGGCAATGCAGGCATAGCAAGTTTTGAGGGAACCGATTG